>CAYGAW010000044.1:0-16518 GCA_964347945.1 uncultured Anaerolineales bacterium
CGGGCGCAGTTTGAGCCGCCGAGCGTGACCATCACCTACCCTGACTCCGGCATCTCGACCCTGGCGGGGAGTTACCTCCCCGTCTCGGCCACCGCCTTCGGCGCCGTACCCATAGCGCGGGCCGAACTGTGGGTTGATGGGCAGCTGATAGAGACGAAGGAGAGCCACGTTCCGGAGGGTGTCTCACCTCTCCACGTCTCCTTCAATCTGCTTGTGACCCAAGGTCTGCACATGGTTTATGTGCGGGCGGTGAACGCTATGGGCATCATAGGGGACAGTTGGCCGGTGAACGTGGGCGGCGTGGAGAGGCCGGGTCCTGACGACCCCGCCCGGGTGGTGACGGTGGAGGAGGGTCAGACGCTGGATGACATCGCCACGGCCTACGATGTCGACCCAGAGACCGCGCGGCAGTTGAACCCTGGCTTGGGTGGTCAAGAGCCGCCCCCGGGCAGCGAGGTCGTGCTTCCTCCTCCGCGGTCCAAGGTGGCGCCGGGCCCTGAGGGCCCGCCGGTCGGGCCGAGGTTGCCCACCGGTGGTACCCAGCCCCCGGACGGAGGCGCGCAGCCTCCGTCAACTGGCCAGCGGCTTCGCGTCCTCCCGGCAGATCCTCTCATCTCGCCCAGGGATATTATGGCCCTCGCAATGATGGGCTCACCCCCTGCTGCGCCGTCCATACTCTATGCCCATGTGTATGACTGCACCGTAAGGCTGGTGTGGATGGACGATGCCGACAACGAAGAGCGCTACGAGGTGTGGTACCTTGTGGAACCTTGGCAGGACCCCCGCCTGATCGCCGAGGTGGAGCCGGGAGCCGGCAGCTGGGTCTGGGTCGAGTTTCCTGCGCCGTCCCCCGGACCCTGCACTGTCTGGGTGGAGGCGGTCAATCCCTGGGGAAGGCAGCCCAGCATCAAGGTGGGCACGTCTGTTGGGGAGGATTGCCCTCAGACCCTGGCTACGCACTTGCAGGTAGAGCTGCTTGGAATGGCCGTGCCCGGCGGCTACACCGACGTCTACTGTTACGCGTCTCTTGAGGGCGCCCGTGCTGTCCAGGTGCCCGGCGGTGAGTTGGAGAGGGGCTTCCTGGAGGCGGCAGCAGGTGTAGCCAACATCGGTCCCTGGGCCAGCGGCGACAGGAAGGTGGTGGTGCCCGTCCCTGGAGACGAGGAGCTGGAGATCCAGGGAGATTGTTTGGGTTGGTCCCCGGAGCGGGTGCTCACCGAACTGGGCAATTTCTCGGGAAAGTATCGCAGAGACAAATGGGATGGAACACCGCACCCTTTGCCGGGGAGCGGCTTCGAGATCGACGTGGCGATCAAGCCTTTGGGGGCGGCGCTGGACACCAGTGGCCTGGTGACTACCTACGGCCGCGAGGATCCGATGATGCTTGCTCCTTATGATGTGTCGCTTGGCGCGGCCCCTCCACCAGCGGCGATCGATCCACTGGCGCGCGGACTTTCTTGGAAGTGGGACGGAGATCCAAACAGCATATCCGGCTTCCAGATCTGGTTCAACGGGGTGTTGTACAATGCGGGTGGTGGTTGGTCGTTGGTAGATCCCCGAGCCAGGTGGTACGAGGTAAGGCTGCCGAGGGATTGTGATATGGACGTCACATGGCTGGTTCGCGCCGTTGCGGGGCCAGCGCACTCCCCCTGGAGCGCCGTGTCGGACGAGAGCCATGTCCGGCTGCAGCCGTGCCCGGAGCCGGTGTACGCCATGGTCGCGTTCGACACCATCCACTTTCTCGAGGACTGCCAAGACCTGGATCTTCTGTGGTTCTTGGAGTTGAATGGCGTCACCAAACACTTCCACATTGATCGTGGTACATGGGCTCACCTTGCCTTCGACTGCGGCCCCCATTCCATTGGGTTGCTGGGTCGGTATGCTCGTGTCGACTATCCCCACACGATCGTGGTCTATCTAGGTGAGGCCAAGGATCTTCGGCGCTCAAGTCAGATCAGCATCGAGGTCACGGATGGTTTTTGGGATACCTTGGGTGTCCTCGAGGAGGACAAGAACGTTAGCGTGCACAGGGTGCTGTATGAGTTCTCCTCCCTTGAGGAGGCTCAGCAGGCCTTGGGATGCGGAAGGGAGGTCTGTGTGGGGCCAGGCAGCGGAGACCCCCTAGCCAAGGAGTATGTTGGCTATCGTGCCACACTCTGCTATACGCTGTACATTTTCCCGCAGAGCGAGTGGTCGGGCTGCGAACTGGACCAACCGTACTACATACCCTAGCACCACAATCTCGAGACCTCGCCTTGTCATAGCTTCTCTGGCGGCGCTGGACGGGGCCCAACATCCCGGCGACGCTACCCTGGGGCTCTGCCGGTGAGTGCTGTTGGGAAGAGTCGGCACATAAGTAGAAGGGGAACGTTGCACCGCTCGTTCCCCTTTTCACCTGGTCAAAGTACCCCCGGGGAAGTACTTCCTACATATACTGTCGAACTGGTATTTGCCTGACCGCCCAATCTAGGTAACCCCACGCCTGGCCGTGCAGAGTGCGTATAAAGTAATGGAGCTGGAGCGAGTATTCTGCCTGAGTTGACCGTACTGGCGCAGGGCGGTTTCTTCGTCCAAGAGCGATTTGACGAATAAGCGGAAGCTAACGCACGCCTTCCCATAGTGCCCGCTCTGCGGATCGAGGATCGTCCACGACCTCCGACTCCGTATCGAAGCGCACGGTTGCCCTGCGGCTAAGATCGTACTTCGGCCAGCCGCAGTCACCATTGGTGGCAAACGCCACCCATGCCGCGTGCATGGTGTCCGCGAGCTGTTGCGGAGGGTCGGCTCCCCAGAGCGGCTCAGTCGCCTTGCCGAGCGTGTCGAAGACGAAGGCGATGTCGATCGCATGGCATGCACCAAGGAGCCCGTTGAACTGCGGTGAGCGCCAGGCGAGCTCGTACATGTGCGTGGCCGAGGCGCTCTTCGCGTGGGCGTCGGCCAGGCGAATCGCAGGGATCCGCCAATACCAGTCGGTCTGGACTGCTGAGAGCAGATCGCCCGCGCTCGCGTTGGGATATGCCGCGCGATAGGCGGCGAGCGTCGATTCGACCGGGAGCCCGTAGGCCATCACGGCGGCGGCCAAGGCCTCGGCGGTGACCTGGTCGATCGCGCCCCCTGGTACCAGGAACAATCTCGTTTCATCGGCGTTCGTGCCGACGATGAGATCGACACCCCCGCCGGCTCCGGCAGCAACGCGCTCGATCGGACGCGCGGGGATGATCTTTCCATCGACCACCGGCTGCCACGGCAGCATGGAGGTCACCACCTCGATACCCCAGCGCTCTGGGTCGGGATACGTGACGAGATCGGCCCTCAACGCCGCTTGCGCCTCGAGCATGCGATCGAGCGGTCCCGCTGCGATCGTTTCTCGAGTGGCTTCGACGCCAAGCTTCTCCGCGAGGCTCTCGGTGACTCGCTTCGCGGTCGCGGCCGACATCGCGTGATGAGCCGACCCACTCTGCACGATCGCGCGCCGGAAAAGGCCCTCGGCACGGGGCATCGAAAGCAGCGTGCCGATGCTCAACGCACCAGCGGACTCGCCGAAGATGGTCACGTTGCCAGGATCGCCACCAAAGGCGGCGATGTTGTCTCGTACCCACTCGAGCGCGGCGATCTGGTCGAGCAAGCCGAAGTTGGCGTTTCCCTCGCCTAGATAGAGGAAGCCGTCGGCGCCAATTCGATAATTGATCGTCACGCAGACGATGCCGTCGCGGGCGAAACGACTGCCGTCATACCAGGGCGATGCACCCGTTCCGTGATACTCAAACATACCGCCAGGAATCCACACCATCACCGGTCGACGCACTGACCCGAGTTCGGGCGACCAGATATTGAGATTCAGGCAATCCTCACCCGGGTCCGCAGTCTCTGGTGGGAGGAGTTCCTGTTCCTGTATCTGCGGCGGAATCGGCGGGTACGGTGGCTTCGGGCCAAAGGCGAGCGCCTCTCGCACGCCGCTCCAGGGCGGAACCGGCTGTGGGGGCCGAAGCCGATTGGCGCCAAACGGTGGCGCCGCATAGGGGATGCCCTTGAACGTGTTCACGCCATCGGCAACGCTGCCACGGACCTCCCCACATCGGGTCTTGACAACTGTATTCATGTGTATACCTCCTTCAAAGCGCTCTGGTCCTTGGCAGAGATACTTTCGCAGATCACAGCACTCCTGATCTTTCTCCTTCGTAAATCGGTTGCAGAGTGGCTTCGGCTTGATTCAGGCTGGGTGTCAGCCCAGGACCGGGAGCAGCACGCCCAGCCAGCACGCCTGCTACAGCAATGATTGTCACTGCCGCTCTCTTGCCCAATAGGGAGCTCCTCCTCACGAAGTCGAGAATCCACCGTCTGTAGGAGTCTGGTGCGGGCAGCTCAGTGTGGCCAATTGTACCACCGATCGGTGAAGTGTCACCAAGAGTTTCATATCAAACCAGGACTGGGAGGGGGCGGGTCGGATCCGCCACCCAGCAAGAAAGACGTGAGAGGGATGCCTGGTGACGTGCTGCTGGCTTGCACTTGCTCAACAGCTTCCGAACCGCCCTAGCCAGGCTGACGGTCCGCCACGTACACCGCCCCCGCCCCCACGTGATCCGCGCCCGGCTGCGGCTGGCAGCGGAAGCAGCCAACCTCGAAGAGAAGCGCCGGTGCCTTGAGGCTGTGCCAGGGAATGCCGCTGGGAAGAGTCAGCACATAAGTAGAAGGGGAACGCTCCACTGCTCGTTCCCCTTTTCACCTGGTCAAAGTACCCCCGGCGCGACTCGAACGCGCGCACACGGCTTCGGAGGCCGCTGCTCTATCCGCCTGAGCTACGGGGGCACGTCTGGTTCCAGTATAGCACAGGACTAGCCTTCTGGCAACTCCTCGTCGAGGTCTTCAACCCCGGTGACCGCCAGCTCGAGCCGCACCTCGTCCCGCACGGGGATGCCGGCGAAGCCCGACTCATCCCCACCATGCTGCTCAAGGATTCGCCCCGGCACCACCTCCTCGATGACGAAGCCCAAGCGCTGATAGAATTCCAGTGCCGGCAGATCGTCGTTGGACGTGGCCACGATGAGGCGCGACACGCCCCTCTTCCGGGCTTCCTGCCCGGCAGTCTTGACCAGCTCCTTCCCCACGCCAGCCCCCTGATACTCAGGCAGGACGTTGAGCACCACTATGTTCAGCGCGTCCCTCTCGATGGCGTACGACAGGAAGCCAACCAACCGGTCGCCCACAGACGCGACGAAGGCAGGCAAGTCGGACACGTCGTACTCTCCGTCGAAGCACTCCATTTGCGTCTCCCCCCAGAAGTCGAGGGCCATCTGCTTCAAGCGGGGATAGTCTTCCTCGATCGATACCCGAACCTCGAAGGCCGGTGCCTTCCGCTGAGGAGGCGAAGCCACCACCGCCAGTCTGGCATGCACGGGACACAAAGAGACGCCGGTGCGAGCACACCTGTACCAAGCAGGCCGCTCGCAGAACTTGCATCTCATTCAGCTGACCTCCGTTGCCGAGAAGTCGTCGGGACGCTGTAGCGAGTAGAGATACACGTCTACTCGGGCGAACCTACTACGTCTCAGCACGTCGCTATGGGTTTGGAACCATTCCCTGACCAATCCTCGCGAGTCCCACAACTCTTCCTCGCTGACCACCAGCCAGACCATTTCGTGCCCCGCGGTCGCCTCGTCCATCGCCCGGCCCACGTCCTCAGATGCCATGCCCCCATTGGTGTACGGTGGCTCAGCCCAACGGAAGGAGGGACCGTAGTAGTAAACGAACACCCCCCTTCCGTGAGGAATGAGGAACATCATCAGATCCCCGCGTCCATCCTGCCTGACGTACTCCGCAGCGGAGCGGAAATCGGACTTGATCGGACTGTGTCCCTGTAGCGACACCACGTAAATGTTGGATACCAGCACCACAGCAAAGCAAGCCACTGCCAGAGCGCGGGACCGTTGCCTCACCGCCACCAGACCGCAGGAAAGCAGGAGCAGATAGGCGGGAACGACAGTGATCAGATACCGGTCGGTGAAGATGGGCATGCCCAGTGAGATCAGGAACACGAGGACGACAGGCAGAAAGAGATAGAGGCTTAAGGAGATGCTCTCCTGGCGTTCCTCAAGAACGCGCCTCACGCCGTTGGACTCCACCGATGTATCGGTGCGTGTGTAGAGGAACATCCCTGCCAGAAGCAGGAAGACGAAGAGGGTTATCGGCACCAAGCTCCAGTATGGTGCAGCATTGAGGCTGAAGGCGAAGAGGAGAATGTTCAACACCTCGTGCAGCCGGTAGAATTGGTGACCTGTGGCGAACGGCGAGAACAGAAGCGGGACCTCCCACCGAGCCAGAGGTACATACGGCAGAGCCAGGATAAGAAATGCCACCAGCCACATCCTGAGGGCCGTCCGGTAGCGAGGCCAGGTTACGAGAAACAGACACCAGTGGAAAGGAACGAGGAGCACCGACAGCAGATGGACGTACATAGAGGCGGCCATGATCGCCAGATAGGAGACCCATAGATAGACACGCGGTCGCTCCAGGGCCACGAGGTAGACGTACGTTGAGGCCATGGACAGCAGAAGAAGGAGGGCATACATCTTGCCCTCCTGAGAATACCAGATGAGGAACGGAGAAGTAGTGCACAAGAGAGTGGCCACCAGGCTGCCACTCCAGCCCATCCACTGCCTCCCCAGTTTGAAGATCAGAGGTACAGCGAGCACCCCGCAGACCAGCGACAGAAATCTGACGCCGAACTCGGTGTCTCCCACAAGCCGGGTCCAGAAGTGCAAGATGAGGTAGTAGAGGGGACCATTGTGTCCGGGCCTGACGAATAGAGGAAGCAGACCGCTCAGATCGCGACGGGAGAACCGAATCGCGTCCATCTCGTCGCGCCACAAGCTCTGGAAGTCCAGCTGATAGATACGAAGCGCAAAGGCCAGGAGAACCAACAGGATCAGAAAAAGACGGGCTGCGTCTGCCGAGGCAGACCGCCTGGGGTTCATCACTCAACCCGCAAGACGAAGGCAGCAATCACCCCCACGACGAAGAGTACGAGAACTATCCCGCCACAGCACAGCCACACCGAGGACAGACCAACAACGAGTGTGTCTATGAGCACCGCCCAGGAGAGACCCCGGAGACGCCGGATCCCCCGAGCCTCTTCCCCGGGATCACCTGCGGCCTGCGTGGCCTCCGGCGCCCCCTCCGTTGGAGAAGGCTGAGGTTCACTGGCAGGAGTTTCCACTTCCCCTGGCACCTCAGGCGGGCCGGCGGGCGGGGACTGTGTTGGCTCTGCGGGAGGAACCACCGGAGCTTCTGTCGGCGGCGGGGCAGGGACCCCGGTTGGGGTAGGCGCGGGGGTTCCGACCGGAGATATCGGAGATTGGAAGGCAGGGTAGGCCACCGTCACGCTGGTGCCGGTTAGCACAAGCGCACCTACGACGGCAACGACAATCAAGGGCACGAGAGAAAAGACAGCCTCGAGCTCTGCCTTTAGAAAACCACTGACTCTGCGCAACTTGCTCACTCGTTATCTTCTCCTCCCTCTCTCCTTTGTCTCCAGTACATCACGCTCCCCACCACGATCACTATTACCAGCAAGCCTATCGCCCACGGGATGAAGTTGGGAGCAGTGGGCACGGCGACCAAGGCTGGCCCTTCCACCGTCACTCGTGGTGTTGCTGTCACTTGCGGTCCTGCAGGCGACGCTTCAGGGGGGGCGATGGGGCTTATGGGCGACTGGAAGAAGCACATCTTGGACGCAGGCCCAGCCGCTGTCGCCAGCAGTGCGATCAGGACAGACAGCAGGATCAAGGGCAGGAGATCCACAAGCTGCCTAACACCATCCGATCGATCGGTTTTCCTTCCGAAGCTTCGTCGGTTCACCCCACGCATCTCCTGTCAACAAACGCGAACGCAAGATTGCGACATTATACCGAAATGCAGCGGCTAGGGCAAGGTGGGTCACTCGCTACTCAGCTCGCCAAGATATTTCGACTTCTGATACGCCGCCCAGATGGCCCGCGACAGGACCGTACGAAAACCACCTTTCTCCAGCTGATACAAGGCCTCTGCCGAAGTGCCACCCGGCGAGGTGACCATGTTGCGCAGCTCCGCTGGATGGGCGATAGACTGGCGAGCAAAGGCGACGGACCCCTGCAAGGTTTGCAGAACCAACTGCTGAGCGATGCGTCTAGGAAATCCTAGGTGCACTCCTGCATCGACGAGAGCTTCCATGAACAGGAACACATAGGCCGGCCCGGTCCCGCTCAGCGCCGTGGCCATGTCCAGGTAGTCTTCATCTTCGAGATAGATCTCCTCACCGAGAGCCTGGAGTATGCTCTGCGCCTGAGCTCGCTGTTCCTCCCTTACTCCCTGAGTAGCAGTCCACACAGACATACCCTCACCCACCTGTGCAGGGGTGTTGGGCATCACCCTCACCACGGCATCGTGCCCGAGACCGTCGGCGATGACCTTGATCCGGGCGCCAGCGACGATGGAGAGCACCAGAGCACCGGGTTCGACCGCTCCCTTCAACTCCTTCAGAACGACGGGCAGTACTTGAGGCTTAACAGAGAGGATGACGATCTGTGCCGCTTTGGCGGCCTCACGATTGTCGGTCGTAGCTTTGACAGCGTACCTCTCCCGCAGCTCCTGTCCACGTTCCATGAGGGGATCACTGGCCATGATGTGGGCGGGGTCGATCAAGCTTTGACTGAGGATGCCATTCATCATGGCTTCTGCCATCACGCCACTCCCGATGAAGGCCAGTTCCAAGTCCTGGAGCTTGCTCATCTGCACCCACCTCTCGGCATTTGAGAAAATACTATATCACGACTGAAGGCATTTGGCTAAGAGCGACCTTAAGAGAAGCGCCGCCCCGGCTTCTGACCAGTATCCCTCGGGAACGGCGCCATTGACCCGCAGTCTTGTTTCGCAACCAGGATCATGCCACCAGAGGTCGGTACTCCTTCGTCGTGCACCTGTCCGCAGCCACCTTCGAAGTACGGCGCCTTGCCTCTGGAGCCAGCTGACAGATCACCACCTTTTCCACCATCCACACGACCCTGACAGTCGCACCCACAGCACTTCCCTCCATCGAGTGCTCGGAACCGAGGTCAGACAGCACTCTTGGGGTCAGTGCAGATGATCTGCACGAGGCCCCTGTTAACGATGATGGCCTCTCCGGTGAAGCTCGTATTTGGCAGGAGTGTAAATACCGCCCTTGCCTGAGTGAGAGGCATGAACCGGCGGGTCCATGCTACCAGCACGGTCTTCAACTCCCCAGTCCCTCGCACGTGCAACTTACCTGTCAACTCGAACCAAGGCACCGTGAGGAAGACGTCCCACTCCCTAGTTGCGACGTGCTTGTACAGGCGACGCTCCGCCGCCCTGTCGCTTTCCTTGCCACTGATGGCAAACAGGATACTCTGCTTCTCCAGAGTGGCGGAGGTGTAGCTCGCGATCCCCTTCTTGGGACTCAGGAGTCTTGTCACCTGAACATCCCTCAATTCGATTGAGGATGCCAGCTCATCGTTCAGTATGTCCGTCAAACGTTGTCCCCCTGTCCGCACGGTCCCCACGATGCGATACTGCTGCGTGAAGAACTCCGCAACTTCAACCCCTGCGTCCATCCCCATGTTCCCTCCACTACTCGAATTACGCGGTTCCAGGGAAGTACCATGGCGCCTACTTTGCCGCCACTCTCAGAACCTGCAGAGGCGAAGGTCAGGCCTCCTGGGCACGTGCGCTCCGAGCGCCTACACGTCCCCTCCTAGCAGAACCGGCACTCGTTTGCGGACGACGATCTCACTGCGGCTGACCCCGCAGGTGTAGGAATAGACCTCCACTCCGTCGAACGCCACTTCTCTCAGCACTTCGCCGAAGCGTGCGTCTGATTCATCGTGTGGAGCAAAGGCCTCCGCATCGGCCCGCTGTATCACAAAGACGACGGCCGTGCGGTTCCCATCGAGCGAAGCTCTCCGCAACTCGTTCAAGTGGCGCGCTCCACGCTCGGTCACCGCATCGGGAAAACGGCCTATGCCTTCCTGAACCAAGGTAACCGATTTCACTTCCACCAGACACGCCCCTCTCTCCCCATCGGCTTCGAGGAGGAAATCCAGCCGGCTGTCCCCGTAAACAACTTCTCGTTGCGCAACCGAGTAATGCAAGAACTCCGGCAAAGCGCAATTCTCGACGGCTTCATGAAACAGCTTGTTGGGCAAGCGGGCATCGATGGATACCAGAGTGTGGGGCAGGGACACCATCAGCAGGTCATAGTCTGTGACGCGATGCGGGCTTCTGGCTTCCGCCAGCAGTATAGGATGGTCAGGGGACAGCAACTCCGTCAGCCGCCCGGAGTTCGGGACGTGGGCAGCACGTTCCTCACCTGCCAGCCGCACCCGGGCACGAAACCTATTCTCCCTGGCAATGAAAGCCCCTTCCAACAAGCGCCGTCCCACTTTCATTGCACACAGTCATCCATCCCCATCCTCCGGCAGCATTATCTGCGCCTTGCGCCGATTTAGGATCACTACGTCCCTGTGCCAAGTCACCTCAGGGTGATCCTTGAGGGTGACCTTGGCGTCAGAGAGGGGGACGAAGGATGGAGTGAGCTGCCACAGAGAGCGCTCCACATCATTGCCTCTGGGGAGATGCAGACAACCTTCGAAACTGAAGGGTGGCACCCTCACCACCGCCTTGTGACGCTCCTTCTCCCCGTACTCAAAGCTGCTGAATTGGCGCCGCTCCTCCAGGGCAGGCTCGGGACCATGCGGAACGATGAAGGCGATGGACATCGTATTGATGTGGACGAAGCCGCCCGCCACACCAGGCTCCTCAACCTTCTCCAGAGGCTTGCTCGTAGCCTCGGTGAGCACAAGCACATGCGGCTGTTCATAGTTCAGCGTATCGGATAGGCGGCCTTGCGTCGTGCGAAGGCGCCCCGTGACAACATGTGTGTCCGTGAACACCTCTATCTCGATTTGCCTGCGTGGCTCGGCATGCATTATTCCTCCCTCTGCGCTGTAGGAGCAGGCCAGTACAACTGCGCCTTGGCCCGATTGAAGAGCACTACCTCTCCCTCCCAAAGCAACTTGGGATTAGGCGCGTACACTATCCTCACATCGGTGACAGGCATGAAGGAATCGCTGAAAGTGGAGAGTGCGTGGCGCACGTCGGCCCCCATGGCCACATGTACGTGGCCCCTCAAGACGAATGGAGCGACGCTCACAAACACTTCGTGTCGTGACTTCTCAACGTACTCCCAGGGCCTCATGTCAAGCTCCGACGGTGGCACCGGCGTTGGGGTCTCCCGAGGGATGACCACCAGCATGGACTCCCTGTTCACCATAACGTAGCCTACCGACAGATCGGAGGCGTCCGGGTTCTGCAGAGAGCGCACCGCGGCGTTATCGAGCGTTATCGTTGGTGCATCTTCCAGGTTCAGCCAGTTGGAGAAACGTCTGCCGCGCGTGGACAGATTGCCGAGAAGATGGTGATCTGTGGTGAAGACCTCCACTTCTACCACGGTCGGGTACCGCAGATCTTCCATGCTCCAGCCTCCCCCTTTCTCGTCCGTCGCCCGCGCCATAACTGCAAGTCGAGCGCCATCGCTTTACAATGTGCCTACCCGGAATCCTCCAACGCCCTCAATCCCTCCTCGTCAATAGAAGGCACGTCCAGCTCCTGCGCCCTTCTGACCTTGGTGCCGCCGGGGCCATCACCGATCAGAAGATAGCTTGTATTGCGACTCACGCTGGAAGTGACCCGCCCTCCTCTCGCCTCGATGAACTCGGTGGCTTCGTCTCGACTCAGGGTGGGCAGAGTTCCGGTGATGACAAAGGTCAAACCGCTCAACGGCCCTTCCTCTACAGCTGCCTCTTCCGGCAGGCGCGTCATGCGTATCCCGGCCTGCCGCAACTTCTCTATGACCTGCTGATTGCGCTCTTGGGCGAAGAAGTCGACGATGTTCTGCGACGTGTGAGGTCCCAGCCCTTCTACGGCCTCCAACTGCTCGTCGCTGGCCTGCATCAGCTCCTGTAGCGAGGCAAAGCGCCGAGTGAGCAGCTGTGCCACGGTCGCTCCCACCCCTCGTATGCCCAGGCCAGTGATGAGACGCCACAGTGGCCGCTCCTTGGACTCTTCAATGGCTTGCAGCAGATTCTCCACACTCTTCTCCGCAAAACCCTCCATCGCCAAGACGTCTTCGGGCCTCAGGTAGTAGAAGTCGGCCACGTCTCGCAGAAGCCCCTTCTCCACGAAGGTCCGGGCCAGTCTTTCGCCGAAACCCTCGATATCCATCGCCCCTCGGGAGGCAAAGTGCTCCACTCTCGCCACCAACTGCGCCGGGCACGACGCATTGATGCAGTAGTACATCACCTCGTCCTCAGGCTTGACCACCGGTTGCCCGCACACGGGGCAGGATTTGACCATCTCGAAGGGCTTCTCCTCCCCCGTACGCAGTTCCTTCACAGGACCCACCACCTGAGGGATTACGTCTCCCGCCCGTTTCACAATCACCGTGTCGCCCTCGCGGATGTCCTTGCGATGGATGTAGTCTTCGTTATGTAAAGTTGCGCGACGGATGGTCACCCCGCCTATTTGGATCGGTTCGAGCTCCGCGTACGGGTTGAGAGTGCCGGTACGCCCTACGTTGATACCAATGCGCAGCAGCTTGGTGATCCCCTCGTGGGCCGGGAACTTGTACGCGATAGCCCACCGAGGCGCGTGCGACACGTCGCCCAACACGTCCTGTTGGGCGAGGCTGTCGACCTTGATCACCACGCCATCGACATCGTAGTTCAGTTCTTCCCTCTGGCCAAGCCACCTTTCATAGTGGGCGAAAACCTGGTCCAGGTCCTCACAAAGGGCGATGTCCTCCGCCGTGGGGAAGCCCATCCGCTGGAGATAGGTCAGGGCAGCCCACTGCGTCTCCAGGGCCACCCCTTCCGTGTCCCCTGCGGCGTACACGAAGATACTCAAGGGGCGCGTGGCCGTGATCGAGGGGTCCAGCTGCCGCACCGAACCCGCGGCTGCATTTCGCGGATTGGCGAAGGGTTTCTCCTCCGCAGCTTCCCGTTGTCTATTCATTTCCTCGAAGCGATCGCGTGGCATATAAACCTCGCCACGCACTTCGAGATACGGGGGAGGAGCCTGATCGCCCACCACTGGGATCCTCAAGGGGATGGCCGGTATGGTTCTCAGGTTCTGGGTGACATCTTCGCCCACAAAGCCGTTGCCGCGGGTCGCCCCCTGTACCAGCCCGCCTTCTTCGTAGATGAGGGAAACGGCGAGGCCGTCGATCTTGGGCTCCACAGTATACCGGAGACCAGCTCCGTCTCCCAGCAGCCTCCGTATGCGCCTCTCCCAGGCCCTCACCTCCTCCTCATCGAAGGCGTTGTCCAGACTGAGGAGAGGTCGACGGTGTTCCACCTTCTCGAACTGCGGCAGCGGCTCGGCGCCCACTCTCTGTGTGGGGGAATCGGGCGTCACAAGCTCGGGGTGGGCAGCCTCCAGTTCCTTCAGTTCCTGTATCAGAGCGTCGTACTCCGCGTCCGAGATCTCAGGATCATCGAGCACGTAGTACCGGTAGGCGTGGTAGTGAATCAGCTTTCGCAGGTTCTCGATGCGCTGTGCAACCTCGTCCTTTGCTCCCATTCGCCACCTCGGTCACTCGCCCATACGGGCCTGCACTTCGCACTGAACTGGAAAGAAAGCAGCCTCGTAGGAGATTATAGCACCTTTTGCCCTCTTGCTCAATAGCAGGAAGGCCCCGACCCGCCATGGGACGGGATCAGGGCCTGGAACTAGCAGATAGGGAGGCTCACCCACCAAAGAAGTGCATTACCACCAGCGGTGTGACATGCACCTCGAGGAAGGCGGCGACCAACAGCATGGGGATCACCAAGAGAACGAAGACCTTGATGAAATCGGCGATCCCAAGGAGCAGGCTCTCACTGATGGCGAAACCCGGTGGTGGGGACATGATGGAGGCGGCGATTCGCAGGCTGAAGCCCGTGGACAGCACGACCGCCGGCAACTCCACGATCCCGTGGGGAATGATGAATGCCAGGAGGAACACCAGCGGGTTGATGCCCAAGAATGCCACCTCTCCAGCGAAGAAACCCACGATCGACATCGGCGCCATGAGCAGCAGCAGCGGAACGGCGCCGAAAGAAACCGGGGTTGCCGCCAGCCCCACGAGAAGCACCCTCAGGTTGTGCACGAAGATGCCACCAACATCGAAGCCGGGCAAGAGCGGAACGTCGGGCACGTTGGAGAGATCGACATCGCCCACACTCTGGACGTCGACGAGATTGGCGGGCAGGGGGTAGCGTAGGGCGACCGCCCAACCGCCGAGCATTCCAGCCACCAGGATCCCCGCGGTCACAAGCAGAGGAAGCTTCTGTAGTCGCAGCAACTGTGGAATGTCGTACCGATAGAGCCGCCCGAGCCTCAAAGGGGCTGCTGGGCCGTCCCGGGGCAAGTGCACCGATTCCGGCACGCACGCAAGGAGATGCTTGAAAGTCCTCCACAGGCCCGGCAGATTGATCTCGTCGAATTCCCGCGACAGCAACTCCTCCCGATTGAAGATGCGCATGCCCGTCCTCATCAGCATCAAATTCACCATCACAAGCACGAGAACGAATGCCCACAGAACCTCCTCGCGACCCCAAAACAGGAGAACGGCTTCCCCCTGGAGCAGCAGAGCCATGGGTATGATGATGAAACTCGCCAGCAGGTTTGCCGCGCGTACGCTCGTGGTCTGGCTGGACGCTACCACCGCTCCGGCAACCATCACCGCCGCCTCCATGGTGGTCAACACCACGATGAGGATCAGCAGACCAGGCGAGATCACATACCGGCTATTGATGATCAGGCCCACAAAATACATGCCGAGACCCAGGTAGCTCGCGGCCAGGGGCAGCACCATGGAAGACAAGAGCTTCCCGATGTACAACTCAGTGTCTGAGATGGGCATCGACAACAGTGGCTCTATGCTGCGGCGCTCTCGCTCGCCTACGAAGCTCTCCAAGGCAATCACCAAGGAGAAGGAGATGGGGAAGAAGCCCACGATCATCAAAGAGAAGGGAACCAAACGGTTCATGATCATCTCTGCGTTCTGCCCGACGCCCCAGGCCACGGCGATGCTGGCCGCCAGCCTGGAGGTCACGGTCATCAACCAGGGAAAGATCAAAGTCAGCAGGAGAATGGGAGTGATGATGCGCCAGTCTCGCAGGCTGTCCCGTATCTCCCGGCGGGTGATGATCAGCGCATTGCCAAGCACTCTCACTCCTCCACGATGCGAAGATAGACGTCTTCGAGGCTTCGGGGGACTTCGCTGAGCGTGATGATGCTCGCTCCTTCCTCTGTCAGTCGATTCACCAAGAGAGGATTGATCTCTCCAGGCGCATCTGCACGATATGTGAACCAGGTCTCCCCTTTGTCCTCGATGCTAACCAGACCCTCTATGGCCGGCAGGAGCCCATCGAGCGGTCCAGACAGTCGCATCTCCAGCAAGGGGCTTCCCAAGAGCCTCGCCTTCAACTCCAGCGGCGTTCCCAGTGCGATGATAGAGCCCTCTTTGATGATGGCTATGCGGTCGGCGAGAGTCTCGGCCTCCACCAGATTGTGGGTGCACAGGATGATGGCCCGCTCGGACGAGCGCAGGTCGACGATGGCGTCGCGAACCATCTTCGCGCTGTGAGGGTCCATGGCCGAGGTGGGCTCGTCGAGGAAGAGCACCTGCGGGTCGTGAATCAAAGCTCTGATGAGGGCGATCTTCTGACGCATGCCCTTGGAGTACTCCCCCAAACGCTGCCTGCGCGCTTCCCACATCCCGAAGCGGACCATGAG
This sequence comes from uncultured Anaerolineales bacterium, assembly GCA_964347945.1. GTDB lineage: Bacteria > Chloroflexota > Anaerolineae > UBA7937 > B3-Chlor > CAYGAW01. Next base: position 15,826 of record CAYGAW010000044.1, read on the forward strand.
TCTCTCGATCCGCTCCTCCCGCTCAGGCCGGGACAAGCCCTGCAACTCGCCAAAGAAGTGGAGGTAGTCGAGGGCAGGCATGCGGTGGTACAGGCCAGGGAATTCGGTGAGCAAGCCCACCTCGCTACGGACCGTCCTGGCATCATCCACCACGTCGCAACCGGCGATGGTGGCGCTTCCTGATGTCGGCTTGAGGATGGACGCTAAGACTCGGACCGTCGTGGTCTTGCCGGCGCCGTTGGGCCCCAGCAGGGCCAGTATCTCCCCTGCCTCCACTGACAGGGTGACTTCACTCACGGCGACGAACTCACCGAACTTCTTGGTCAGTCTTTCGGTGCGAATCAGGCTCATTGTCTTTCCGTCTTACCATTATACGCGCATTGTCAGGACGTGACAATGGCTCTTTAGTACCGGCCCACGGAAGGATGCACCGGCCCCGATGCCACCTTGGATGGCCGCATCGCCCGATACGCGCGCGACCCTGCTCCGCGCCACTCGGGAGGCTGGAGCAAGGAGGCCCAGGGCGATGGTCTGTCTCCTTGAGTAGAAAGGACTGCAGCAGGATATCGGACACCACCAGTGCCCTGAAGCAAGTTGAAGACCACCCTCACACGACACTCAGCGCTAATCCGATCCTCTCCCGCACCTCCACCATGGTGGCCTGGGCCAAGGGCCGCGCCCTCTGTGCACCGG
>CAYGAW010000045.1:0-8124 GCA_964347945.1 uncultured Anaerolineales bacterium
AGAAAACCGCGACTATCTACGTGTTGAAGGGCGCTCAAAGATCTTCGGTATAGTTCTATTATGAATCTGCGACTTCTATGGCAGCTTTTTGCGTCTTTGGAATAAGGTAGAATGGTTTATTAGGTGTAGGTGTAGTAGTAGTAATAGGTGTACATATGCGGTTTACGATAAAAGGAAAGGAATTCGACATTAGCAAAGAGCAAGTTGTAAGAACAGTAAAAGGGAAGCAGCCGAAGTCAATAATGAAATACTATGTAGAGATTGAAGGAGTTCAGTATCCCATAAAACAACTTATTGAATGGGTAACTGGTTTGCATCCTATAGATTTCACTTCGATGTATGCTAATGACATCCTTTCGAAGCTTGGGTTTGAAGTTGAAGCAGTCTAAAGCATAGAGACCGGGCGAATGAGCCATGAGTGAAAAAGAAGTCAAGAAGTGTCCTAAATGCGGTGGCATAATGATGCTTGGACTTCTGTCGATGAAGGAGAGAGTGCGTATGGAAATAGATTTGGGGCGACGTTGGTTGCGATTTTTTGCTGGCGGGTGGGCTCTGGGAAAAGAGGATTTGCGTTCTGATATGATTGTTCCTTACCACTGTGAGGACTGTGGTTACATTGAACTCTACAGGAAATTAAAGAAAAAGGAAAGAATGAGCCATGAGTGAACCACCAGAAAGCTACTCGAGTAAAAAAGCGGGAAATACTCGAGTGAAAGTAAAAGAGAGAAAAAAGACTGTGGGCATAACACTGTCCTGGGACTTGGTGAAAGCGGCTCGAAAATTGAGGATAAACATCTCAAAGATAGCTGAAAACGCAGTAAAGGAATATATACGACGTTTAGAAGGAACATCGAGGACAACCGACGTTAATGGTGAGGGTATGCCGACAGCCGAAGGCTGTCCCGGTGCGCCACCAGGGCGGGTAGATCAGCTTGGAATGATCGCAGCGTTGGCATCGCTGAGGCCGCGGGTTCAAATCCCGCCCCGTCCACCATGAACGCAGAACTGCCAACGAGTAGGTTTTTGCAATTTCTATAGGGGTTTGGGTCTTCTAAGCGTCTTGAAGCCTCTTCGCACGCGTATTGTGCACGCACAACCTTGTTTCCTAGAAGATTCTTTCACAAATGACAAATAGCAGTTGCATGATAGTCATATTCGATTAGAGTGAGACAGAAAACAGTATCAGGATTGCTGTCGACACTGCTCTTGCTTGGCATGTTGACGTTGGCGTTTCACACCCCACCAGTTCAAGCGAGCAACGAAGTTGATACAATCGTGTATGTGGACCCACTTCTGAGCTCTGCAATGCAAGGTGAGACGTTCACTGTTGACATAATGATTGATAATGTAGAGGAGTTGTATGCTTGGCAGGTCAATATGAGCTTTGACCCTAATATCCTGGAGTTTGTTAGTTGGGTTGAAGGTGACTTCTTGGCAGACCAACCTGAAGGAACTTGGAACGCAACCATGATAGAAGAGGACTATATGCTCATCAATGTCCTAACCTATGGTTCCTATCTTGGTGTGAGTGGCAGCGGACGGCTGATGACTGCAACATTTCGTGCATTAGGTATGGGAGAGTCCGCGTTGAACATCGACAACGACCTAACCAAACTGATCAGATACAATCCTCCACCGCTCCCACCAGGCGGGTCTATAATGGAATTAATTCCTCATATCAGAAGAAACGGCTACTTCATTACCACCGCGCGCGCTACCATCGATGTTGACCCTGACACGTTGAATCTGAGAAACGGTGGGCAGCGGGTTATGTGCTACATTGAGCTCCCTGAAGGCTACGACCTGAGCGACTTTGGCATTTCCACGATCCTGTTGAATGACACCATTTCCGTCTCTCTGTTGGATGTGCCAGCTCCAGACGCTGTTCCGACGGAGATTGGGGACTACGATGGAGATGGGATTCCAGATTTGACGGTGGCGTTCGACAGAAAGATGGTCTCAGAGTTCATTCTATCCCGAGGTATCGCGGATGGTTGTGCAACCCTAACCATAACAGGAGAAGTCGCGGGAACACCCTTCAGAGGAGAAGACACAATCGAAGTGATACTGGGACCAGGAGGTCCAAGAGACGCAAGTGTTCAGGAACCCGGATAGCCCCGCGCTCCGCACGCACAGGTAGGTTGCGCCGCAAAGCATAGTGATAATTTTAGCAAAAAAGGAGGGGGTTAGGGTTTTAGTTGACCCCTACTATGCGATGGGCTTCTTCTGAAGTTCCATGATCACTTTGCCCTTGGCCAGTTCCGCCTCCACCAAGGCCATCCGTGTCGAACCATGACTTAGGTAAATCGACGAGTCGCTAGGCTCTGTCTCTAGTTGAGGCAGCAGAGGCGAGGCAGAGTCTTTGTCCATTCCTAACGCGCGAAGCACGCTTTGCAGGAAAGAGCCTTTCTCTAAGGGTTTCGCCTTTCGCACTCTTATCCACCACACCTAATCTACGGACAAGGAGAGACTTAGGCTTTGCACCGTCACATGACGGCATCAACTCATCGTCATATGACGACTGAAACCATATATCTGATACTGCCAATTCCTATTCTAGTGCTCTGAAAATGACGCTGTTTGAAGTTGCGTTGAAAGTGGTCGTGCCGAACTCGTTTTTGTTGGATCTCACGCGCCGATTCCCCTCTATGAGTGTTTTCATCTGGTGCAACCGAGAGAATGATGTTATTGAAGTTGTTGTGAGGAACCCAGAGGACTATCCTCTGGTTATGAACGAGATTCGTGCACGCCCGTTCATGGGCGTCATTGAAGAGATCTCTGATGATCGTAGACTCTACCTGAACGTTCACGAATGTCATTGCATGAAACAAGACACGATAGTGAGACATATCGGCGAATTGGACATCCTCAACATCTTCCCCAACATGGTTGAGAACGGGTGGACGTATCATCGGCTCATAGTCTTCAGGCACAATGATCTGGAAGAGCTTTTGCGCCGCTTCGAAAGCTGGGGATGGATCTACAAGATCCTGCGAAAGGTTCCCTTTGACGGATTCATCGCGAGTTCGCTCACACTTTCAGCCGACATCCTATTCTCCGGTCTAACAGAGAGACAGATGGATGCCCTCCTCACTGCATACCGCCACGGCTACTATAATCTGCCACGGGACGCTGACGTGCAAACCATCGCCGCCAAAAGCAGAGTGCCCCGAACCACCTTTCAAGAACACCTGAAGAAAGCGGAAAACAAACTCGTCGCAGCTCTAGTACCACACATAAAACTGTACAACAACGCAGCACCTGAGAAGAGACGACGTCTAAGGGTAAAGTAGAGACTCTACTGGTTTCGGATGTGCTCTCCGTATGCCTGAAATAACTACTACAATGGGTATCAGAGTGCTCAAAGAAACGTGTAAACTACGCGCGCTCGTTCGTCTCTGACAAAGCCGTAAGCATTTACAGCGCACGATAGCTAAACCCAGAAATCCCTCGCCAACAAGATGAATGTGCACACAATTAAGTCTTGGGGCGCAATGTTACCCAGGCGCAGTAAGGGCGGTTCTACTTGAACCACTTGTCTTGCTTGACCGTATCAACCTTGACTTCTTGTTCTCGACCACAGTTTTCGCAAACGCATCTTTTCTTGATATCTCTGAACCACTCCATGCCGTTGCTGTAGGGGTCTGTACAAACGGTTTCAAGGACGATCAAGTGTCCTTTGCAGTGTTCACATCTTGACGACATGCTTCCTCTTCTCCTTCGAAGTATTTTTAATTCACAACCAAGTGCTTCCATATATATTTTGTGCGCACATTCCCGAGGCTAGAGCGGCCTTGGCAAATCATCTTGAAGTGGCTTCCAGCTCTCGACGACTCGTGTGGCACCGCGTTCAATATACTGCTGCGATGAGTATCGTTTGGGGCGGAGAAAGCCGATTCTATCTGACACCTCAAATTTCCTGTAAATCGGGAAGTATCCAGGATAGTCATCAACAACTCTCCCCACTGCATGCTGCTTGACTATTGAAGCGAAGAGCCTAGACTTTGCCTCCACCAGTGTTGGTCCAGCAGGATTGTCACCACGGGCACGTGCATAGTCATCAAGGGTGAACATCGCCAATTGAATATTCTGCGTCGGGTATCTGAACCGCTTGAGTGCGGCCAAGGTTAACTCCCGCGTGTTTTCAGGTCGCCCGGTAAGATATACCAATACACAATGGCTCTTCCATTTCTGAAGGGCATCAGCGGCAAAGGGAATCGGCGCTTCCAAGTTGACCAGCTCAATTCCTACCTCTTCCAAGCAAAGTAGGATATCCCAAAATCGCTTTTGCAGTTCACCGGCTCGTGCTTTCTGATCGGTCGATGCAAATTTCTCAAATAGCTGCCCCGCAGCAAAGGTCTCCACAGCCTGCAAGGGGACTTCACGACCTAAGACTTCACGCCACACGCCCTGCATCCGCCGGTCAGTGCTTATCAGAGTATCGTCAATGTCAACCACGACACTGATCAAAGCGCTCGCCTCATTTGATCCATAGATTAAGTCAGGACTCTGTATAACGAAATCTCCGGAATATCTCTCTTGCGGATGCACGGATTTCAGGTTCAGAAGACTCCGCTTCTACGAGATGACTGGCGAATTTCCCAGAACTATCTCGTGTTGCGGACAATGGACAAGGGCCGAATGCGTAATCTGACGATTGCGATGTGGTGTTTCCCGTTGATTCTGAAATTTGGTTTTCAGATCGTGACTGGTGATTCATCAAAGATTTACGCAAGGTTTCACAGACCTGAACTGAGGATCAAGCATGGGCGCTGGAAGGTCAACCAAAGAAGAGCTTGTTGCATCCATTATCGTCGTCGCATTTATCATCGCAGTTTTCGCATTCATGGCAACGGTTGAAATGATGCACTGCCCTAAGTGTGAGAATCACGAGCCGGAGAAGTACTCGTGTACCTATTGCGGCGGGGACGGGAAGGTCACTCTCCTCCAATATCTAGCTATTGTCTTGACCCAAGGCTATTCCATAGTCGAGCTAGACAGGTTATTCGGCTTGCTGCTATCGACGAAGAAATACATGTAGCAAGATACAGCCGAGCATGCCCTTCTCCGATTCACTCTCATCAGCTACTCCTCTGTAGAATCGGGTAGAGTATTGGCAGATTCCCGCCGGAAAAATCCGGCAACTAGCTTCTGGGGTCAGAGAACGTGTGTCTTAGTGCAACAACCAATGGGAACTCTTATAGAACAAATGCGAGCGAAATGTAATCAAAAATAGTCCAAGAATGCAAACGAGTTGGCCCAGATGAAGGTCCTTTTCATCGAACCGCCCAAGGATATCTGGTTCGTTATGGGCGAGTATCTGCCCCCACCCTATGGAATCATCCAGCTCGCGGCCTACCTTGAAAGAGAAGTCAAAGATGTTGAGATTGAAGTGATTGACTGTAACGCTCAACAAGTATATTGGAGCGCGCTGGAAGAGCGAATACATTCCTGTAATCCTGATATCGTAGCTTCAAGCGCCCTAGCCACCTGCAACACCTACGTAGTTGCCAGAACCCTTGAGACCGCCAAAAGAGTAGACTCAGACATCTTAACAGTTGCTGGCGGTCAACACTTCACAGCAACAGCCCAAGAAAGCCTAGAAGCCTACCCCGAAATCGATGTTATTGTACGAGGAGAAGGCGAACAAACCTTCACCGAACTCGTTGAAAACGCGGAAAGGAAGGCCTCCCTCACACAGATAGCGGGCATCTCCTTCAGACACAAAGAAGAAATCTTTCACAACCCTCCTAGACCGTTGATCAAAAACCTGAATACCCTTCCCTATCCCGGATACCATTTCGTCGGGGACATTGTTCACAGATACCACTTTGCCGCCATGGGCGGCCGCGACCGCCCCTATGCGTTGATTGAAGGGTCACGGGGCTGTTCTCACCGCTGTACGTTCTGCACCCAGTGGCAGCATTGGAATGCAGTGTGGAGAGCGAAATCGGCCGAGCGAATTGCTGAAGAGATGGAGTTTTGCTACCACAATTACGGGAGCAGGTTCATCTGGTTGACAGACGACAATTTTGTGGCTGGCGATCGCGCCAGATCCCTCGCTCGTGAACTCGTTCAACGTGGACTAGCGGATGATCTAATGTGGTTTGTGCAATTGAGATGTGATGACGTCATCAAGAGCAGAGACGTTTTACCCGAGTTGCGGGAGTCTAATCTCCGCTGGGTCATGGTGGGGGCGGAAAGTTCCAGGGCTTCAACTCTTCAGGGCTTCGAGAAGGGCATAGCCCCGAGTGAGACGAAGGAAGCCGTAGAGCTTTTGAAGGAGAATGACATTTTCTGCCACACCATGTTCATGATAGGTCAGCGAAGAGATACCACCGAATCGATCGCAGATCTGAGAGCATTTGTCAACGAGCTGGATCCCGATTTTGCGATATTCACTGCCCTCACCCCCTTTCCTGGAACAGAGATCTTCGAAGAAGCCAAGCAAAACGGATGGATTGAAGATTCCAATTGGGCCCATTACGACATGGCCCACGCCATCATGCCGACGAAAACTCTATCGCGAGAAGAAGTGCAAGAAGAGCTGTACAAATGCTACAGAAGCTTCTATGGCTCCTGGGGAAGAAGGCTCCGAGGAATACTCTCCACAAACGAATTGAAGCGAAGAATTCACTGGTATATGGCTGGTAGAGGTATCATCAAGCAATTCCGAGGTCTCTTCTGAGAGGCGATTCGTATGTTCAACGGCCTACGCCGGACTCCGACACTGAAGTACTATATCGGTCTCTCGTTCCTCGCAATTTTCCTGGTGGGGATTCTCTCGGTCTATCCTCCATTGCCTCTGGAGACACTGACTTGGCGAAAGCCATTGATTGGGTCAATCTACAGTCTCATCTGTCTGCTGGGGATCAGTGCAGTCTTCTTCCCCAACTGGTGCTCACAAGTGTTGAGTCGCTCTATGAGAGGAACGGGTAAACGTTCAGCAGTGAAGGGTGCTGGTCTTCATGGGACTTCTCCCAATACGAAAGGGCATCACCCCGATTGCGAGAACTTCTCTCCTCATGTGTTTCAGGTGGGCAGCAGGACTCTTTGCACGGCATGTGCGGGACTGCTTACAGGAGCTCTCGCTTCTATCGTTGGGACCGCTCTCTACTTCTTCGATGGGCTAAACGTAGAGAGCAGTAGCCCCTTGCTGGCATGGCTAGGACTCTTGGGGGTTGGTGCTGGCTTGTTTCAGTACAAAGCCAGAAAAGCGGCCATTCGATTTTCGCTAAACATGTCTTTTGTGCTGGGGACTTTTTTGGTCCTCATTGGGATTGACAAGGTGGCTCAAAACGTGTTTGCTGACATGTTCTTGGTGCTTCTCGCACTCTTTTGGCTTTACACACGAATTTTGATCTCGCAGTGGGATCACAAGAGGATCTGCTCTACATGTAACGTAGGCGATTGTGAATTCAGTGATTCGCTTAGAGATTGAGCTAGTATCTGCGCCCGTACTTGTAGAGCGCGCCAACGACGATCAGAATTCCGAAGATGACCATTGCGATGGCCATTATTGACGGCGTTGGTATTTGATAGTAGTCTGAGGCAACCCAGAAGACACCCCACAGGACGATCAATATGCCTATGACTATTCCTACAATTGTGCCGCCGTAAGGGAGTCCGAAGCATTCTTCTTCCCATCGTTTACGCGCGTATCTTCGAGAAGGTCGCTTCCCAGTTCCCAGATCGGCTCCACACTTGACACAGACTGCAGCATCATCTTCGTTTTTAGCGCCGCATTTCGTGCAGTAAACCATAGTCCTTTGCTCCTTGAACGCTTCTTTTCCAGTTCGAATCTTCTTAAGGTTTGTGGTTGGGGCTATTGCCACCATTCCACGCGTTCTCTTCTTCTTGCTGCTTGGGCGCTGACTGGCGTGCCACATTTGGGACAGAACTGCATCTCTTCTTTCAATTCGGCTCCACACTTTCTGCAGTAGGGCAAGACCGTATGCCTCCGGAGTATTCTGCATCATTGAGGGTATAAAAAGCTAGTCTCACAAAGAGACATCGACGATACATCTCAACGCCTTCTTTCAGCGAATCAGAATCCAGATTTGCGGTTCATAATCATTAAGTGCATCGAAAATCAGAGTCCTAGCCAGTGGATGTCATGGGAAT
>CAYGAW010000046.1:0-8580 GCA_964347945.1 uncultured Anaerolineales bacterium
CCACAATATCTCAAGGATTCGTACTCTCGAAACCTTGGTTAGTCACAGTGGTTTGTTTTGATATTACGGTCCATGTTTTTGATGAGTTGCTTCAACAGGTGCATCTGCCGTATGTAGACCTTTTTGCTCAAATTGTTCTCCTTCCGAGTAGGGAGGAGTGGGACACCTTTTCGCACAAAATAGTTATGAAGAGACAATCAATATTCGAGATACACTTGAAGGCGTTGATAGGTTGGGATTCGTAGGCCCTTTACCGGCGCTTGCAGTTGCTTTCCTTGTCCTCGGAATATTACTGTATAGGCGTGTAAACCTTGGAACAGCACTAGTCTCCACGGCATTGATTCTAGGCCTACTTTCGCTTGATTTGGAGCAGATTCCCCGCGTTGTCTGGCAAACAACAGAAGCGCCTATCACGCTCTCACTTATTGGCGCGACGTTTGGCATAATGTTGTTAAGCCAGCTTTACAGGGAGACGAAAGCAATAGAGGTGCTTAGCCACAGCTTGAGCGAGACCGTTGGAAGGCCTAAGCTTGTGGCAAGCATACTTCCAGCAGTGATAGGACTACTCCCAGTCGCAGGTGGTGCCCTCATGTCGGCGCCAATGGTGGAAACAGAAACGGACAAGCTTGACTTGAGGAAGGAAAAGAAAACCTACGTTAACATCTGGTTTCGGCACGTAATATTTCCGGTATATCCCATGAGCCAAGTGCTCATACTCACAGCTGCACTTACAGGGACCTCCGTGAACGTACTAGTTTTGAGACAGATCCCTGTGGTGATAGCTATGATCAGCATAGGATACCTCATTGGTTTCCGGAAAAGCTCAGCATTCAACGGTTCGCAAAATACAGGAGATATGCGCACGAACCTGAAAACCTTCCTCTTAACGTTTTCACCTATTTTAGCAATGATCTTGTCAGTCTTGCTTTTCAAGGTTGATGTTTGGATAGCCGCCCTCATTGGTGTGGTATTGCTAGTGTGCATCACGAGACCTGGTTTGACTATCCTGAGAAGGGTGTTTAGCAACAAGGCGATTTATATGATCAGTTTGGCTGCCTTTGGGGCTATGCTTCTGCGCGGTGTCACGATGGCTTCTGGGGTTTCAGAGGCTGTTGGAGAGATCCTTGCCGGAGGCACCGTAGATAGTGCCCTCTTGTTGGCAACGATTCCCGCGATTCTGGGATTCCTAGTCGGTTCGCCTTCAGGCGGAATAGCGATAAGCGTTCCAATGTTGGCAGGCAGTTTGAGCTTCACGGCTCAGGCGGCAAGCTTACTCTACATATCAGCCTTCTTCGGATACTTGGGCGCCCCAACGCACCTGTGCTTGGTATTGACAGCTGACTACTTCAAATGTCATCTAAGCAAACTCTACAAGTACTTGATCCCATCCCTGGTGATATCATTCGCAACCGCCTTGATAGTCTATGCCCTTTTCTGAAACCTAGCTTTCAAGGAACGACCTGCGTAATGCGTGTAGGTACACACAAGATGGTGAAGATCTAAGAAATAGTGACCTGGAGGTGTTCGACCCTCTTTCCGGGAGGCTTGTCTTCTTCTCGGTTGTTGATGACTCCAACTTCCATTTCTATACAGCAGATGCAGCCTGCATACTTCTCATTTCTTAATGAACGATCTCAGTAAATTCATAAACTTCTGATCAAGTTCCTGATGCCTAGCGAAGTCCTTGTCTGACATTGAGAGTATTTCAGCGTATTTCTGAACCGCTTGTTTAGTGAGGAAATCCACATCGTCCAATTCGGAAATCATATCTTCAAACTTACCTGACCCATAACACTCTTCAAGTTGAGCCTGCACATCAACTAGTTGAGAGACTTTTCCTTCGTCAAATTCTATTTGGAAACCAAGTTTCTTCAAAGCACCAAGAGCTGTCTTCAGTTGTTCCTTGGCGACTTTTGAACTTAGGGGAGTCTTCCCAACACTGCAGAAGAAAGTCTCTGCGGTTGCTCTGTAGTAGCTTTCGATGAGATGGTCAATGCGTTCTTCCCGCGCAACTTCCACCATTCCTCCTTTTAGGAGTTTTTTTATGTGGTGGTAAACTGCTTGGGGAGTGACGTTGAGTTCTGCAGCTATTTGACTTACAGTCATCTCTTTGACTCTGAGCAGAAACACCATTCGTCTCCTAGTTTCATCAGCTAACAGCTTAAACGCGTCCGGATCCTTTATCGCCTTAACCGGTTTCATAGGTCTTCACGAAACAAATAGTAGTTTAAGTGAGTATAAAAGCCTTTCTCTATTAAAGCATAACCTTTATAAGACCCGAAATGCTGATTATTAAAACAGCTGTTTTAATAGTAAAGATGTGATTAGAATGGCTTGCAAACAACAAGAGAACATTGAACGCGGATGCGTAGAACGGAAGAAAGAACCGATGCCAAACACCCTTATGAACGTGTTGCGCACTGGGTTGCTTCGATTACTAGGGGCCAACAGAGATCGTGAATATCCTTTGGGAATTGGAGAAGAAACCGCGCAAGTGGTTACTACCCTAAGGGATTCTTACAGTCATTACGACGCGCACTCGGCTTTGCTAGAAGCGGAACGTCTAAAGGCTCAAGCATTAATGGAATGGGAAAAACACCGCTTGATTTGCTGAACGACAGAACTGTAGGACCCTCAAATTCCCCCCTCTTTTTCTCGAATTTTGTCTTACACAAGATACATAGGAATGAAGTGCGGATTCAACATCTGTTCGATTTGCCAGTATCTTTTCCCGAGTCTTCTACGCTGTGAGAGCTGCAAGCAAAGCCCTTGCCGAGAAGGTGTACACCAAAAAGTGCGGGGGGTGGGATTCGAACCCACGAACCCCTACGGGACGAGGACCTGAACCTCGCGCCTCTGGCCATCCCTTTTGACCTGGCTTGGCGACCCCCGCTCATCTTCTAAGATTTCTTTAAGGGTGTATACTAAGGTTTCTTTTAAACAAGCGTTACACGAACCATTTGGGACTCTCCAAGGTCACAAAACGCCGACCGCTTCGACGCACGGTTGTTCGTCTCTGGTCAGCCTTGTCCCGAATGTCATCCACACACCACCTGCGTTTAAAAGTGCATAACACCAACTTCAGTAATGAGGCACAAACGATGGATTGGCTCCCTATTGTGAAGGAGTGCGCCCGGAGAATAAGGCGCGACGCACTACCACTGTACAGCACCCCAAAAGCGAACATAAGCTTTGGCCGAGGCGCAGGCGGAGATACGATGAAGAAAATCGATCTGGTAGCGGAAAAAGCCATAATCGATACGCTAGAAGAACACGACGCTTCCTGTGTTCTCGTCAGCGAGGAGACAGGGACCAAAAAGATCGGCAATCCACCACATGAATATTACCTGACAACAGACCCTATAGATGGCACAACAAACGCCTTACGAGGAATACCATTCATCGCCACGTCCATTGCGATTTCAAGCGCGCCCTTCCTCCAAGATGTAGAGACCGCCCTCGTATCCGATCTCATCCACGACACGGCTTACACTGCTACTCGAGGAAAGGGAGCTTTCAAAGAAGATGCCGAAATAAGACCATCCTCCACATCATCATTGGAGAAGGCCGTCATAGGTGTCGATCTCAAGGCCCTAGAAACACATAAACTCGTCAAACGCCTAGCCGAAGTAATGCAGAAAACCAGACATTTAAGGCACTTGGGAGCCAACGCCCTCGAAGTCTGTTATGTCGCAGACGGTACATCAGAAGCCTTCATCGACATGCGAGGCAAACTACGCGTAACAGATGTTGCGGCCGCCTACCTAATATTGAAGGAGGCAGGGGGCATCATGGTCACCCCCGAAGGAAAGGAGGTAAACGTTAAATTAGCACCCACACAGCGCGTCTCCTTCATTGCAGCCGCAAACAATGCAATCTACAAGGTGATTAGGAAATCCCTGTCGCCCGCCTAGCCGCACAGCATCAAGCATCGAAAATCAGCGCACGGATTTTAACCAAGACCCGCAATATTCTCCCTTAGGAGCACCTTCAACCCATGCAGGCGATTAATCCAATCAGACCCTTTCCCGCCCTCCTCCTAAAAGTAGATTCCAAACGGGTCTTAGTAGTTGCTGATCTGCACATAGGCTGGGAAGTAACCCTCACAAAGCGTGGAGTCCACGTCCCTTCCCAAACCCCCAAAATGCTCGACAAGATGCTTCGACTCGTCGAAAAGACCAGTCCAACTGAAGTCCTCTTCCTAGGTGATGTGAAATACACAGTCTCCGGCATCGAGGTTGAAGAATGGCGCGACATACCACACTTCTTCGAAGCCATACAGAAGAAAGTCCCTACCATTCAGGTCATCCCCGGAAACCATGACGGAAAACTGGAGGCGCTCCTACCTCAACCCGTCGAAATCGTACCGTACACCGGAACCACTCTCGGAGACGTTGGCCTCTTTCATGGACATGCATGGCCCGCACCCGAACTACTGAAATGTCGCAGCCTCATTACAGCCCACGTTCACCCAATGGTCACGTTCCGCGATCCCATAGGCTTCAGAATCACGAGCCAAGTCTGGGTCAAAGCAGAAGTCGATACACGTGAACTAGCGAAATCTTTGCTGAAACATCTCGGCATTAAGAACAACCGCCACCCAGAGAGGCTCTTCAAAGAACACTTCAACGTCAAGCCGAGGTCTTCACAGCTTTTCATAATTCCATCTTTCAACGATTTTCTGGGAGGCCGAGCGATCAACAAGAAACGCCACGGCAAAAGTGGCAAAACAATCCCCTTCATTGGACCTGTCTTACGCTCTGGAAGCGTCAGAATGGAAGATGCCGAAATCTATCTACTGGATGGAACCTTTCTTGGAACGATCAATCAGCTAAGAAGCCTGAGTTAGAACCAGAAACCCCTCAGAAAATCACCACCTTCCCAGTATCTCGCAATCCAGCCAGAAGACGTGTACTTCCGTAAAGAACGGGAAATCCAACGAGCTCACGTAGAATCCGACTTTCGTCTTGTGATAGGTTCGTCAATCAAGAAAAGCGCCTCTCCAGGAACCACACTTTAATACACCCTTTATCACATTCCTCTTCACCAACGACCCAATCGGAGAAACACCATGCCAGAAACTTCTGAAATTGTCACGCTCAAGAACATCTGCAGAAAAGCTGAAACTGATGGACGCATTACTGGCAAAGATCTCAATCGGCTTTCGATAGCTTTCGGTTCGCGATTCACAAAAGCGTGGGAAGCACTACAGGAGAAAAGGGTGAAGAAATACGTTTTCAAACCAAGCGGCAGAATAGTCTGGATCGTAGTCGGCAGAGAACGCGACTATTTGATCATGCCCGCCGCTGAATTTTGCACTTGCAATGATTTTTACTTCCGCGTCATGGATGGAGAAGTCCATCTCTGCTATCATCTCATCGCACAAAAGATCGCTTCTACATTGAAGCGGTTCGACGAATTGGAGGAAAATGACGATCTCTACAACTCGTTGACGGAGGAGTGGAGAAAGGTTACACCTTAAATATCCCACAATCGCAAAATAGAAAGCGGAGGAAACACTGTGGACGCAGGCGCCTACTTCACATTCCTAATTCACCTATTATCAGTGGTCACTTTCATCACCCTCATCCTGGCTTTCCTGTATCTAATCTACAGTAGAGAAGAAAGAGCCTCCTAGCGCTCAAAGACCGGTTCACACCGCTCTTTTTCGATAGATCACAAACATAAGTATGCCAAGGATTGCGAGGACGACCGCCAGTATCATCGCCCAAATGGAGCAAGAGCCGGTCCCTACTACTATCGGTATTGGACCGATAAAAATCACAGCGCCTGCCGCAACAGTTTCCCCCGAGAGCATCGTCGCGGTTACCACTAATGTAATTCCCACCAATATCAAAACAAGCCCCACTATGAACAGACCAAAGGGAATTGGCCAAGTGCAGCTTTTCCATGCAGCCGCCTTCGGTTTGGGACTTCCAGAACAGCCTGCACAAAGCCATGCTTGCGGTTCGAAGCAGACTCCGCAAACGTGACGGCTGCATTCCTGACACACATATCTGGGTGCCCGCCTACCGCATATAGCACATTTCTCAATGGGCATAGGGACTTCAGCCCCACCTGAAGAGATTTTGGGAAAGGATTGCGAAGAGTACTAGAAGGGCGATTAGGGCTATGGCCAGGATAAGCAGTGTCTTGACGGCCTCCTTGTCTGTGCCAAAAACGATGGGCAAGGGCCCTATGATTACTGCCCCTCCACCTCGGACTTTCACTTTGCTGTCCACTGAAGTAAGAAAAAGAAGGATTACAGCAATGACGACTATGGCAAACCCCACAAAAATCAATGCAATTCCAGCGTTGAACAGTGATTGACTGGTCATCGGACCTCTACTTCTTCAACAATGCTTGGTAGGTAAAAGAGAAAATGGGAGTCAAATAAACATTAAGAAAGAACGAATATCATATTTGTTGGTCTTAAGTGACACGCAAAATGGATGAAACGAGTTTCGAAGAGCTCCTTCACAGAATTCTATCCTCTCGAAAGGATCTTACTCGCAAAGAACTCCTTCAAATGATCAGTGAGAAGAGAGATGGCGCCCAGAAATTCTTCACAAACGAAGCGGCGGCACGGATCGTGGCTATGGAATTAGGAGTAAAGATCGCAGATAAGCCCCTTCAACTCAATGTTCCGATCAGCGACCTTGTCTCTGGCCTCAGTGATGTAACCATCACCGGACAAGTCGTTGAGATCTATCCTCCTAAATCCTTCACTCGTCAAGACCGGACTGAAGGACAATTCGCTAGTTTGATCCTGAAGGACACAACAGGGACCTTACGAGTGGTCCTGTGGAACGACAAGACAAACCTCGTTGGAGATGAGCGAGTCAAGACCGGTCACATCGTCAGGGTTTTGCATGGATACATGCGCAAGGGGCTAGATGGAAGATTGGAGTTGCACGTAGGGTCTCGCGGGAGACTGCAGATTCTGCCTCCAGATGCCGTAGAGGGAGTCACCGCCACAGTGTTCACAAAGATAGACGACTTAAAGCCGGACTTACAGCATGTAAACACCTTGGCCCGAGTCGTACAGACCAGCAACATAAGACAGTTCAAACGATCAACAACCAAAATTGGACACGTATCAACCCTATTGATCAAAGACGAAACAGGATACGCCCAACTCAATCTCTGGGAAGATGCGGCACTCACCTCAAAAGAGATCAAGCCCGGAGATGCCCTCTTGGTTCAAGGAGCTTACACCCGGAAACGATATGGAAGACTCACTCTGAACATCGGGAAACATGGAACCTTAATCCTGAATCCGAAGGTACCCGGTGTCGACAAGCTTCCGCTTCTCGAAGAAGAAGTGACGAGGATCGTAGAGATAAAGAAGGAGGGCGGCCCAATCACAGTGGAAGGAATCGTCGTAGGCACTCCAACCGTGAGCGAGGTTGCGACATCCAAAAGAGAGAGAGTTCCAGTTGTGACTTTCAATTTGAAAGACTCCACAGGCACGATCAGGGTCTCTGCTTGGCGAAGACTAGCGGAGATCGCTAAAGACTTGACTGCTGGCACCAAGATCCAGATAAAAAACACTTATGCAAGAAGAGGCTTCGAGGACCGGTTAGAATTGACTTCACGCATGTTTACTTCTATTAAGAGAATAACTAAAGCAGGGGAAATCTTATCTTAAGACCGCCTTCTTATATGCTTTCTCATGTTGGTGACCGAAACGTACCAAAACCAGATACTCCTCCCAGTCGATGAACTGCCCACTAAATGGTACAACATACTACCAGATCTCCCTGAACCACTCCCTCCACCTAAGGAGCCCGAAGAAGGCCCATCTAGGATGGAATTTCTATCACGAACGATGACCAAAGAATGCTTGAAACAGGAGACTTCAAGCCAACGATGGGTCCCCATCCCAGACAAGATCAGAGAATTATACATTCAAGCAGGCCGACCGAGACCGCTCTATCGTGCCAAGAGACTTGAAAAGAGACTTGGATTAAAGACGACGAGAATATACTACAAAAGGGAAGACCTCTCGCCAACAGGCTCACACAAAACGAACACCGCACTTCCTCAAGCCTATCTCGCGGCTAAGGAAGGAAAAGATACACTAGTCACTGAAACCGGTGCCGGCCAGTGGGGAACTGCACTATCCTATGCAGCTCGACTAATGGACCTGGAATGCGTCGTCTTCTGGGTCAAGTCAGTTTATGACTGGAAGGCCGACCGCCGAACCCTCATGAACCTTTTCGGCGCCACCGTCCACGCATCCCCCAGTAAACATACCAAAACGGGCCGTGGAGTCCTCGAAAAGACAACTGAACATCCTGGCTCCCTAGGCATCGCAGTCTCCGAAGGGCTTGAGTACACCGAAGAGCAGGAGGGAAGAGCCTACTGCCTCGGTTCAGTCTTGAACCACGTTCTAATGCACCAATCAGTGATTGGGCTTGAGACCATCAAGCAGTTTGAACTAATTGACGACAAACCCGACCTCATCGTTGCCTGTCTCGGAGGAGGCTCCAACTTTGGAGGGATCACCCTTCCGTTCGCGGGTGAAGTCCTCAAGAAGAAACGCGAATGCCAATTTCTTGCGTCACAATCGTTGGC
>CAYGAW010000047.1:0-19079 GCA_964347945.1 uncultured Anaerolineales bacterium
CTGGACGCGGTGAGGGAATTGCTGGGCCAAGTAGACGCCTTCCTCAGTGCCGTTCCCTACCCCTACAACCTGGACATAACGCAGGTTGCCATTGAGGCCGAGGCTCACATGTGCGACCTGGGCGGGCACACTGGCATCGCCCGCCAACAACATGAGCTCGACGACGAGGCGCGTGCCGCGGGCATCAGTATCATCCCCAACTGCGGGCAGGTCCCGGGAATGGGCACTACGCTGATGGTCTATGCCATGGAGCTACTGGATGAGGGCGTGGACGTCTACATGTGGGACGGAGGGATTCCGCAACAGCCACGGCCACCCTTCAACTACCTGCTCACCTTTCACATCGCGGGGCTGACCAACGAATATGCCGAGCCGGCGATCTTCTTGCGGGACTGGAAGGTGACGGAAGTAGAACCGATGACGGAGCTGGAGACGGTGGAGTTCCCGGAACCTATCGGCACCTTGGAGGCCTTCGTAGCGGGTGGAGGCACCGATACGATGCCTTGGACCTTCGAAGGTCAACTGCGGACTTTGCAGAACAAGACCCTCCGTTGGCCTGGCAACTTTGCTCAACTCCGCGCTTTCGATGATTTGGGGCTGTGGGATCTAGAGCCGCTGAGGGTAGGGGATGTGAACGTGGTGCCTCGGCACGTCTTTCACGCGCTCTTCGAGCCCAAGGTTACGTTTAACGACGACAAAGATATGGTCATCGTACGGGTCAAGGCCACGGGCAAGAAGGATGGCCGAGAGGCCGAGGGAGTGGTCGAGGTCATCGACTACTTCGACGAGCAGACGGGATTCACAGCCATGGAGCGTTGCACCGGTTGGAGCGCGGCTATCGTAGCCGAGATGATGGCTCGCGGCGACACCCCTCGTGGAGCCGGAGGAGTGGAGACGAAGGTCCCGGCGGGACTTTTCGTGGATGAACTTCGTCGACGTGGCATTGGCGTGGCTGAGGAGGTAACTCTAGAGTAGGAGAAGAGGCCAGACACCGGGAGCCTTCATGCCCAGGTACTTGCCAGTCCCCTCGCCTTGGTCTAGCGGCACCGGACGCCTGTATGGGGTCCGCATATCCTTGGCCTTCCTTTGGGAATCTTCACAGATTCACTGTGGTCTCACAACACAGGTCCAACCACTACTGATCACCTTGAGTCGAGATCGAGAATTCCTCTCTGAACGCCTGTGAGACACGGCCCAAGTTCTCCTCGTCCTCCTTGACGTTGATATCATACGTCGTGAAGGGCACGTCGACTCCTGCCTCATTCAGGACATTCTGCAAGGCGGTGTTCACCCGGTCGTAGAAGCGTCTGGTGTCCTCGTAACATTGAATCCACCACCGGACGCGAAACGTCATAGCCGACGCCGATGTTCATCTCCATTCGGTAGGAGGGTCGGGAAAGGTGTAGCTGACCACCTGGCTTCTCGCGATAGTGGAGTTGGGGACGATCACGAGACAGTTGGCCCGGGTGCGAATACGCGTCGTCCCGGTACCGATCTCCACCAGATCCCCCCAGGTACCCTCGCAAGGGATCTCAGTGCGGTCACCCACGCGGAAGGGGCGATCAAGCAGGATAGTGAAGCCGGCGATAACGTCGGCCGGGGTGTCTTGAACCGCGAGCGAGAGGGCCAGCCCGCTGATGCCCAAAGCGCCCGCGACGACCGTGATGTTGATGGCAAAGTGTCGAAAAAGCACAACCGCGGCCAAGAGGAGCACCACCATGCGGGCTGCTCCCTCTCGTGACCTATCCTTGAACAAGCTCTCTGGACGCCGCTGAGGATGCTCCGGTGGCCGCTGCAGTGGACTGGAGCCGGGCCATTGCAGCACCAGCGCCCGAAGGCTCCGATCTCCGAGTTCTGGTCACGGGAGCCACGGCGTTCAGGCCGTGGAGGCCGTCCTACCTAACAAAAGTAGGAGTGAGGTTTCTGGGTGGAAGGCCGCGAGAATTCGACGATTGGGCAACGGGAGTCAAAGGCCGACGGTTAGTGGGCAGCGATCGGGGATCCTGGCAACTGACAGACCCAGGCAGGCTCCAGGAAGACCTCGTCCTCGATCTTGTCAGCCGAGGGGAGTCCGAATGTACCCCGTCTCCGTCTTGTGGACCAGCCCTCGTTGCTCAAGGCGGCGGAGGTGCTTCTTCAGCATGTTCCTGTCCCACTGCCGAAGTAGCTCCGGGGCGAAAGGGTAGTCCTGGTAGACCAAGGGGGCGTCCACCATCTCGTCTAGAGATCGCTCCTGGGAGAGGAACTCCAGTATCCGCGCATCCCGCTGGGCGATGACGGCCTGATAGGCGTCGAAGCGCTCGTCTATGTCCTTGGTGATGATCCCCATATGAGAAGTCACGAGTACGCGAGGCCTGAGATTGCGCACGCGCTGGATGGACGATTCAAAGTCGTCGATGGCGGAATCAGGATGGCCGTACCAGGGCCCGAAGGGGGAGAGGTCCATGTCGAAGGAGAAGAGGATCTCCTGCCGCGGCTCCACCAGGCAATAGGAGTCGTAAGTGTGACCGGGAGAATGGACAGCCACCAGTTCGACAGAGCCGAACTGGAAGCGCTGGCCATCGTCGTAGTGTCCGGTGGGGAGGGCGTCACGGAAACCGGTGGCCGCCTTCACATACTCTCGCCATATTCTTGCCAGGTCTCTGGATTCGGTGAACCGTTCCGACACCAGGTCTATCCGACCGGTGTAGTCAAAGCTCTGGCGAGGAACCAGTAGAGGGAGTCCCTTGAATAGCCAGTTGCCGGGGATGTGGTCCGGGTGAGCATGGGAGTTGACCACCAGATCCGGCGGATACTGCTGCTTGAGGCGCCGAAGACGCTCGAGTCCGCAACCGGTATCGATGAGGGCGGTCACTTCGTCACGGATGAGGATGGAATGCGAGAAGGGAAACTGGCCGCGTTGTTCCCCCTCCACCAAGAAGATGTGGGGGGCGATTTCGATTAGCACGGGCGAAGTATAGCCTCTACTGAGGAGTATGTCAATCGCATGATCATTGCCGTGACCCTTACGGTGGACTGGCGACTAACAGCTGCGAAGGAGAACAGAGAGACCTGCTGGGACCTTCCGCTGGTCTGTGTTTGGGGGAGTGCATCGGCGCCGGGACAAGGCCCGAGACGCTCGATCTTCAAAGGTTGCAGCATGCGAGAGGCGCTGTCGGCCAGTTCACACTAGGGGCATTGCTCGCTGGTGCGGAATGTCAAGCAGAGCAACAAGCAGTCCGATGCTTCAGACACAAGGCTAGAGGACACCTGCCATACCCGCTTCGACGCCGTCGTCAACCTCCAACTCCACCAGTTCCCCAGTGACGGTGAAGACCACCCGTTCGCAGATGTTGATCGCTCTGTCGGCCACTCGTTCCAGGTTGTGGACAACCCACAGCAGTTGCGTGGCCTGGTCGACGGTGTCCTTGTCGGCTCTTGTGAAGGTGAGCAACTCGTGGTAGATGTGGTTGTGCAGGGCGTCCATTTCGTCGTCCTTGGCGGCGACCGCACGAGCCAGAGCAGCATCTCTCCGCTCGAAAGCCTCCAGTGCCCCACGCAACATATCCCGAGCCTTCTCCGCCATGCGTGGGATCTGTCCAAAGGGCTCAAGTAGGGGCTTGTCACCTATCAGAACGTTGATCTTCGCGATGCCCTTGGCGTAGTCTGCCATACGTTCCAGTTCTGTGGCGATCTCTAGCACGGTGAAAATCGTCCGCAGGTCGCCCGCCATCGGCTGCTGAGTGGCTATGAGGGTCAAGGCGTCTGCTTCGATGGCGTATCGTCTCTCGTTGATCACGAGATCCCCGGCTATCAGATCGCGCGCTGCCTCCTGATCTCGCTGTTGGAGCGTCTGCACCGAGTCGACGATCACCTTCTCCACCATGCTGCTCAATACGAACACCTGGTTCTGCAGACCCTGTAGCTCCCGATCATACGATTTCCGAGGCATACGGATACCCCTCTCTGCCCAGCACCAGCTGGAACCGAAGGAATTGGCCCTCCACCCATTGAAGTGAGTACACTCCAGAGCCGGGCAGGCGAAGTATAGCGCACCTGAGCAAGGATGTCAATGCATGGACGATTCTTGGAAAACAGGGTATCCAGAACGGCTGCCGGGCGGACACAGGATGTACATCCACCCCACCCGGCCGCTCGATCGCGGGTTCCATCCTTCGTCAGGGCTCAGGACAGGTACGTGCCTCCGTACGCCGCGCATCCCGAGCGCCGTGGTCAGCTTGTCGAAGGGCGCACGGCTACTCAGGGTGCGTCTAGCGGCGGACCTGACGCGGTTCTTCCACGCCCCGCGACGAAGTGAACTTGACAAAAGTAGTCTTTGTGGTATACTTCAAGAAATATGCCATTGTGAGGGAGGTTGTTGTTCGAGATGCCTGTACAATCGGTAGACAGAGCGGTGGCTATCCTCAATGCCCTCAGCGGTAGCGAGGGTCACCTAGGCGTGACCGAGTTGAGCAATCAACTGGATCTTCACAAGAGCACCGTCCATCGTCTCCTCGTGTCTCTGAAAAAGGGAGGACTAGTGGAACGAGATGCTCCAACCCGTAAGTACCGCTTGGGAGTACGTTTGGTGGAGTTAGGACATGCTTGGCTCGGCAGTCGCGGGTTGCCGCAGGTTGCTTTGCCGTACCTGCACTACCTAGCGGATGAGCTGGGGGAGATCACCTATCTCGCGATTCTGCAAGGAGATGTAGCACTCAACGTCCTCCAAGTGCCTGCCCCTCACCTCGTCCAATCGGTGAGGTGGCTCGGTAGAGCATATCTTCACTCGACATCGACGGGTAAGGTCTTCCTGGCGCACATGCCAGAAGACGAACTGGATTCGTTCTTGGGAGGAGAGTTGCGTGCTAGGACCGGCAAGACGATCACCGACGCCAATGAGTTGCGGGCGCAGTTGGACCAAGTGCGAGAGGAGGGTTTCGCCACCAGCTTTGAAGAGGATGAGGAAGGCATCAATGCGGTGGCCGTGCCCGTCAGGCAACGTGACGGCACGATTGTCGCAGCCATCGGTGTGGTGGGCCCTTCCTTCCGCTTCACCAAAGAAAAGGCCATGGATGCCCCCTCGATAATGGTGGGACTGGCCAGAGAGGTGGGTCAGCAGCTGGAACCCCGAAGATTCGAGGTGCTTGCGTAGCCCACGAGAGATATGGTCTCCGAATAGTCTCGGTTTCAAGCGTGGAGTGCCAAGAGACCGAGCCACAGGAGTGGATGCTGAGCAAGGCGGGAAGGACATAGCCCTTCCCGCCTTGTTGTTTGGCTAGGACCGTCCGGGTGCAGATAGGGAAATACTCCCGGGGCCAGGCTGGTCCGCTTGCCGGGCCAGAGGGTGTCTAAGTGAGCACATACATCTTGATGAGAATCCTCGAATCTGCCCCGAGCAGGTATGATACAGGGCTTCGGATTCTCAGCGTCGGAAAGCTGGATGAGGCCTACGATCGCTTGATCAGCAAGATTGAAAGCGGGCAGCGCGTCCTCGATCTCGGCTGCGGTACCGGGGCCCTGACGCTTAGGGCTGCTGCAAGGGGTGCTGAGGTCAGGGGAATTGATGTGAATCCGCAGATGCTGGAGATCGCCCAAGCGAGGATTGAGCAAGCGAAACTCGTACAGAATGTGGAGTTGTGTGAGATGGGCGTTGCCGAACTGGGGGACGAGGATGTGGAAAGCTACGATGTGGTGATGAGCGGTCTTTGCTTCTCCGAATTGACGGAAGACGAACAGAGGTACGCTCTCAGAGAGACTAGGAGAATCCTGAAGCCCGGAGGCCTCTTGCTGATCGCCGACGAAGTGAGGCCTGCTAGCCTCTGGAAGAGGGTTGTGAGCGGCCTGGTGCGGTTTCCATTGGCTGCTGTCGCCTACCTGGTCACTCAGACTACGACGCATGCCGTCGCGGACCTGTCGGCGAAGGTAGAGGAAGCGGGATTGGCCGTGGAGTCCCTCCGACTGAACAGGTTGGAGACCTTCGTGGAATTGGTGGCCGTGAATACCTCCGAGGTAGAAGGATGAATCTGCTCAAGTATGGCTTGGTGATGGTGGTCGGAACCATGTTCAGGTTCTTCCCTTGGCCGTGCAAGGCGGGTCTGATGGAGATAGGCCACCCTGACAGGAACTCGCCCGTATTCCTGACCTGCAACTATCGCCTGACTGCCGCCAGGGTGCAAAGGGCATTAAGGGCGTTGGACGCCTATCTGCTCGTTGCCAACAGCAGGGGGGTCAACGTGTGGTGTGCGGCTACGGGAGGGCTCTTGACCAATCATGACGTTGTCTCTGCTCTGAAGACGAGCGGGATTGAGGAGAGGGTGGATCATCGGGAGCTCATATTACCCCAACTCGCGGCGACAGGCGTCGAGGCCAGGGAGGTGGAGAAGAAGACCGGATGGAAGATGATATGGGGACCTGTCTATGTGGAGGATGCCCCGCGATTCCTGAAGAACGGCCTTGAGAAGAATCCGGCCATGCGCGAGGCCAAGTTCCCCTCGACGCAGCGCATCCAGATGGCCGTCGCCTGGGCCCTGCTTCTGTCACTTATACTGGCCGTGGTCTTGATTCCTCTTTGGCGCGAAGCCACAGTGCCCAGCATCCTACTACTTTGGGCGTTGTCACTGCTGGTCTACCTGTCCTTTCCCCTCTACGAGCGTTGGCTGACCTCCACTGGGAGCAATCTTGTCCTCGTGGGGTTCGCCATTCTGTGGGTGATCTTGGTGCTTGCGGGCCTGGTGTATGCGGCTGTCTTTGGAGACTGGAGTTGGGGATTCGTCTTGCGATGGGGCCTGGTGTCGGGCATCATGATCTTCAGTCTGGGTCTCGATTTCTTGGGTAGTACACCTGTGTTCAAGAGTGGCCTGCATGAAGATAGACTGCTCAAGGTCATGCTCGACGAGCAAACTTGCAGGGGCGTGGGCTACTGCGAGCAAGTCTGCCCCAGAAACTGTTATGAGGTGGATAGAGAACGGCACAAGGCATCGTTGCCGCGGCAAGAGCGGTGCGTCCAGTGCGGGGCCTGCATCGTGCAGTGTCCCTTTGACGCCCTGCGTTTTCGCAGTCCCAGCGGGGAAGTGCTGTCACCGGAGACGATCCGGAGGTTCAAGCTGAATCTGATGGGCAAGCGTCTCGTGGAATAGGAGGCTGGCATGTACAAGGCAGCGGTGATGGTGGCACCTGAAGAGCCACTGGAGATGCGCGAGTTCCCTGAGCCTGAGACGGAGCCGGGGGCTATCTTGTTGCGCACTATCTATGGCGAAGTGTGCGGCACGGACGTCCACCTGCACCACGGACGCCTGGCAGGGGTTCCGTATCCTATCATCCCCGGACACGTTAGCGTCGGGCACATAGTCCGCATCTCTGGGGAGGTGACGGATGTGGAAGGCGAGGTCCTGCACGAGGGAGATGTGGTCACCTTTCTGGATGTCCACGAGACCTGTGGTCGCTGCTGGTTCTGCCTCGTGGCCAAGGCGACGACCAGGTGCCCTAGCCGTAGAGTCTACGGCATCACCTACTCGGCAGAGGAGGGTTTGTTGGGTGGCTGGAGCGAGGCCATCTATCTCAAACCAGGGGTCAAGGTGATCAAGCTACCGCAGGGCGTGACACCAGAAAGGTACATCGCCGCAGGTTGCGGGCTTCCCACTGCCATCCACTCCCTGGAACGGGCAGAGGTGCGACTGGGCGACACCGTGGCCATACAGGGGTGTGGACCGGTCGGATTGAACACAGCAATCCTGGCCCAGCTCTCAGGAGCCACTCAGGTGATCGTCCTGGGTGCGCCACAGGGGAGACTCGACTTGGCCCGCGCCGTCGGAGCTGACCACACCATCGACATTGACGAGCAGGGGCCCGAGGAGCGGATAGCGCGGGTCCAGGAGTTGACTGGCGGCCGCGGTGTCGACGTCACCATAGAGGCCACAGGCAATCCGGCTGCCATTCCCGAGGGGATGCGCATGACCCGCGACAACGGAAGGTACGTGGTGGTGGGCCAGTACACCGACGCTGGCTCGGTGGAGATCAACCCTCACCGGGACATCAACCGCAAGCATCTGGAGATACGAGGCTGCTGGGGCAGCGATTTCAGTCACTTCTACCGGGGCATCAAGGTCCTGGCGAAGCACGGTGACAAGTTCCCATACGAGGGTTTCATCACGCGCGTGTACCGTTTGGAGGATATGAACGACGCTCTGTCCGATGTGGAAGGGCTGCAAGTCGTAAAGGCTGTTGTGCAACCCTGAGCGCTGCCCGCCTATGCCCTAGCTCGCGAGCCCGCTGCTAGCTGAGGAGACTGGGGAAAGCACGTTCGACAACCGACTGCACGCCTGTTTCATCTGCGCAAGGGCGAGTATCGCGTCGGGTTAGAAGCGCGACGCTACAAGGCCCCCAAACATGCAAAAGCATGTTCCTGAACCGGCTTTCAGCCGGTTTAGCCCCCGTAGCGCGGGACTTCAGTCCAGCGCGCCTGGCCCTCTTTCGTCATTCCTCCCGCTGTACTCGCGTCGGGCCAGAAACCCGACGCTGCAAGAATAGCAGACATGCTCAAGTACGTTCTTGAACCGCCCCACAGTTGGTTTCCTGGCTACCCGCGTCGGGTTGGAAACCCGACGCTACGAGGCCCGCAAACATGCAAAAGCATGTTCCTGAACCGGCTTTCAGCCGGTTTAGCCCCCGTAGCGCGGGACTTCGGTGCAGCGCGCCTGTCCCTCTTTCATCTTTCCTTCCGCTGTACCCGCGTCGGGTTAGAAACCCGACGCTGCAAGAATAGCAAACGTGCTTAAGCACGTTCCGGAACGGCGGCTGCTCTCTCCTTTTCAATCGGCGTCGCTCGTAGTGAGCGCTTCAGCGCTCACGATTCGTGGTATGCGCTCCACCATCTCCAAGGTGCTCAAGCCCTCACTAGCACCGGGGCGGCGGTCTCACCTGCGCAAGGACGGATTTCAAACGGGCCCCTACGAGAACTTCACATGGGGTGACCCTTGTGAGAGGGTACAGCGCGACTGTGCACCTGGGTGGGGTGTGACGAATCCCGCGGAAACAGAAGTCCCGCCCTACTCTCTACGGTACAGCACCAGGACGAGGGCGAGAATCACCATGGCGACGACGACTACCAATACGCCGCAAGCGCCAAAGATGAGCAACTCTGCCAAGCCTATAGGAGGAGCCATACTATTGTCATCGCCCTTTCAGTGATGGGGGGTCGTGCTGCGAGTCTCAAGTGCTACGTCCCACGGCCCATGGCATGTGGCATTGTATCAGACTCGCACATGTCGGGCAAAGGCAGAAGGATTGCGCACCGCACTAGTGGTGGAATGCGTAGCGCTTCCTCGCGTCTCTTGGCCCTTGCTAATAGCCGATCCAGTATGTACAATTGAGGCGTCGATTCCACATGGACCTCTTCGAGTACTCTGTAAGCGACCAACTGAGGAAAGAGGCGCCGTTGGCGGTCAGGATGCGGCCTCGCACCCTGGACGAGATGGTGGGCCAGGAGCACATCATCGGGCCAGGCAAGCTGCTGCGCCGCGCCATCGAGGCCGACCGGCTGGGCTCCATCATTCTGTGGGGTCCTCCTGGCACAGGCAAGACTTCTCTGGCATCGGTGATCGCCAACACCACAGAGAGCGCTTTCGAGGCGATGAGCGCTGTCACCGCCGGGGTGAAGGAGCTGCGCCAGTTGATAGCGGCGGCGAAGAACCGCCGTGTGCTGAGCGGCGTGCGCACCATCCTCCTCGTCGACGAGATCCACCACTTCACCAAGACCCAGCAAGACGCTTTGCTGCCCCACGTGGAAGATGGTCTCATCACTCTGATAGGGATCACCACAGAGAACCCCTACTTCGAGGTTATCGGGGCCTTGGTCTCTCGCTCCAGGATCTTCCGCCTGGAGCCTTTGACGGAGGAAGAAGTAAGCGTTATTGTGAAACGGGCGCTGGGCGACGCCAAGAGGGGTCTGGGAGGCAGAGATGTCGAGCTCCATGACGACGCTTTGGCTCACATGGTTCGCGTTGCTGGAGGGGATGCGCGGATTGCCCTCAACGCCTTGGAACTGGCCGCCGAGACGACTGAGGCTGACGAGGAGGGCGTGATTCGGGTCACCCTGGAGATAGCCGAGGACTCTATCCAGCGGCGCGCGCTGCTATATGACAAAGACGGGGATGCCCATTACGACACCATCTCCGCCTTCATCAAGAGCGTGCGGGGCTCTGATCCCGACGCGGCCCTATACTGGCTGGCCAAGATGATCTACGCAGGGGAAGATCCCAGGTTCATCGCACGCAGGATGATAGTCCTCGCTTCGGAGGATATTGGCAACGCCGACCCCCAGGCATTGACCGTGGCCACATCTGCGGCCCAGGCTCTCGAATGGGTGGGACTACCTGAAGCGCAGTACAATTTGGCTCAGGCAGCCATCTACCTGGCCACTGCCCCCAAGAGCAACTCTGCTGGGGCCTATTTCAAGGCCTTGGCCGATGTGGAGGAGCAGGGAATCGTCGAGGTTCCAGACCACCTCAAAGACTCCTCTCGGGATAGGGAAGCCCTGGGCCACGGCGAGGACTACAAATACCCGCATCAATACCCAGAGCACTTCGTGCCGCAACAGTACTTGCCCGAGGAACTGCAGGGACGACGCTACTACGAGCCCTCTGACCAGGGTTACGAGAAAGAGATCAAGAGGCGACTGGGGCGCTGGCGATGCCAAGAAGAGGAGTCTTAGGGCCTTGTTCTCTGACTGTTAACAGGCGTAGTCAATAGTTACGAAAGTACTCCTTGACGGCTGGGTAGCAATCTGGTATAATATCAGCGCGACAAGCGTCTGTTGATTGGTTGTTCCACGATGATCACAGGCCGCCGGAGTTTCTCTGGCGACATAACGTCCTCTCGAAAGCTCGCCCTTTACGTTTTGGCGAGTATTTGTGTCCTACCGGCCTGGGCAAGTTGTATGAGCGAGGTACTTTCACGCCAAGCTGGGGAACGAACACGATAGGTGGGTATGTGGTGACCGCAGCGCAATGGCGCGAGGTGGCTGCTATGCATCCTGATCACCGCAGTCAGTGCGCAGCCTGAGAGCAACGGAGCATGGAGGTCCAAAGCCAGCCAGGGGAGCGATTTAGGGATGAACTGCTCGCCGCGGTTGAACTGATTGCTCAGAGCGACGTGTCAGATACGGAGCCTGAGCGCGCGTGGGACGCGCCAGTAAGAGAGAGCGCTGTCATGTCCCGGGCCACTTTGCTAGATAGGGTCGGCGCCCTGGTGATCATCGTTGACCAGCAGAATCGTGTACGCTGGTTCAACAAGATGTGCCACGACACAGTCGGCTTGTCCTTCGAGGACGTGTGGGGCAGGCACTTCTGGGATGTGCTCGCTGTCCCGGAAGAGGCGGATGCCGTCAAGTCCACGCTGGAGAACGTACGACGCGGCGTTGGCCCACCGGCATATGTGAGCCATCTCGTTGCTCAGGATGGGGCTTCCAAGCTCTTCTACTGGTGTGCTGCTCCCCTCTTCGATGGCGAGGGGTCGACGGAGCACATCATAGGCGTGGGTATAGACATCACGGACCGCGAGGATGCTGATGAGCTGCTGGGCGCTGGTGGTGTTCAATACCGCCGGCTCGTGGAATCCTCGCCCTACGCAATGTTGGTTCACTATGGAGGGACGATTATCTTCACCAACAGGGCTGGAGCCAACCTGTTGGGTGCATCCGACCCTGGTGAGATCGTTGGCAGGCCCGTGCTGGATTTCATCCACCCTGACCGTCACGAAGTCGTCAAGGCACGACTGGATAAAGTGCACGAGCACGGCACAGAGCTCGCCCTGGTAGAGGACAAGCTCGTGCGCCTCGACGGATCTGTTGTGCGGGTGGACGCTCATTCGATCTTTCCATTCATGTACCAGGACAAGCCTGCAATACAGGTGGTTGCCCGTGAGATCACCGATAGTAGGCGGGCGGAGCCGGAGGTCGAAGCACCGTATCTAACGTTCGAGACCCTCCTGAAGATCTCCAGCGATGCTGTGACGACGACCGACCTGAGGGGACGCATCACTCAGGTTTCACAGGGCGCGCTGGATCTGTTCGGACATGAGGATGCAACGGAGTTGTTGGGAGGAAGCACTTTCCAGCTGGTTGTAGCCGAAGACCACGAGGAGCTGATAAGGAGCCTGCAGCAGACCTTCAAGGAAGGCATAGTAAGGAACTTGGAACTCGTCTTGCTGAGAAAGGATGGCAGCCAGTTTGACGGTTCCCTGGACATGGCGTTGATCAGAGATGCTGAGGGAAAGCCCCGGGGCTTTGTGGCCACCGCACAGGACCTTACGGAGCCGGAGGCACCAGCGTTCGATGCTCAGGTGTCTCACCGTGAGGGCGAGGAATCTTCTGCTCTGCTGAAGGCCTCACGGGCAGTGCTGGCCTATCGGGATTTCGGCCGCGCGGCGCGCGCGATCTTCGATGCCTGCAAGAACCTCATCGGCGCCGGAGCTGGGTACGTTGGCCTGATGAACGAAGATGCGACCAAGGACAATATTTGGTTCTCGCAGCCAACTGGGTTCTCTTGGGCGGCTCCGCTATCCGACTCCAGGCGCCTGCGGGAGTTGCGCGCAGAAGTGTACCTGACGGGCAAAGCGATGTATCTCAACAGGCTGCTCCCTGCTGCCGGGGTACGGCCCACGGGCGACGCACAACCGGCTGTTGCCAATATTCTGTTTGCTCCTCTCGCGGTCAATGACAACACAGTAGGATTGCTCAGTTTCGCCAACAAGCCGGGGGGGTTCACCGAAGAAGACGCCCGGGTGGCATCCGCCTTCGCGGAACTCGCCGCCGTTTCTCTGGCCAGCACCCGGGCTTTGCAAGCCTTGGAGGCCAGTGAGGAGCGGTTCCGCTCAGTGGCTGAAGCAACGGCGGACGCCATCGTCACTTTCGACAGCGATGGGCACATCGTTTCCTGGAATCCAGGGGCTGAAGCGATTTTTGGCTACTCTGGCAACGAAATGATCGGCAAGCGACTCACGCTGGTGGCCCCAGTGGATCTGCGCGACGCGTACAAGGATGCTGTCCAGGCAGTCGAGGGAGGAGGGGACTCCAACACTCTCGCCGAACCCAAGGAGATGATCGGTCGGCGCAAGGACGGCAGCACATTCCCCCTGGAATTGTCCTTCACGGGCTGGAAAACTGGACAGGGCGTTTTCCTCACCAGCATCATCCGGGATATCACCGAGCGCAAGTTGGCCGAGCACGATTTGCAGTTACTTGCTGATCATGATCATCTGACCGGCCTCCCCAACCGGGCTCTCTTCCGCGATCATCTCACCCAGGCACTGGCGAAGGCCAATCGGGAGCCCCAGGGCCTGGCCGTGATGACCATTGACCTGGATCGCTTCAAGGCCATAAACCACGCACTTGGGCTGCAGGCGGGTGATCAGCTTCTCCAGGCCGTTGGTGATCGACTGACCGGGGAGGTCAGGACGGGAGATAGTGTGGCGCGTTCGGGGGACGACGAGTTCGTCCTGCTGTTGTCGGGCATGGATGCGCCAGAACACGCGGACAGGGTTGGCCAAAGAATCCTGCGAGCGCTGCGGCAACCGTTCGCCATAGACGGTCGCGAAGTCCGCATCACCGCAAGTATCGGGGTGGCCCTCTATCCTGAGCACGGTGATGACATCGACACCCTGATGAAGAGGGCCGACACTGCCATGTCCGGCGCGAAGGATAAGGGGCGCGACACGTACCAACGCTTCTCCGCGACGCTCGAACGTGGGGCGGAGGAGAGTCCTAGGCCTGCGCCGCCCCCGTAGCGAAGCTCCCATGGTGACACCCACACACGTTCGCCACCTCTAGACGTCGCCGTATCTCGCCAACGATTGGATTGCTGAGCCCCACTGGCTGAGGGCGTCGAAAAGAAGCTGTCAGACAGATACGACGTCATTCCGGCTCCGCCCGCCGCTGGATCGCTCCTTCGATATGGCCTGCGGTCTTACTCAGGATGCGCCCAGCGGCGAATCTCACATGGTCTTTCCACAGTCCTACTCCCTCACTATTGACAGGTTTCCTCAGTGGCTCTAGAATATGTTACAGGCTGCGGGGGCGTGCCCTGGCACCACCTGTAACCGGCCAAGGCTCGCCTTGCATATCGGGCGGGCCCTTCTGCTAGGCTGTTGGGGTACAGGGTCCTGCAATCCGGACTCCGATCGTGCCGCTCGTTGAAGGATATGCCTCACCAGACTCTGGCGCGACTAGCTCAAGTTGCCACCACGGCGACGAAGGAGAAGAGATGTGTCCGACGCCAAGGTAGCACCGTACGGTTCCTGGAAGTCTCCTATCAGCTCAGAGCTCATCGCCACCCGCACACTAGGGACAGGGCACCCGACTTCCGGGCTGCGCATGGTCACCCTCGATGGCGATGACGTATACTGGCTTCAGATACGTCCCCACGAGGGCGGGCGATATGTCATCACGCGAAGGACCCCTGATGGCAAAATCAGTGACGTGACGCTGGCCCCCTTCAACGTGCGCACGCGGGTTCACGAGTATGGCGGGGGCGACTTCCTGGTCAGTGACCGCACAGTCTACTTCTCCAATTTCGTGGACCAACGCCTGTACCGACAAGAACCAGGGGGAGAGCCAACTCCAATCACCCCCGAGGACGACTTCCGCTACGCCGACGGAGTGATGGACCGCCTTCGGCGTCGTTTGATCTGTGTGCGGGAGGATCACACGGTCTCGGGCGAGGACGCTATCAATAGCCTGGTGAGTATCGATCTCGAAAGGCCCGACGCAGGCCGAGTCATGGTCTCTGGGAATGACTTCTATTCATCACCCCGCCTCAGCCCCGACGGTTCCCGACTGGCGTGGCTCACGTGGAACCATCCGAACATGCCCTGGGACGGCACCCAACTGTGGGTTGGTGTACTGGAAGCCGACGGGTCGCTTGGCCGGGCGGAGCTCGTCTGTGGAGGGCAGGACGAATCCATCTTTCAGCCCGAATGGTCCCCGGACGGGGTCTTGCACTTTGTCTCCGATCGGACGGGGTGGTGGAATCTGTATCGCCGACTCGGTGGGGGAATCGAGCCACTGTGCGAGATGGAGGCCGACTTCGGCTATCCACAATGGGTCTTTGGATTGTCTCTGTATGGCTTCGAGTCGCCCAATCGCATCATCTGCGCCTACGCCGACCAGGGTGTCTGGCGCCTGGCCAGCCTCGGCACGACGAGCGGACTCCTGGAGCTCATCGAGACTCCGTACACCGAGATCTGGAGAGTGCGAGCATTGCCCGGGCGTGCGGTGTTCGCGGCCGGCTCACCGAGCGAGCCGCCGTCGCTCGTCGAGCTGGATGTCACCACGGGCCAGATGGAGGTTCTGCACTGTTCTAGCGACGTGGTGATCGAAGAGGGGTACCTGACCTATCCCCGGGCCATAGAGTTCCCCACAGAGCACGGGCTCACGGCTCATGCTCTGTACTACCCTCCGCAGAACCGCCAGTATGTCGCCCCAGCGGGCGAACGGCCGCCGCTGATCGTGATGAGCCATGGCGGCCCCACCAGTTCCACCTGGACTACGCGCCGTCTGGAGGTTCAGTACTGGACCAGTCGCGGCATGGGAGTGCTGGATGTGAATTATGGAGGCAGCACCGGGTATGGCCGGGCCTACCGAGAGCGGCTCAAAGGCCGGTGGGGGGTCGTGGACGTCGACGACTGCGTCAATGGTGCCCTCCATCTCGTCAAGGGAGGCGAGGTAGACGGCGACCGCCTGGCCATCCGGGGAAGCAGCGCTGGCGGCTACACCACCTTGTGTGCCCTCACGTTCCGTGACGTCTTCAGCGCGGGGGCCAGCTACTATGGGGTGAGCGATGTGGAGGCTCTGGCGAAGGAGACTCACAAGTTCGAATCGCGCTACCTGGACAGCTTGATCGGCCCCTATCCAGAGCAGCGCGAGCTGTATGAGGAGCGATCGCCAATCCACTTCGCTGAGAGGCTCTCCTGCCCTGTGATCTTCTTCCAGGGGCTGGAAGATCACGTCGTGCCGCCGAGCCAGGCCGAGTTGATGGTCAACGCTCTTCGCGCCAAGGGAGTGCCGGTGGCCTACATCGCTTTCGAAGGTGAGCAGCACGGTTTTCGCCGGGCCGAGACCATCAAACGCACCCTCGACGCTGAGCTCTACTTCTATTCCAGGATCTTCGGCTTCGACCTCGCCGAGCCGGTGGAGCCTGTGCCCATAGAGAACCTGTGAGAGGATAGGCCACCGGGGACTTCTTCTGGCGACGACGTCCAGGCACGGGAAACCTGGCGTCAAGCAACGTGTTGGAAGGGCGGGGCCTCTATGAGTCGGGCAAAATTTGACGAATGAAGGGAGGCAGGTTTCGTGGCCGGCAGCCTCTTGGAGCAGGAGAAGCTCATCGAGACCATCAAGAGAGTGCCTCACAGATCATTCACGGTCCTCGAGTTCATAGACGTCTTTCAGTCGTCGTATCCCCTGGATTGGCAACGCTTGGTGGAAAGGTACGGACTGTACGGCGAGAAGCGCCGCTACACTGTAACCACCTATCTCTCGAATAGGCTCGATCTCTATTCGAAACAGACTGATTCCCTGCTCTTTCCTTTGACGCCATACAGTGAGGATAGGTCCAACGACTACAGAAGGCCCACCAAAGAAGAGCGGAAGCGTTTCGGCAGCCCATGGATCGCCGTCTTCAGGAAGAGAGAAGCGGCGGAGAGCTAGGAAACGGTTGTAGGCGAGGAGGTACGAACCGCATGGGCGGCATCATGAATCAAGCTTCGTCAGATGAACGCCTCTTGCAGATAGACGAGGGCCTGGGCGCCCTGAACACGACCTGGGAGCAATGGGACCAGGAAATGGCAAAGGTGCAGAAAGACCTTGAAGCGGGGGGCATGGACTGGTTTGATGCCTTGGAGGAAGTCCATAGGCGGTATGTGGAGATCATCAGGCGCGGAGACTCGCCCGTCGACTTCGATCGGCTTGGGACCCTGTTGGACGAGTTGTGCGCCATCTACCTGGAGGTCGATGCTCAAGAGCGTGCTGGGATACGAGCCCTCTTCGAGAATAAACAGAGGGTGTTGAAGCATCTGCACAGCTACACAGGAGGGAGAGCCGCCTCGCGTTTGGAGAGCACCGGAGATGTGAAGTGGCTTCGTCTGGGACTGGCGGCAGCATCCATCTCGGATAGAAGGGTGGATTACCGCGATTTGCTGATCTGCCTGGGAGAACTCTGGCTCGCGGCTGAGCGGGTCGGCATCGCTCCTGCTCGTCACTTCAGCGCCGTGGCCAGGATCTCCAATCCAGAGCCACGGTATGGCGACCGTTCGACGCAGGATCTGCTCCGCGGATTCCGCAGGTCCGGGCATCTCAGGTCCATCAAGCGGAAGGCCAAGCGATCCTCAAGTGACCCCTTCGATCGGTAGGAAAGAAGTGGGCAAACGACGGAAGCGTAAGACCTCAATAGACGATTGGGTGGAGTGGCAAGACCATATCTTCGTCCCAGGCTATTGGACTGGAGGAAGAATACCACCATTTCTGCTGGGCAAGCGGCCCAACAAGGTCGGCTATATCCTTTTGGCGCAAGGGCTCTTCTGCCTTACGGTGCTGGCGTTGTGGTTCGGTGTTTGGCTGGCGCGATCCGAGCCGCCGTGGACTCTCGACCTGGAATGGAACAATGTCCTTGCGCTTGCATTCTTGGGAGGTGTCGGGGCTCTCCAGATAGCATCCGGTGTAGCTCTGCTGCGAAAGCCCCGCAGTAAGAAGACTCGCCACAAGTCGGGGCCGCGGATCTGAGGCGGGCGCCGGAGGAGATTGGCATCACAGCAAGCGACCGGGGCTTGTTCGAAATCCGGCGCTGCCGAGCGTGTTCTTCCAGGGGCGGGTTTCAAACTCGCCCCTACTCAGGGCAAAGCGGCCGGGGTTCTTCAGCGAACAGACCAGGCCCGGGCGGTGGGCGGTGACTTGGGCGGCAATCCGGAGAAGCTCGGCGTCATACGACGGTGAGAGGCGCAACGCTATATGAAACGTCTTTCGCTGAACAAGGCAAGCCGTATTCTCTCGTCCCTCGCCGGGGCCTGGGCGCTAACCTGGCTTCAGTTTAACATGTTCGGCGGCAACTGGCTGCCGCTCGATAGCTGCTGCTGGTGCCTGCTCGGCCTTGCGTCAATACCCTTCTTGATCGCTGTTTTCTTGGGAGCACTGGTCCACGTGGCGATGAGGCTGTTCCAGCGGCAGCTGTCCGTCGGCGGTTTCTTGCCCTTGCTGATAGTGATTGTGGGATTCCTGTTTGGTTATCGCTTCCCATCCAAGCCAGCGGTGACATTCTGGCTGCATCGTGGCGAGTTCATAGCATCGGCCGAATCGGCCGTGAGAGAGTGCGAGTGGCGCTGCTTCGATGAGCTTCCATCGGCTTCGTTCTATGATCATGCCGTTGTGCGCGGCAGTGAATCCGGACCAATCGTCATTGATTTCACTAGTGGCAACTTCTACCTACCGCAACTAGTCTTCATTTCAACCGACAATCCGGAAGATTGTGCATCATGCTCGGCATTTGGTATCGTGGTTGAGCGGCTAGAGCCGCAGTGGTATGTCTGTTGGACCGACTGGGACTGAGCGGGCATTTTGCTCATCCGAGGCCATCTCGTTGCAGGGCCTGGGGAGAGCGCCGGCCTCAAGTCCCGCGCTGCGGAGCGAAACACCGGCTGAAGCCGGTTGCGGAACATGCTTTAGCATGTTTGGTGTCCTCGTAGGGTCGGGTTTCCAACCCGACACCGAAGGTGACTGGTGCGTGCGCAGACCCGGTGCCGCGCCCGACTGTAGAGGCGGGTTTTAGATGCGCCACTACTGCATGTCCTTCTGGACGAGGGGATAGCGTGAGGTACAAGCCAAGCGGTGCAGGCAACACTGTCCACGAGGAGGACTACTCGAAAGAGATAATCTTCTCCACCGATGACTTCGAAGAGGAGGGCCATCTTCTTCAGGTGGTCACCGTGCCACCCATGACGAAGCAGCGGCTTCACCTGCACAGGGAACAGACGGAGGTCTTCTACATCCTCGAGGGCGTGGCGGTCATACAGATCCGCGCGCAAGACTACGTGGCCAGGCCGGGTGACGCATTCATCTG
>CAYGAW010000048.1:0-25520 GCA_964347945.1 uncultured Anaerolineales bacterium
TCGCCTTGGCGCAGCTTGATGTGCTCCAGGATGTTGCCACCCTCGTGGACCAGAGGGGCGCCCGCCTCCAGTGCCTCCTCGGCGGAAGCGACTACCTGTAGAGGCTCATATCGGACCTGGATCAGCGTCAAGGCCTCCTCTGCGATAGCCTCCGACTCAGCCGCCACCACCGCTATCGCGTCCCCCGTGTAGCGCACCTGGTCGTAGGCCAAAACCGGCCAATCGAGGCGCGCCAGCCCATGGTTCTTCTC
Organism: uncultured Anaerolineales bacterium; assembly: GCA_964347945.1. Lineage (GTDB taxonomy): Bacteria > Chloroflexota > Anaerolineae > UBA7937 > B3-Chlor > CAYGAW01. The sequence goes on from CAYGAW010000048.1 coordinate 252, forward strand.
CCCTGGCACGTCGTCTGCCGTGATGACCGCCGCGACGCCTGCCAACGCCTTTGCCTTCTCTGTGTCAACCGACAGGAGCTTCGCATGGGGAAACTCGCTGCGCAGAACCTTGGCAAACAGCATGTTTTCGAAATAGAGGTCCGCCGCGAATGTGGCGGTGCCTGTCACCTTGGCGCGGGCATCTGGCCGAGGCAGCTCACGACCCACGATTCTCCTCGGGAGTTCCTTCCGTTCCCGGCGTGGCTCCCTTAGGCCCGCAGCCGTCTCCACCGCTTCGATGATCTTGGCGTAGCCTGTACAGCGGCACAGATTCCCGCTCAGGGCTTCAACGATCTCCTCCCTGCTCGGTTCTGTACTGCGATCCAGCAGAGCCTTGGCCGCCATTATCATGCCTGGAGTGCAGAACCCGCACTGAACCGCGCCCGCATCGATGAAGGCTTGTTGTAGTGGATGCAGCTCTCCGTCCTCCGCCAAGCCTTCTATGGTCTGCACCCTCTTTCGGTCGGCCCTGGACGCTGGGTACACGCACGATCGCACAGCCTTGCCATCCACGATGACCGTGCACGCCCCACATGCGTTGTGTCCGCAGCCGTTCTTGGTACCCGTCAGTCGCAGCTCATCACGAAGAAGATCCAGCAACATGGTCTTGGCTGAGACTGTGACCTCGTGGAACTCCCCGTTGACCCAGAACTCGATCTGCTTTTGGCTGGACATGATATGAAACCTTTCTACCCTATCACCTATCACGTTGACCGATCACCTGGTCTCGTCAATACCAGGTGTCGACTCTTCCCGGGGCCAGATTGCCCTGGCCCTGTCCAAGTCTTCCTGGCTATTGATGTTGAAGAAGGAAAGGTGCTCAGGATCGAAGGCCTCTATCTCTTCCTGCTCGACGTATCGGACGCGCACCTGAGGGAAGAAACGGATAATCCGCAGGTCTCCCATCTGCAATTGCCGTTCCATAAAAGGGAGGCAGTTCTTGGAGTAGATGGCATGCAAGGCCTCGGTCAACCCTCCGACCCGAGGGATCACCACGTCATAGTCTGCCGCCAGCCCCTGCATGTAGCGCAGAAGCGAGACGTTGAGGAACGGCATGTCGCAGGCCACAACCAGGCTGTGATGATTGGCGGCCCTTTTCAGTCCGGAGAATATCCCCCCCAAGGCTCCCTTGCCCGGATAGACGTCAGCGATCACGATGCCCTCGAACTGCTCATACCTGTCGACTTCGTTGGCGACGATGATTGTCTCCTCGCTGACCTGGCCAAGCCTGCGGAGGATCCTTTCGATGAGCAATTGGCCGTTCACTTGCAGGAAAGCCTTGTCCCTCCCCAGACGGGCACTTCGCCCCCCTGCCAGCAGTATCGAAGTGATGGGCTTGGCGTAGCCTCCTTGTGCCATCTGGCCTGCCCCGCGGCATCGAAGAAATCGGATGTGCGGAATAAGTATATATCGGAATTGGTGGCCTGTCTAACGTTGGGGAGCTATTTGCCTGGTGTTGCCAGGGCGAAAGCCCGCAAGAAGCTGCGAGACGTGCGCTGAGCAGGTGAGAAGCGATTCTTCAGCCTGTAGTTGCGCGCCATCTTGCGACCCCTCTCCTCTGCCCATCCGGCCTGGTACTGGGCAAGACAGGCCCGGGAAACGTCGCCAGCAGCCGCTGCCTTGGCCGCGACCTCTGCCGCTAGGCGGCCTGCAATCATGGCGTTGGCGATGCCCCCTCCTGTGAGGGGGTCAGCCTGCCTGGCTGCATCGCCGACGAGCATCACCCCGTCGCCCACAATGTCCCCTCGGGCGACGCCGACCGGTACATTCCCCGTTATGAGGGTGACGGGGCTACCCTGTTCAAGAAATCGGTGCTGGGCGATGAAGCGATTCAGATACTCCAGGGCTGGCGCCTCAGCAAAGTCTGCCTGCACGCCCAGGCCCACGTTGGCCTTTCCCTCGCCCTTGGGAAAAACCCAGGCGTAGCCTCCCGGAGCCAACTCCTGCCCCAGGTAGTAATAGCAGCACGTAGGATCGACGTCGATGCCCACGAGCAGGAACTGAGCGCAGACCAGGCAGTCCGCTTGCGGCAGCGTACACCTGAGACCTGACCACTGTCCCACTCTGGACTCCACGCCATCGGCACCCACGACTATTGGGGCGTAGATCTCAAACTCGGTATCCGCATGAGCCGCCCTGACGCCCCTCACCGCGCCGTTCTCCTTCAGGAGCCCGTCGACAGTTGACTTGACCATCACCTGTGCCCCTGCTGACGCTGCCCTTTCGGCCAGCGTCCTGTCAAAGATCCGGCGCTCCAGCACGTAACCCACCTCGTCCCCTGCGAATGACTGCGCCTCGCCTGTCTCCGCGTTCACAATCTGGGACCTGTTGATCTCGGCGCATATCCAGGGTTCTTCCGGTTTGAGGAAGCGGAGAAGCATCTCGCGATTGATCCCCTCTGCACACCGCACCGGACTGCCTATCTCCTGCCGTTTCTCCAGCAGGAGTACATCCAAGCCCTGTTCGGCAGCAAACCAAGCGGCGGTGGAACCGGCAGGCCCAGCTCCCACGACCACGAGGTCGTACTGTCGGCGCACATGGCCGACTGCAGGCTCATCCTGCTCGGCCACCAAAGCCCCCACAGAGCAGGCTGGTATGCAGAGGTTGCAGTCGTTGCACCGCTCTTCGTCGATCACCAGCCTGGTCTCTCCCAACTCGAGCGCTCCAGACGGGCAAAGACTGACACAACCGCCACAGTAGGCGCATAGCTCGCTCCGACAGGCTATCACGTGCACGTACCTCCGGCCTGTGCACAGCGTGTGCAAGCCACAGCTCCCAAAACAAGAAAGGGATGCCGCTGGGCATCCCCCACTTGATCAAGCCAGTGCTTGGACCCTATGCGAGCCCTTCTTCAGCGATGCGCTTCTCGATGTAGGCCACGGCCTGACCCACGGTGATTATCTCCTGAGCCTCTTCGTCGGAGATCTCAACGGTGCGGCCGAACTTCTCCTCGAAGTACTCCTCAAAGGCCATGATGAGTTCCACAAGATCCAGGGAGTCGGCCTCGAGATCCTCTTTGAAGTTGGCCTCAGGAACCACCTTGGCCTCATCTACACCAAGCTGTTCGATGATGATCCCCCTGATCACGGAGAAAATGTCGCCTTCAGCCGCTGCGCTCATTGCTTTCACCCCTTTCTTCCCCTCAATCTGGATACGCCCCACAGTATAGCAGCCTTGGACGAGATAGTCAAGCTTGACAAGCACTATCACAAGGTTGATAATAGTGTGTGACACCTCAGTATCTTAACCAACACCCGGCGCGTACGGAAGTTACGAACAAACCCTTATGCATCAGCAACGCAAGCTCGACCATCTCCGCATCTGCCTGGACGAGGATTCTCAGTTCACGAATCTCACGACGGGCCTGGAGCGCTATCGCTTCATCCATCAAGCCTTGCCGGAGATTGACCTGGCCGAGGTGCGGTTGTCGTCCACGCTTCTGGGCAAGCAGCTGGACGCCCCTTTGCTCATTTCCTCCATGACGGGCGGGACAGAGGAAGCCGAGCACATCAACTTGAGCCTGGCTGAGGCCGCCCAGGGACTGGGAGTGGCCATGGGCGTTGGTTCCCAAAGAGCGGCCCTGGAGGATCCCACTCTAGCGCACACCTATCAAGTTAGAAGGGTAGCTCCAGATATTCTGCTGCTGGCGAACCTCGGCGCCGTTCAGCTCAACTACGAGTACGACCTGGAGGACTGCCATCGAGCCGTCGACATGATAGAGGCAGATGCCCTCATCCTCCACCTCAACCCTTTGCAGGAGTGCCTGCAACCCGGCGGGAACACGAACTTCTCTGCTCTGGTTGCCAAGATCGAGGAAGTGTGTTACCACCTCTCCGTGCCCGTAGTGGTGAAAGAGGTGGGCTGGGGCATCTCGAAGTCCGTGGCCGAGATGCTGGAAGGGGCCGGCGTCGCGGCCATAGATGTGGCCGGTGCAGGGGGAACCTCCTGGAGTGCAGTGGAGAGGCGCAGAGCGCTGGACGAGAAGACCGACAATATCGCTGAGACCTTCGCCGACTGGGGTATTCCCACCGCTGAATCAGTCCAGATGGCGCGAGAGGGTGCGCCTGACACCACCATCATCGGTAGTGGTGGCATCCGCACCGGTATAGATGTGGCGAAGGTCATCGCCCTCGGCGCCCGCGCTGGGGGAATCGCAACCCCACTGCTTGAGCCCTCCACAATCGGTGCTGCCTCAGTCATCTCCAAGCTGGAGGAGGTCATCGAGGAACTCCGCATGACCATGTTCCTTGTAGGCGTTTCGACCATGGAAGGCCTCCAAGATACCTCTCTGTTGCGCGAAGTCGCTCAGGCATAGGGTGAGCGATGCCTTTTGAGGACCTGACCACCTACCTGGACGCCATCGAGGCGGAGATGAAGGCCTCGGTGCCGTTGGGTCAAGAGCTGCTGTCTCCCTACTACGGGATGATGCTCTACCACCTGGGATGGGTAGACGAGAGCTTCTCCCCGAGACCGCAGAAGTCGGGCAAACGGCTGCGCCCTCTCTTGTGCCTGTTGTGCTGCGAAGCCTGTGGCGGAGACTGGCATCAGGCCCTCCCCGCTGCCGCCACCGTCGAGCTAATACACAACTTCTCCCTCATCCATGACGACATCGAGGACAGCAGCCCCGAGCGACGTCACCGTCCCACTGTGTGGAGTCTCTGGGGGCAGCCCCAGGCGATCAACACCGGTGATGGTCTCTTCGCCATTAGCCGCCTGGCCCTTCAGCGGCTGCTGGAACGTGGTATCTGTCCCGAGAAGACCGTCGTCTCTTTCAGGATCGTTGACGAGACTTGCCTGGCCCTCACAGAAGGTCAGTATCTCGACCTCAGCTTCGAGAATCGCGACGATGTGGATGTCGAGATGTACATGCAGATGGTCGGCAAGAAGACGGCTTCGCTGATCGCATGCGCGACGCGACTGGGATCGCTCCTGGGTACGGATGACCAAGACACCGTTGAGAGATATCGGCAGTTCGGCCACCAGCTGGGACTCGCCTTTCAGATTGTTGACGACATTCTTGGAATCTGGGGCGAGAAAGAGGCAACCGGCAAGGGGGTGGGGGAAGACATCCTCAACAAGAAGAAGTCCCTACCCGTACTCTATGCCCTGGAAAGTGGAGACCGCGAGCTAAGGCAGATCTACAGTCAGGAGAGCATAGGCCCGCGCGACGTGCAGAGCGTCATGAGGAAGCTGGACGAGCTGGGCGCGCGGGAGTATGCACATGGGATGGCTACTGAGCACTGGCGACTTGCCCTCCATTACCTGGAGGAGACGGGGATACAGAACCCGGCCCAGGAGAAGCTGCGAGAGCTGGCCCTCTTCCTGGTCGAAAGACAATACTAACCACTCGAGGAAGGGAGAAACCTCTCGAAAACCTCGTTTCCTAGCAGTCTGCCCCTTGTCGTCAGCCTCAAGCCACTCCCATTCACATGTACGAGCCCCTGGCCGACCAGTATTCCTATCTGCTCGTCATAGACCACGGCCAGCGGCAGACGAAACCGCTCTTCAAACTGCTCGAAAGACACACCTTCGTTTAGGCGCAGACCCATGATCATGGTCTCGCTCATCTCCAGAGCCTCGTCTATCATCTCAGATCCGCTACGGGTGTCTCCGCCAGCCAGAACCAGACGGATGTACTCCGCCGGGTCCGCGACATTGTAGTACCTTCGCTTGCCGCGAAAGGAGTGGGCACCTGCCCCGAACCCAAGATAGGGCCGATTGCGCCAGTACGTGATATTGTGCCGACACTGGTACCCAGTCCTTGCCCAGTTTGAGATCTCATAGTGCTGGTACTCAGCATTCTGCAGGCACTCTTCGGCCCAGGTGTACATCTCGGCGGCCACATCGGCATCGGGAGATGGAAGGCTTCCAGCCGCGACGATATCGCCGAGAGGGGTGCCTTCTTCGACAGAAAGACAGTACAGCGATAGATGCTCGGGCCCCAGCGCGGTGGCTTCCGCTAGATCGGTCCTCCACTGCTCCAGCGTCTGGCTCGGCAACGCGTAGATCAGGTCAAGATTGACGTTCTCAAAACCAGCCTCTCGCGCCGCATGATAGGCCTCTATGGCGTCGGTGACGGTGTGCACTCTCCCTAGCAAAGCAAGCATCTCATTGGAGAAGCTCTGGATCCCCAGGCTCAGCCGGTTGACGCCCAGGTCTCTCAAAGCCCGCAGATAGCCGGGCTCCACACTTCGAGGGTTGGCCTCGATACTGATCTCAATATCTTCGGCTAGGATGAAGCGCTCTCGACAGGACTGAAGTATCTGGTTCAGAAGATCGACCCTCAATACCGTCGGCGTGCCACCGCCGAGATAGATGGTCTCTGCCTGCCACGCCTCTTCGCTCTCGCCAAAGAGCACGATTTCCTTCTGCAACGCTTCTACATAGGCCTCGTAGAGGTGGCCCAATCCCGCGTAGGAGTTGAAGGTGCAGTATCTGCATTTCGACACACAGAAAGGAATGTGGATGTAGACACTCAAGGAATTCACAGGCTGGCCATCCAGCGCACGCGTCATGCTGATAGCTCCCGCCGCAGATAGAGAATGGCTTCGAGCACGCCACCGCCGATGGCCAGCGCTTTGTCAGAGATGGTGAAGCAGTGTTCCCGGATCCCTCTGGGGTCTATGTCGCCTACCTTCAGGCCCTCCCTGACCACCAGCCCATCGGCGATCAACCCTCGGATCACCCCAGTGATCCCCGCCACGACTGGCGTGCCGTTCACACGTCCTACCACTTCTCCCTCTTTGGCAGCATCGCCGATCTGCCTCTCCGCCTCGAAGACGCCTGCGCAAGGAGCTCTCAGAACACGCTCCACAGTGTAACCCATCACGGCGCCGGGTATTCCGGTGTCTGGAGCGGCTGTCCCCTCAAGAATCACTCTCCCCAGGTTGTGGCCTCGCTCGGTCTCCACCACCGCGTGGACATCGACTCCGGCTGCAAATCCCGGACCCAAGCCGATTACGATGGGCGCATCGGTGATCTTGGTGCCCAGATTCCTCTTGGCCAAGATGGCGTCAACGAGGACCTCGGGACTCCACTCGGAAATCGCTTTGCCCTCAGGGTCGGCCATTACGGGAACCTCGTCCTTCGCTAAGGAGTCCTCGGCTTCTTCCAGCGCATCCACGCGCCGACCAACTATTCCTTCGATCTCCACCAGGCCTTCGAACATCGCCGCACCGAAGGCCACCGCGCGACGAATAACCGTGGGCTGAGCGAGTTCGAGGACCATCACCTGCATTCCTGAACGAAACAAGCGGTAGACGACGCCACTGGCCAAATCGCCGCCGCCCCTGACTAGCACTCGGATGTCCTCCAGCATCGTTCTCCTCCGTCCGGTCTCTCGACAGGCCTCGGAAGACTTCCAGCCTCCCTGTGCCTGACTCTACATCTCGCGCAGGACGAGGGAGACAAGAACATTATAGTCGAGCCGAATTCGACAGGCCATTGGACAACCCACCACGAACACGCTATAATCTGGCCGCCCATTCACCGGCGCAGGAGGTCTCGATGCCGGAACCCTGGCCCCTGGTACACTCGAGGTTAGACAAGTCCTACCACGTGTTCTCCGTGCGCACCGATACGGCTCGCTGCCCTCGAACGGGTCGCGAACACGACTTCCACGTCCTGGAATCCCCTGACTGGGTCAATGTCATCGCCTTGACACCAGACCAGGAAGTGGTCATGGTAAGACAATACCGCCACGGCAACCGCGGGATGTGCCTTGAGATCCCTGGTGGTCTGGCGGAGTCGGGCGATACAGCAGAGGACGCTGCCCGGCGAGAGTTGCTTGAAGAGACTGGCTACGAAGCAGGTGACATCGTCTTCCTCGGTTCCGCCTGCCCACAGCCCGCCATACTGAATAACCGGTCCATCACCTATTTGGCCCCAGACGTACGCCAGGCACAGACTCCTGAGTTGGATGACACCGAGGACATCGAGGTAGTCCTGGTTCCTCTGTCCGAGATCCCCAACCTGATCCGCAAGGGGGAGATCACCAATGCCATGGTGATTCTGGCCTTCTACTGGTACTTCATGGGCGCCCAGGAGGAGGAATAGGCACCCCTTGTGAGAAGGTTCGAACTCTCCATAGAGGAAGGCAACTACCCCATACATTCGCTGTCACTCCTTGTGGGAGAGGATCTCGTGACCTGTATCTGGGGGGGCACGCAACCTCACATCGGTGCAGTCGGTATCGCACTGCCGCGCCCCAGCATCGCCGATCCAAATATCGTCAGTTCGACGTCCTCCGTATTCACCGTCCTGGGACACAAGGAGGATGAACTGGTCAAGATGGTCTCGGAGAGACTGTCCGCGAGGCTGCAGAAGAACGTGGTTGTGGCTGCCGGGGTTCACTGGGACCACCTCGAGGAAGATGCCATCATAGAGATCATGGACAACTGCCGGGTGCTTGCGGAGAAGGTGGCAGACGTGATTGAGAGGGAAGAATGAAGACACTCGTGGTAGGCATATCTGGGGCCTCAGCAGCCATCTACGGAATCAGGATGCTGGAAGCCCTAAGAGACGCAGATGTCGTGTCCCACCTAGTCATCACCCAACCGGCCCGAAAGATCATAGCACTTGAGACCAACTACCAGGTTTCCCAGGTGGAAGCCCTCGCCGATCACGTCCATCCGATTAACGACGTGGGGGCCTCTATCGCCAGCGGTTCCTTCCAGACTGATGGCATGGTGATCATACCTTGCTCCATCAAGACCTTGTCTGCCGTCGCCAATTCATACAATGACAACCTCCTGGTTCGCGCCGCTGACGTGACGTTGAAAGAGCGAAGACCCCTGGTGCTGGTGGTCAGAGAGACTCCTCTGCATAAGGGCCACCTGCGATTGATGCATGCTGTGTCCGATATGGGAGCGATTGTCTACATCCCGGTGCCGTCCTTCTACACCAGGCCCAAGACCATAGATGATCTGGTAGGTCACACAGTGGGCAAGATTCTCGATCTGTTGGACATCGACCATAATCTGCTCAACAGGTGGCAAGGGCTACCGGAGCCGTGAGGTCGAGAGACCACGTGCTGGAAGGCGCCGAGGGTTTGACAGTGACTACCACCAGGACTATAATCCTTTCGTCTAGCTCTTCTCATCAACGTAGAAGGTTTCCTGTCTACCAAATGTGACTTGTTCTGTGTGGAGTGGGCTGGTGCACCATCGCGGCATCAGGAACGCCTAGGGCGAGGGAGAGTTCTCTGGCTAGCCACCGAGAAGTGGGCTAGCCAGCTTTGTTTTGTGCAGGGATGACCAGAGACCAAAGCATCAGGGGGTAGAATATGGCACAAGTCAAGGGGGCTGAGCAATACTGGAATCCAGTGCTGGAGACTCTGCCCAGGGACAAGCTCAGAGCACTGCAACTGAAGAAGTTCAGGAAGATAGTTAAGTGGGCGTACGACAACTCTAGATTCCATCGCCGCCTCTACCAGGACGCGGGCTTGGAGCCCGGCGATATCAAGACCTGGGAAGATATCAGGAAAGTGCCCAAGGTGGAAAAGAGCATGATGAGGGAGATCCAAAGGAAGGATCCCTTCCCCTACGGCGACATGCTGTGCGTTCCCCTGGAAAGAGTGACTGAGTTCCACCAGACCAGTGGCACAACCGGACAACCAGTATACCAGCCGGAGACCTGGCAAGACTGGGAGTGGTGGGCGGAGTCCTGGTCCTACATCATGTACGCCCAAGGGTTCAGAGACACTGACCGCATCTTCATTCCCTTCGGCTACAACATCTTCGTCGCCTATTGGGCAGGCCACTACGCCGGCGAGAAGATGGGCTGTGAGGTGGTGCCAGGTGGGGTGCTGGACACAGAGGCGCGCATCCTCAAGATTCAGGAGTTGAAAGCCACAGCAATGATGGCTACTCCCACTTATGTCTTGGGCATGGCGGACAAGGCGCGGAGTATGGGCATTGATCCAGCAAAGGACCTCAGTATCACCAAAATCCTCTGTGCTGGCGAGCCTGGAGCTAGCATCCCCGCCACCAAGAAGAGGATGGAGGAGGCGTGGGGAGCGAAGGTATACGACCACGTGGGCGCGACCGAGATCGGAGCTTGGAGCTACGAGTGCACAGCCCAGCCCGGGGGACCGCATGTTAATGAGGCGCTATTCCTGGTCGAGTTGGAGGACATACAGACGGGCGAACCTATCACTGAGCCCGGGAAGAGAGGTAGGCTCGTCCTGACCGCCCTCGACAGGGAGGCTCAGCCTTGCATACGCTTCGATTCCAAAGACGTGGCGGAATGGGCGGGAGAGCCCTGTCCCTGCGGGCGCACGTTCGGCTGGATCAAAGGAGGTGTGGTGGGCCGGGCCGATGACATCACCAAGGTCAAGGGCGTGCTGCTCGCTCCTTCGGCCATCGAGGAGGTCGTGAGAAGCTTCGCTGAGCTGAGCGATGAGTTCGAGGTGGAGGTAACTAAGAAAGGCGATATAGACGCGATTGCCTTGAAGGTCGAACTGATGCCGGAAGAGGCAGGCAACCGCGAAGCCGTGGAACCCAGATTGGTGGACCGACTAAGATTGAAGACCAACCTACGGTATGACATCGAATTCCATGAGTACGGTACCCTGCCCAGATACACGCTCAAAGCCCAGAGATTCAAGGACCTGCGCCCAAAGCAGTAGGAGGTAGGCAAGCGCATGAGCACGGACAAGGACAAAGAACTCCTGGAACAGATGGACAAGAGGATTCAAGCCATCAAGAAAGCTGCTCTTGAGCTGCAAGACCTATCCGGAGGACTCCAGGCAGTCTACCGAAACGCGGATAGGATCCTGGCCAGCGTAAAGATGTTGGAGATCAACGTGTCGGACGTATTGGATGTTTTGCCATAACTCGGGCCCGTTATCCGTTCACGTGGAGCGATCATTTTGCGGAATCCAGGAAAGGAGGTGACGAGCAGCGGCCATTGACTCACTGAATGGTGAAGCAGCAACCATACGCGGCTGACTCCCACTGTCCACACGATCAGCCGCACGCCCCTTGACGAAAGGAGAGCAACGTGGCAGAGAGACGATTTCCTAGCCCCTTCGACGTCGACGACATCCCGGAGACCGAGGGTTGGCAGGATATGTATCCGTACTACTATCTCTTCAGCGAAGACCGTAAGGACTATGAGGAAAGCCAGTTCTGGTTTTGGGACGCCATGCACCATCCGGACCCCATGCTGCCGTTCGACACCATCACCGCCGAGAGTTGGTGGGTGGCTCTGTCCCAAAACACTTCCCGCATATTCGCCATTCCCCCCGCCTTGGGCATCGCCCACCGTATCGTAAACGGCTATACCTACATCAGTGCCCACGCCCCGCCTGAGGAGTTGATCCCGGAGCGGGTCGGCTACTTCGAGAAGAGGGTGGGCTTCTACTACGAGAAGTGGGAGAGCCTGTACGCTCAGTGGGAAGAGAAGATGCGGGAGATCATCGATGAGCTCAAGGAAATAGAAATCCCCGAGCTGCCCATGTACGAGCCGGATCACGTCGTGTTCAAGGGACTCGGCTACAGCAGCGGATACGAGCTCCTGGAGGCCTACGACAAGCTGATTCTCAACATGTACAAGTCCTGGCAGTACCACTTCGAGTTCCTGAACCTCTGCTACCTCGCCTATCTCACCTTCTTCGGATTCTGCAAGGAGGCCTTCCCCGACATCGGTGACCAGACCATCGCCAAGATGGTTGCTGGCGCCGACGTAATCATGTTCCGACCCGAGGAAGAGATAGGCAAGCTAGCGCGCCTGGCGGTAGATCTAGGACTGTCCGAAACCTTCAAGAAGGGCCTCGATGCTGACAAGACCATGGCTGAGTTGAAGAAGACCAACCCCGGCAAGGATTGGCTGGACGCTTTCGACAAGGCGAAGGATCCCTGGTTCTACCTCTCCACGGGCACCGGGTTCTATCACTCTCACATTAGCTGGATAGATGACCTCAACATCCCCTTCGACCATGTGAGGACCTACATCGACAGGGTGGAGAGAGGAGAGACCATCGAAAGACCGCTGGCAGAGATTGATGCCGAACGCGAGAGGATGGTCGCTGAGTATAAAGACTTGCTGCCGACAGAGGAGGACAGGAAGAAGTTCGAAGAACTTCACAGCACTGTGCGTAGGACTTATCCCTACGCTGAGAACCATCTCTTCTATGTGGAGCACTGGCACCACACCATCTTCTGGAACAAGATCAGGGACCTCGGGCAACTGCTGGCCGATCACAAGTTCCTGGACGACAAGGAGGACATCTTCTACTTCCACCGCTTCGATATCCCTCAGATGCTGTACGACTTGGTTACCGCTTGGGCAGTGGGTCCGGGCGTGCCGCCTCGCGGGCCCAAATACTGGCCGAAGGAGGTCAAGCGACGGAAGAAGATCTTCAAGAAGATGCGTGAGTGGGCACCCATCCCTGCGCTGGGACCTACGCCGGAGGTGGTTACTGAGCCCTTCACCATCATGCTATGGGGCGTCACCACCGACATCGTCAAGCAGTGGCTGGCGCCGGCCGAGAAACCGGAGAAGATGACCGAGTTGCGAGGCTTCCCAGCGTCGCCAGGGACGGCCGAAGGCGTTGCCAGGGTCATCCTCGAGATTGACGAATTGGGCACCGTGCAGCCTGGCGAGATCCTGGTTTGCCCCATCACCTCGCCCAGCTGGGCTCCAGTCTTTACCAAGATCAAGGCCGCGGTGACCGACATCGGAGGCATGACTTCCCATGCCGCCATCGTCTCGCGCGAATACGGCCTCCCGGCCATAGTGGGGACCGGCTACGCTACCAAGGCCATCAAGACCGGGGACAAGCTCAAGGTCAACGCCGACGAAGGGGTGGTCACAATCGAGAGGTAAGACGCGACAATCATATCGGGGTCTGGTTTCGCGAGGGCGGGACCAGGCCCCGAATTGACCAACGGCAGTCGGTCAGCGATGGGCCCTCACAGGCATCGGCCAAATGGCCCCGCTGGATGGCTTTGTTCAGTCGGAGGAGCGGCAGATGAGCCAGAAGCGTCCTCTTGTGCTGTGGTTTGATGAGTGTGATGAGAACTCCTTGCCCCTCGTCGGGGGGAAGAACATGAGCCTGGGCCGCATGACCAGGGCCGAGATTCCAGTTCCTCCAGGCTTCGCAGTGACCACTCACGCCTATGAGGATCTCCTCAGCGAGGCAGGGATCGGACAAAAGATCATGGACACCATGGCCAAAGTTGATCCTGAAGACGTGGCCACGGTTCAAGAAGCGGGCAAGACAGTGCGCGAGTTGATCAGAGGCGCGCCGGTCCCAGCGCACGTGGAGCCAGTTATCAAAGATGCGTACCAGGGGCTATGTGATAGGTGCAGCTTGGCTGCTATGCCCGTAGCTGTCCGCTCGAGCGCCACAGCAGAGGATCTCCCGGGGGCCAGTTTTGCTGGCCAGCAGGAGACCTATCTGTGGGTCATGGGCGCCAATGAGGTGGTGGAGGCGACCAGGAACTGCTGGGCCAGTCTATTCACCGATCGCGCCATTTCCTACCGCCTCAAGATGGGATTCCCCCACGAGCAGGTGCTGATCAGCGTTGGCGTGCAAGAGATGGTGAACGCAAAGTGCGCAGGCGTTCTTTTCACACTGAACCCTCTCACTGGCGACCGTTCCAAGATCACCATAGATGCCAATTGGGGCCTGGGTGAAAGCGTGGTGAGAGGAGAGGTTACTCCGGACAATTACCTGGTCGACAAAGTCACCTTCAACATCGGCAGGAGGACCATCTCCCCGAAGACCGTCGAATACATCGTAGACCGGCAGACAGGCCAGGTCGTCCAATGCGAAGTCCCCGAGGGGAGACAGCAGGAGCCGTGCTTGACGGATGAGGAGATCTTGGAGCTGACGCGCCTTGCCAAGGACATAGAGAAGTACTATGACGGTAAGCCGCAGGATATCGAGTGGGCTGTGGATCGGGACCTGCCGTTCCCGGAGAATATCCTGATCCTTCAAAGCAGGCCCGAGACTGTGTGGAGCGAGAAGGAAGTGAAACCCATCGTGGAACCCGGCAAGAGCGTCTTGGACACCATCCTGGATGCCACGATGAAGGGCAAGAAGCTCAAGTAGACGATGCACTAAGCGTGGGAAAGGAGAACAACAGCATGGCCGATCGAGACCTGAGGGATTTCCTCGCCAAACTCGAGGAAGCGGGGCAACTGAAGAGGATCACGGCGGAGGTGGACTGGAACCTCGAACTCTCCCATGTGGCCAAGGTCAATGAGGAGCGCAACGGTCCAGCTTTGCTCTTCGAGAACGTGAAGGGGTACAACTCGCCGGTGTTCATAAGTGCGCTCTCCACAACAGAGCGACTGGCGCTGGCCCTGGACATGCCCACCAACTGGGGCATCAGCCAGCTGGCTAGGGAATGGGTCAATCGCACCCAAGAGGAGCTACCGCCCAACTGGGTGGACACGGGTCCCTGCAAGGAGAATATCGATACGGGCAAGGACGTGGACCTCTACAAGTTCCCTGCGCCCTGGTTCTACGAGCAGGACGGCGGACGGTACATCGGCACCTTCGTCAGCGTCATCACCAAGGATCCCGACAGCGACTGGATCAACGCCGGGACGTATCGGATGCAGATGCTGGACAAGAAGACCACCGGCATCCAGATCATCAAGGGCAAGGACGCCGACCTCCACCGCCAAAGATACGCGGAACTGAACCAGCCCATGCAGATCGCGGCGGTGATTGGCTACGACCCTGTGCTCTTCTTGTGCTCAAGCACCCTGTTCTCGCCCGGCCAGACGGAGTACAACTACGTTGGCGCCTTGCGGAACCTGCCCATGGAGGTGGTCAGGGGCGAGTATGTGGACCTGCCGGTGCCCGCGCAAGCCGAGATCGTGTTGGAAGGCGATCTGTGGCCGGAGAAGCTCAAGGACGAGGGGCCCTTCGGGGAATACACCGGCTACTACTCCGGCAAGGGCGTGGTGCCCAGGCACTACATCGACGTGAAGAGTGTGACCTACCGCAACAACCCCATCTTCCACGCGACCACGGTGGGCCGTCCCATCACCGACACGCACATGATTCAATCGATGAACCGCACGGCAACCCTCTGGGGCCAGCTGGAGAGGATGGGTCTTCGAGGAATCCAGTCTGTATACATCCCTCCTGCGTCCTGTGGGCGTTTCATGGTCGTGGTCTCAGTGAAACAGATGTATCCGGGCCACTCATCTCACGTGGGCAGCGCTGTCATCTCCACCAGCACCGGAGCCTACGGGGTCAAGGTGGTCATCGTGGTGGACGACGATATCCCCGCCGACGACATGGATCGGGTCTTCTGGGCTCTGAGCACGAGATACCAGCCGGAGCGGGATAGCGAGATCATCAAGCGCGGCCGCTCCACGCCTCTTGATCCGTCCCTGCCCATAGACGCCAGGTGGATCACCTCTCGCATCATCATCGACGCCACCACCCCCTACGAGTGGGAGGAAAAGCCTCCGGTCATCGAGTTGTCCAAAGACGCGGTGGAGACCGTCAAGAAGCGGTGGAAGGAGTACGGATTCGACGAAGAGTTGGTCTACTAGCATAGGCTTGCGGCAAAGAACCTGCGCAGCCGTGATTTGACATCGCTTTCGAAGGAGGAACCGCGTGGCTAACATTGTCGTCGTTTCCACCCTGGACACGAAAGGAGAGGAGACCAGCTACCTCAAGGAACTGATAGAGAAAAGAGGCCACAGAGCCATCCTGGTCGATGTCGGCATGGGTGCAGAGCCTGACCTCACCCCTGACATCACCTCGGACGAGGTTGCCAGGGCTGGTGGGGGTGATATCAAGAAGATGCGCCGGTCCAAGGCGACGGGTGAACTCGCGCCCATCATGGTCAAGGGCGCCATCGAGAAGATCAAAGAGCTCCATGCTGCCGGCAAGGTGGACGGCATCGTCTCCTTCGGTGGTGCCAGCAACACCACGGTCGGCACCAGCGTGATGAAAGCCTTCCCCTTTGGACTGCCCAAGTTCATGCTCTCCAGCATGGCCTCCGTGCCGGCTTACGCGGGCATGTACATAGGCACCTCCGACATCGCCATGATGCACTCTGTGCTGGACATCTCCGGCCTGAACGACTTGGTCAGGGACACCCTCAGGCGAGCTGCGGGAGCCATCGCGGGCATGGTGGAGTCGGGCCCGCCTGTTACTGCAGAAGCCCTCAAGGGTCGGGAGAAACCTCTCATTGCCGTCACCGGCTTCAAGTTCTCGGAGGTGGGCGGACATGAGGCCGTGCAGTACCTGGAGGAGAAAGGCTATGAGCCCATCGCCATCCACGCCCAGGGTATCGGAGACCGGGCGATGGAGGAACTGATAGCCCAGGGCATCTTCGAAGGGGTGCTGGACCTGGTTCCGGCGGGCGTGAGCGAGGAGTGGATCGGCGGCAACCGAGCCGCGGGGCCCGCGAGGCTGGAAGCAGCTGGTGCACGTGGCATCCCCCAGGTCATAACCCCCTGCGGGTTCGACATGATTAGCGCCGGGCCTCTCTCCAGGAAAGACCAGGGAGACCCGCTGTGGACTTCCAGGAAACTGGCCCAGCGGAAGGCATTTCTTCCTGACGAGTTCCGCCTGCAGATCAGGACCAGCGCAGAGGAAGTCAGGGAGACCGCCAGGATTGTGGCGCAGAAGCTCAACAAATCCAAAGGGCCTGTGAAGTTCCTCATTCCGACGCAAGGCTGGTCCCATCTCAGCGTTGAAGGGGCCGACCTATACGACCCTGACACAGACAAGGTCTTTGTTGCCGAGTTGAGGAAGCGGTTGAAGCCAGAGATCGAGGTAGCGGAGCTGGACACGCACTTCAACACGCCTGAGTTCGCCAGGGCAGCCGTGGATGCTCTGGACGAGATGATGAAAGGGATGTAGGGCGCGGCGCGCCAGGCATGACGACAACCACCGCAACCTTCGGCTGGGGGTTAGCACTAGGCCAGCGTCCCTGTGTCGTGGACCCCTCGTTACCACTCAGGGATCGCATACTGCGATGCGCGCTCAATGGCGCAGACGACCAACGCGTGCCGTGGACACACAGGCCTCAAGGACCGCGTTTGAACTCAAGGAGCAGAGACTCGTCCTGCGCTACGCTGTTCGCTCAGACTGTGTGCCTCTGTCATTGGCTGGGCCGGAAGACGAGCAGACATATTCCAGCCAGTAGGAGTTTCGCTTCAGCCTGCGGGGTCTGGACTGAGCGCGTTGCGGTGCTCAGCTCCTAGCCGGGACTACATTGTTTCCCATCCCAGGCATATGCAAGGAACACAAAGCCCAAAATGGGACGTTAGCGAGGCTCTGGACAGCTTGTGGAGGCTATCAGCGTAGCTTCTAAGCCTCGCTCCTCGCCTCAACGGGGAGACACCGGAGCACCGGACAGAAGAAGGGACATACATCATGAACAGGATGTTCAACACAGAATCCGCAGCGAAGCTAAGCGAGGTTCACGGCCAGACAGTGCTTGCCGCTCATGCTCCGCCACGTCACCCGCGGACAACTCCCTTGCTGGCAAACACCGCCAATCAGCACGGCTCAGCTCTCCTAGTCGCCCACTCGAGAACAAGCGTCCCCTTCAGTCTCTACTTCTACACCATGCCCGACAAACCTATGCCACCCTAGCCCCTCGCAACTCAACTTCACCTACTCACGCCCACTTCCCATCCCATCCAGATCGGGGAGAAGACACGCCGCTAGCAGAGAATGCTTATGTCTAGTTCCAAGTCAGTTACCATAACCTCAAAATCCCCTCGAGGAGGGAGCTTCGTCTTATGTAAAGCTCCTCCCTACAACAATCTCCGCACCGACTGACATAGTCACTTGTGCTCACAAGAGCAAGACAAGGAGGTAGAGAATGGCCAAAGGAAGTGGAGTAAAGAAAGCGATGTGCTTCTTCTGCAAGCCTCGCTGCATCGTCAATGTGCACGTCAGGGATGGGAGGCTGGTGAAGCTGGATCCGCCTCCCATGAAGATGTGCACCCGCTGGAAGACGGCGGGCGAATGGTTCTACCATCCCGATCGCCTCAAGTTTCCACTGAAACGGGGCGGAGAAAAGGGAGAGGGCAAATGGGAGCAGATATCCTGGGGCCAAGCCCTGGACGAGATTGCGGATAAACTCCAGCACATCAAGGATAACCACGGGGCAGAGGCGGTGGGCGTGACCGGGGGCACCAGCCGCACCTACGAAGAACTCAACTCCCGGTTCCTGAACCTCTTCGGAAGCCCCAATCAGACCAATCAGGGGTATATCTGCCACGGCAACTCGGCTGTGGTGGCTACTATGGTCTACGGCTGGTGGCCGTACTGGATGTCGACTGAGAAGTTGGACAAGACCAAATGCGTGATGTTGGTGGGGCGAGAGCCCAAGCCCAGCCATCAAACGGTGTGGCAGGGAGTGGTCAGGGCCAAACAGAGAGGCGCCAAGCTGATTGTAGTTGACCCACGCCGTGAATCCGCTGCGGCGGCCGCTGACATCTGGCTCCAGCTCAGGCCCGGAACGGATGCCCCCCTACTGCTGTCCATGATGCAGGTCATCATCGAAGAGGATCTGTATGACAAGGAGTTCGTCCAGAACTGGTGTCACGGCTTCGAGGAACTGTCCAAACGCGCCCAGGAGTACCCGCCGGAGAGAGTAGAAGAGATCACCTGGGTTCCCGCTGACAAGATCAGGACCGCCGCCAGGATGTTCGCCACCAACACGCCTTCCTGCGCCATCGAGGGCATGGGCGTAGCCCATCAGCCCAACACGCTGCAGGCCCTCCACGCCAAGCACGCCCTGTCCGCCATCGTGGGCAACATAGACGTCGAAGGCGGTGAGGAACTCCTCGGCCCGGCGCCATTCATCACCGAGCACGAGATCGAGCTGCCGGATGCCCTGCCCGTGGAACAAAGAGGCAAGATGCTGGGGGCTGACCGGTACAAGCTATACACCTGGCCGGGGTATGAGATGATTCAAACGAGCGTCGAGCGCGTGTGGGGAAAAAGGTGCGACATGTATGGCTACACATGTCTGGCCAGCTCCCCCGCGCTGTACAGGGCCATAGCTTATGAGACCCCCTACCCTGTCAAGGGACTGATCACGCTGTCCAGCAATCCCATGATCACCATCGGGAATACGAAACTGGTGTACAGGGCGTTGAAGAAGCTGGATCTGTACGTGGTGGTGGATTTCTTCCCCACCCCCAGCGCTGCGCTGGCTGACTATGTACTGCCCGCCGCCTCATGGCTGGAACGGGACTTCCTATTCAACTATCACAACACCACGCCGGTGATGAAGGCGGGGGAAGCCGCGCTGCCCGCAGTGATGCCCGGGGAATATGATCGTCGCACAGACTTCGAGTTCTGGCGTGGTCTGGGCATCAGGCTGGGACAGCAGGAGTACTGGCCGTGGGACACCGTCGAGGAGTACTATGACTACAGGCTTGAGCCGCTGGGCTTCACCTTCAGGGAACTGGTGGAGATGGGCCACTGGGCGCCAGAGGAGTACAAGCCCCGGAAATACCTGGACACAGGCTTCGGCACGCCCACGGGCAAGATCGAACTCTACTCCACCGTCCTGGAGAAGCTGGGATATGATCCGTTGCCCAGGTACATAGAGCCGCCGGAGAGCCCCATCAGTACACCGCAGATCGCCGAGGAGTATCCTCTGATCCTGATCACCGGAGGGCGGTTCCTGCCCTTCTTTCACTCCGAGTTGCGCCAGGTGGACACGCTGCGCAAGCGTCATCCCTACCCTATCGCGCAGATTCACCCCAATACGGCCAAGGAGCTGGGCATCGAGGACGGCGACTGGGTATGGATCGAATCGCCTCGTGGACGCGTGATGCAAAAGTGCAAGTATTTCGAGGGCATCGATCCGCGAGTCGTGCATGCCCAGCACGGCTGGTGGTTTCCCGAGATGCCTGGGGAAGAGCCTTGGTTGCATGGGGCGTGGATATCCAACATCAACGTTCTTACATACGACGATCTGGACTTGTGCGACGAAGCTCTCGGTTGCTGGCCTCTGAAGACCCTACAGTGCAGGGTCTACAAGGTCAGGACGTACGGCCCGTCGGCCTCCCCAGTGGTCTGAGAGCTTCCCGTGCGACAGTCTCGCGCCCGGAGATAGTGAGTGTCAGTCGTGTACCGCGCCTGCGTGCTGTGCCGAACACGAGCAGACTGCTTGACAGATGTCTTGGCAGAGGTGGTAGCGAGGGCCTTGCACGAACTCGTGTGAGCATGGCGATAGACAGCAAGACCATCCCCGCATTCAACACGCGAAACGAGACACCGCGAGCTTGAAGATGAGAGAACTCCGACCAGAGGAACTGAGTCGAACTTGCGATCCAGGGCAGTTCTCCTTCAAATCAACAGGCGAACTGATCGAGCTAGCCGAAATCATCGGTCAAGAGCGGGCCACGAAGGCCATAGATTTCGGGATTGAGATACCGCTTCTTGATCAGTCGCAGGTACTTGCTGCGTCCGTTGATGCTCATCTTCTCTTCGTTGGGCATGGCCCCCTCGGTAACATTATCATTTGAGTGAACTATACCTCTTCGGTAACATCATACGTGAGTGAATACCCGGGTTTGACAAATCTCGCAAACTCTGCTATACTATAGGCATACCGTTCTATGATACATCGTATCATGTTACAAGACGACCTACGTCTCACCAATGAAGCGACTTTCGGTGAACGACGGAGTGCCGATCACGTCGGGACGTTCTTCGGAGGAGGATACTGCCCCCCCTCAACTCATCATGGCGGGCCAGATATCCAAGGACGCACTGGCCCCAACTAGCCGTTGCTCGCCGGCACAACATACTTCTGCGAGCTCGCTTCGGATTCTCATAGGCACTGTCCAAGGTGATATCCACGAATCACAAAGGACACGGTCACCACTCCGTTTACAGCCTCTCGCCTTAGTGGTCTGCTAACCTGCAACTGAGCTATCGGGGATTTGCGAACAACCCAAAGTCTTAAAGGGAGGATCGGGATGACAGAGCGATATGGTTTGGCTGAAGCCGCTATAAAGATTATTGCCGATCGCCGGAGCATCCGTCAGTACACTGACGAGCCGGTGTCGGAGGAGCATCTCGAAGTGATACTGGAGGCTGCGCGCCAGGCGCCCTCCGGCGAGAACGCACAGCCCTGGCGCTTCATCATCGTCAAAGACGAAGCGACGCGCAAGCAGCTCGGTGCCATTGCTGGTGGAGGCAGCGGTCGCAGGTTCACCGCCGAGTTCGTCACAAAGAAGATGCACGAGCGGTTCTCTAGTCTTGAGGACGAGGCGAAGAAGAAAGCGATCTTCGAGAAACTGACATCGGGACGGGTGTCCGCCTTCCTCGCCGACGCGCCAGTCAACATTGTTGTTTGCGGCAGGAAGGATGTGTGGGATCTCCCCTACGACACTGGGGCTGCCATTGAAAACATGCTGTTGATGGTAACAGCACTCGGGCTCGGTGCTTGTTGGGTGATTGCTCCATGCATCGACATCCGCGATGAAGAGCGCCTGAAGAACCTGCTTGGTGTGCCAGAGGGATTCAAGGTAGTCAGCATCGTTGCTGTCGGTCACCCCACGCGCGCTCATCGGCCTCGTCCCCGCATGCCCTTGAACGAATTGGTTTGGTCCGAGAAGTGGGATTCTCCGTACTACGAGGAGGAAACATGAGCAGCCACGACGTCCCTTTGGACTATGCAAACAGCATTGTCTATGACCTCGAGAAGGCCTTGTGGGATGAACGCGGCATGGGGGGGCGCTTTCGAGTCACGACCGTGGGACGAGACTACTTCCTGGGCAAGTGCTTGCCGAGGATCAAGACCCCGGATGTGGAAACGATTGTGGGGACCATCGAGCAGATCCTGGAAGAAGAGGGCATTGTTGCAGGTATCTCGCACGAGGTTGACGGACGGCTGCTGCGCCTCAAGGTAGAGGGATGCGCGCATGAGAGTATAGAGCAAAGGCTTGTTGCCAAAGGGGTCGAGCCCTTTACCTGTGTGCCGGCAAACTTAGTGGTACTGGCCATTGAGGAGACCCTGGATCGCCCAGTTGAACTGGCAAAGATCGAGGTCGAGGACGGAACGTGTCAGCTGATGCTGGTTCTCTTTGAGTCGCGGCCGACGTTTGACTGATTGGAGACGGACATGGGAAGTACCGCAACACTCGCTGAAGCAGTCGCCTCCATCCCAGCAGGAGCGCACGTCGCCCTGTCAGGATTCGCAATCTCTCGATGCGCCATGGCCTTCGCTCATGAAGTAATACGTCAAGGAATCAAGGGGCTTACGGTATCGCAATGCGTTTGCGCTATGGATGCAGACATTTTGGTTGGCGGCGGGGCAGTGGAACGCATTGTGTACGGTGGCGGGTCGCGCGGCCGTTTCGGTCAGCACCACTGTGTGAACCGGGGGATTGAGCAGGGAACGCTGGTCGCCGAGGAATTCAGCAGCCTCTCCATGGCCTTCCGCTACTTAGCTGGCTCCCTGGGCTTGCCCTTCATTCCGACGCGCTCTCTGCGCGGGTCCGATATCCTCAAGCGGTTGCAGGAAGTGGCGCCGTCGGAATTGAGTTACGTGGAGGACCCCTTCACCGGCGATGATTGGCTTGTGCTCAAGCCACTTGTGCCTGATGTTGCAGTTGTACAGGTGCAGGCGGCGGACGAGGATGGGAATGCCTGGATTCACGGGCCTCGGTGGGAGAACGAGGAGCAAGTGAAGGCGAGCGAACGAGCGATAGTCATCACTGAGAGCCTTGTACCCACCGAAGTGATTCGCCGCGAACCAGAGCGTATAGTCATTCCTGGGTTCAGGGTCTCCCACGTAGTACACCTGCCTTTCTCTGCTCATCCCAGTTCCGTTTACCGCGTCTACGACTACGATGTGCCGCACATCGAGCACTATGCAGAGGTCTCCAAGACACCGGAGGGATTGCAGGAGTACCTGGACAAGTACGTGTACGGAGTCGAAGACCACTGGGGCTACTTGGAACTGATCGGTGGCATGAAGCATCTATCTTGCCTGACGGCGGATCCCCTCTTGGGGTACTGACACGTGTGAGGAGAGGAACAGTGACAGCGGACCTTGAGTACACACCGTTCGAGATGATGGCTGTGGCAGGCGCTCGCGAATTGAAGGATGGCGAGATTGTAGCTGTGGGGCTTGGGCTGCCGATGATTGCGACATTCCTTGCCAAGCGCTCCCATGCGCCGAACATCACGATTCTTTTTGAGCTGGGTGTGGTCGATCCAGAGCCCGTTCATACGGGGGTTGGCCTAGCCGATCCGAGAGTGTGGTATCGTGCCAAGATCCTGAGCAGTTTTGTGGACGCGCTCGGTACAGTGCTGCACAAGGGCCTGGTTGATGTGGGGTTCCTGGGCGGTCTCGAAGCCGACGCGTACGGCAACCTGAACACCACGTTGATTGGCGACCCCCAGGGGCAGTTTCGCCATTTCACAGGTAGCGGCGGCGCCAATGACGTGGCGTCGTCTGCCCGACGCACGATCATCATGATTCGCCACACAGCTCGGAAGCTCAAAGAGGCTGTGTCCTTCGTGACAAGCCCGGGGTACATAGGAGGAGGGGGTGATCGCGAGGCTGCGGGACTGCGTGGGGGGCCCAGCCGTGTGATCACGGACAAGGCGGTCTTTGACTTCAATCCCGAAGGCAAACGTATGAGAGTGGCCTCGATCCACCCTGGTAGCACGCTGGAGGATGTTCTCGCGAATCTGTCCTTCCATCCGATTGTGCCCGACGATGTGCCTAGCACCGAGCCACCGACTGGGGAGCACGTTAGGCTCATTCGCGAAGAGATTGATCCGGACGGAATGTATGCCGGATAGATAGCGGGAACGTGTCCGCCCATTGCCTCGGAGAGCGCAGCGATGCCATACGTCGTCACCGATGAGTGTATCCTGTGTGGAGCCTGCGTGGCGGGATGCCCGAGCGGTGCCATTGAGGAGGGGGAAACCCAGAGCCACATTGATGTGACTCTATGCATCGAGTGTGGAACCTGCGAGGAGAACTGCCCGGCCGACGCCATCATCTTTGTGGATGATGAGGACCCCGAACCGCTCGACTAACAACTTGTCGGTGAGGCCGGGCTTCCAGGCTTTGACAATCGGCAAAGAGACTCGTGTAGTCTTCTCAAATCCTCGTCGCCACCAAAAGGACGGTTCGCAAGTGATGAAAGACCCAACTATCTATAACGTGCGAGCTGTGGAACGGGCAGTGCGGGTACTGTCGTCTTTTGACAGAGAGCACCCTGAACGGGGTGTGTCCGAAATCGCGCGGGCGACAGGTTTGCACAAAGCAACGACTCATCGCATCGTCGTTACGCTGTTCAACTGCGGTTTCCTGGAACGGGCGGCCGATGGAGAGAGGTATCGCCTGGGATTTGGCGTGGTTAGGCTGGGCCTGGGGGTGTTGGGCCGTCTTGACTTCCGCCGAGAAGCCATCCCGTATATGCAGCAACTCGTGGATCGCTTTCAAGAAATATGCACTCTCGGAATCTTTGACCGCGGTCAGGTGCTGTTCGTAGAGGTTCTAAGCGGTAAGCGTTCGGTGACCATTCGTGCCAGGGTTGGAGAGCACGTGCCCATCCATTGCACGGCCAGCGGCAAAGTGTTCTTGGCGTTTCTCCCGCCAGAGGTTGTGGAGCCCATATTGGAGGCTCCCCTTGCTCCCTATACAGAGAAAACCATCACCTCACCTGCCCGGCTCCGAGAGGAGTTGGAGGTTGTCCGGCAGCGAGGGTACGCTCTAAATGATCAGGAATTCGAGGTCGGACTCCGAGCTGTGGCTGTTCCTATCCGAGACATTGACGGAAACGTCATCGCCGAAATGAGTATGCCTACCCCTGCGGAGCGACTCCCACTGGAGCGCATTCCAGAAATGGCTCAAGCGATGGTGGAAGCGGCCAACGCAGTCTCGGCACGTGGGCTGGCGAGGATAACTGGCTGATCGGCGGTCGGTTTGGTCAATATTGACCTGGTT
Source organism: uncultured Anaerolineales bacterium (assembly GCA_964347945.1). Classification (GTDB taxonomy): domain Bacteria; phylum Chloroflexota; class Anaerolineae; order UBA7937; family B3-Chlor; genus CAYGAW01. Next base: position 25,217 of record CAYGAW010000048.1, read on the forward strand.
AGATTCTGCGTCACAGGAGGAAACGAAGCATGGACAAGCTGCCATTTGTCGTAGCTGCGGACGTCGAAGGGGAAGAGAGGATTCCCAAGCGTGTGTCCAAGCTGCTGCTGGCTCCAAAGACAGTGGGCACTCGGAACGTCTCCATGGGGCTGAACGTGACCGCCGTTGGGAGCATGATCCCGGACCACGTTCACGAAGACTCCGAGGAAGTGATGTTCATCATCAGCGGACGTGCCAAGTTGGTGATTGAAGGGGAAGGGGAGTGGGAGGTCGGCCCAGAGACGGCCATCTACTCCCCGCTGGG
>CAYGAW010000049.1:0-15854 GCA_964347945.1 uncultured Anaerolineales bacterium
ACTAGGTACCGCAGCCGTTGCTTGAGCCCCAATCTCTACGGACCTCCTTGCGCGGCATCTGCATCAACGTTGAGGATTTCCCATCGGCTAAACCATCCCTGTTCCCAATAGCATGTTGAAGGCGAAGCCAAAAGAGATGGCACCCACCCACAGAGTGGCGACGACCAGCCCGACGACTCGCCACCGAGCCACAGTGAGGGCTCCCGCCATGGCGCCGAAGGAAGTGCCCGCGCCGGTGATCAGGAAAGCCAGCGCCGCTCCTTGGCTCATGCCGGCTTCGAGCAAAGCGCGCACCAGGGGCAAGGAGGCCTCAGTGTTGACGTAGAAGGGCAGGGCCAGCGTGGCAGCCAGGGGGATGCTGTAGACCTTGCCGCTGCCAAATAGGGTGGACACCCAGTGTGCCGGGATCAAGCCATTGAGGAAGTAGCCGACGAAGGCGAACACCAAGAACAGGAGCAACAGACGTCGTCCAGCGTGGTAGGTCTCGATAAGGACCAGCCACGGGCCCACTTTGCATCTCACTCGCTTGGTCGCCGAAGCGCAGCATTCCTTCACAAAGCGCGCCTGGTTCGCGAACCAGCCCCGGCTTTCTATGACAGACGCCATCAGTCCGCCGCCTAGGCCAAGCACAATGGATGCGCCGAAGAACGTCAGCGCGAAGGGCCAGCCGAATAAACCAGCGCTGTAGATCAGCTCTTGCGGGGACGTGAGCGGCGAGGAGACCAAGAAGGCCACGATGGGCCCCCAGGGCATCAGGCCGGCCATCATGCCCAGGATGACGGCCATCGTGCCGCAGGAGCAGAGTGGAGTTCCAACGGCAGCAGCTGTGGCCGCCACCACACCCGCACGGCGATTGCGCTGTAGGAAGGCTGAGGCACGATCCTGGTCCATGTAGACCGAGACCAGGGCCGCCACGACAGCGCTGATCAGCAGATACGGCCAGTTCCCCAGCAAGGTATGCCAGACCTTCAGCAGTGTATCGATCAACAGACTCAGGATGAAACTCATCGCCTGTACCTCCTTGAGTTCTCTCATCCTGGTAGACGAACGTCGGACGAAGAGGACGCAACAGGGGACCTACAGCGGTGGGAAGTAGGAGGAGAGGGTCGAGGACCGAAAGATCAGCTGTCTTCCTCTGCCAGGGTGCAACAGCAGCAATGGGGCTCGTGGTAGTCGATGACCATCCCTCGGCGGTCGAACTCGAAGTGGCAGCAGGTCATTAACATGTCCTTGACTTTCTGCCGTGCGCGCTGCACCCTGGATTTCGCGCCCGAATACGAGAGTCCAAGCCGTTCGGCAAGCTCCTTCTGACTGAGACCGGAGTACGAGGTGAGCATGAAGGCCTCTCGATAGGGATCGGGCAAGGTCTCAGCCATGTCCCGCACGTCGGCCGCCAGGCGAGTCACTAGCTCCTCCTCGTGTGAGTCTTCCCAAGGGACCGGTATTTCGGGCAGATCGCTGGTCGGCCTCTGAGCGCGGTAGTAGTCAATGATGGCATTGCGGGTGATCTGGTAGATCCAGCTCTCCAGCTTGGTCATGTCCCGCAGTGTGCCCATCTTGGCGTGGATGCGAAGAAAGACCTCCTGCAGGAGGTCCTCGGCCGTTTGCTCGTCGCGGACGCGAGCGCGGATGAAGGCGCGCAGCTGGGAGCTGAACTGATTCCACACGGATTCGAGTACGTCGTTCATCTCTACGGCCTGGGACGTTATATCATTCTTCTGTGAAACCAGTCTGATGGCAGCTGAATGGCCTTCCGGGCGCGGCGCTGTATATGCGTCGACATCTAGAATCGTACCATGCTGTGCCGCACAAGGCAATGCAGGGTCCCCGCCAGGCGCACGCCGAGCAAGTCTGCTCGTGTCGACTCCCTTGCTGGACTTCACAGTGCTGCCTGGTTCGACCGAATACATAGCCTCGACTAGCATCTCCTGAAGTTGAACTGTGGCCCTTGCTCAGATTCTGTGGTCAAGCAGACCGAGATGCTGAGGGGGTCCACCACGTGCCCAAGCGACGTCTAGAGGACATCATCGTGATGTAGACATGGCGAACGCCGCCTGAGAATGGCTGGCGAATCTAGCAACACCAAAGTAGTATTCCTTGTGATACAGGAGCGGGTGGCCATTGGAGGTCGCGGCCCGCTCTTCTTGTGCTGGCATCTGGCGGTGGAGACTTGTCACCAATAGATGTCGCAACATTTGGCTTCAAGGGCCGTATGGTTTTGGCGATTCTTGCGTCTTATGTAGTGAAAGAGGGCATTAGAGTCACGTGACTGATGAAGGGCCCTTGCTGGACCGGGCGAAGGCGTACGACCCGGAGGCGCTGGCCGAGTTGTACGATCGCTACGCCCCCAAGATGTACGCCTACATCTACCGTCGGGTGGGTGAAGCGACTCTAGCGGAGGATCTGACCGGTGAGCTCTTTGTCCGAGTGTTGCGTTCCATCAGGAACGAGCAGGCGTGGCGGGAATCCTTCAGCGCCTGGCTGTATCGGATCGCCCACAATCTGGTGGTGGATCACTTCCGTCGAGAGCGTGGGACGTCCCAACAACCTGCTGACGAGTTGCTCGTCACTCTGGAAGGTGATCCGATGAGGGACACTGAAAGCGTGCTGGCGGTTGCACAGCTGCGAGCAGCGGTAGCACGCCTGACGCCAGATCAGCAGGAAGTGATCGCTCTTCGCTTTGGCGAAGGCATGACGGCGGCGAACGTGGCTCAGGTCATGAACAAAACCACAGGGGCTGTGGAGGCTCTCCAACATCGTGCTTTGGCCTCGCTACGACGCATTTTGGGGGAGGAGAACCATGAGTAGTGAGTCGAAGTACCAGCATCTCGAGCGCCGGCTTGGTGAACTCTACGAGGAGGTTCCGCCCGCGCCCGCAGGCCTGGCCCAGGGTCGGGAGCGGATGCTCACCGAAGCGGCCCGTCTCAGGGCCGGCAAAGCTAGCCGCCCTCTTTCGCTCACCGACACGGTAGTAAGAGAACAACCGAGAAGGAGACGCAAGATGAATCTACTGCTCGCCGTGGTGCTGGCGATCGCCATTGCCGTGGGTGGCACCGGAGGTGGTATTGCCCTCGCCGCTGATAGCTTGCCGGGCGACTTCCTTTACCCGGTGAAGATGTTCTCCGAGGAGGCCAGGTTGCTGCTGACCTGGGATCCGGCGGCCGCGGCAGAGCTGAACATGGCCTTTGCCTCAGAGCGAGTTCGGGAGATGACTCAGTTGGCCGCACGAGGTGATCAGGTACCGGAGGACGTCGTCGCTCGTTTGACCCGTCACATGGAGCAGGCGATGGTGCAGATTGCGCGGGCTCGGCCCGAACAAGTGCCTGCGCTACTAACGCGTGTGATGGAAAGGGCGCGGGTGCATCAGCAGATGCTGGGGCAGGCCCAAGTCGCCGCGCAGGAAAAGTCTCGGACCCAACTGCGCCAGGCTGCTCAAGTGATGGAGCAGACTCGACAGGAAGCGGAGGCCGGCCTCGGCGATGCTCTGCGGTTCAGAGAGGAGTACCAGCACCGCTACGAAGGTGCGGCCGGCCCGCACGGGCAACCGTCGGTCACGCCCACCCGAACGCAGGAGCAAGAGGGGCAGCAGCAACAATACCAGCATCAGTACGAGGGAACCCCAGGGCCGCACGGAGAACCATCGGCCCCATCCGGTGAGAGTCCCACGCCGACCGATACCCCGTCACCTGATGGACCTGCTTCAGCGACGAGGGAACCCGAGCGCACCCGGGAGGAGGAGCAGCATCGCCATGAGGGTACCCCTGGTCCTCATAACGAAGAGTCGCCTTCTTCCAACCAAGACCCGGCGCCCACGAGTGGTCCGAAGCAGAACGGCCAGGCCGGCAACGGTCACTGAATCGACGATCCGCCCAAACGTCACCGACGGCCTCTCCACCCCAGGTGGAGAGGCCGCTTTCATTCGGGCGTGATGAGAGAACCCTTCAGGTCTGAGTTGGCAGGGATCTCGGGATGACTGCCTTTGCACAGGCGCCGTGTCGCGACACCCGGCCTTGAGGAGGGATGGCCGAGGAGATGAACTCTACAGTCGCGCACCGTCGGGGCTCGATGTCGACAACGGTGCATGTCCGTGCTAGAATAGCTAGGCTGTCGCGGCGGACCTTGCGCTTCCGGTTGGTCCCTGGAGAGGACAGATGAAGATACTGATCATCAGCGACCAACACGATTCAGCCGAGCTTCTGACGGTCATTTTCCGCCAGGCGGGTCTCCTGAGCGTCACCTCGCACAGGACCAATGTGCAGGGTGCGTTGGACGCTCATGCCAAAGAGGTACCGGATCTGGTTTTCGTGGACGTGACCACCAATGCCTTCGATCCATTGGAGATGTGCACAGGCCTACGCGCGGAGACCATCGCGCCCATTGTAGTCTCCTCTTCCAACGCAGATGAGGAGTACATTCTTCGAGCCTTCGATCTAGGGATAGACGAGTACATCAACAAACCGGCAAGTCCGAGACTGCTAGTAGCAAGGGTGAAGGCTCTGCTGCGTCGTGCTGGCTCGATGCCTCTGGCCAGTGTATCCGGTCTGAGTGTCTGGGGTGTCGAGCTGGACCCCGAACGGAGGGCAGTTCTGCTGCCTGATGGGAGGAGCATAGACCTCACCAATCTGGAGTTTCGCCTTCTGTACTGCTTGATGAGTAACCAAGGACGCGTTGTCCCCACGGAGACCATCGTGGAGAGGGTGTGGGGCTATTCCGGAGAGACCGACTCCCGCTTGGTAAAGGGCCTGGTAAGGCGACTGCGGCGCAAGATCGAGCCTGACACCAAGGAGCCTCTATACATCAAGACCGTCCCTGGGGTCGGATACGCGTTCGCGCCTTCCGAAGAGTAGCGGGCCGACCTCTTCACCGAGTCTCATAATCGGTACCCCAATCAGTTGTTTGGCACCTCTTTGGTACCTCTTTAGTACCTCTATTGCACCTCCTTCTGCTAGACTTCGTTGGTGAGGGGCACGGAATGGTGTCTCCAATAGGTGTACGGAGGTGCCGAATCCTATAGGCGGAAAGGCGAAGGGCAAGTCCAAGTCAGAAGGGAAGAGCGGTAAGCAGTAGTAGGACTAGGAAAGGGACTCAGATCCTCACAATTGGAGGAACAATGAACTCGTACGGAAGATGGGAAACATTTGACTACGAGTACGGTGAATCTGCTGGGAGTCGCCGCCGAGTGAAGGACATGCCTGAGGGCGAGTGGGAGTGCATGGAGTGCGGCTACGTCTGTGAAGGGCGCACACGACCCAAGGCCTGTCCCGACTGCGGCGCTGGCCCGGAGGACTTCGAGTACTACGAGTATGATGACGACGATTGGGATGACTATGACTAGCACCCGAAAGTAAGTGATCGCTCCGTTGGGAGCCAGACGGACAATGCGAGGGCAGAGCACCACTCTGCCCTCGTTTCGTTCTGAAGGGCTGCGCGCAGCGTACACGTAGCTGGCCGAGTGGTTCCGCCCGGTCAGTGGAGAAGAGATCCGCCCATGCCTGGTGCGACGCGTTGGATGCAGCTGCAAGGTCTCGCTGACGCGTGGCGGTTGGCAAACGTGATCTCGAGACACCTCCGCTAGTGTGTGCCGATGTTTGATCGTGCTCCATCGTTCGCAGGCGAGGCGGATGCTAGTAGCGGGCAGATCCAATCGCGTAGAGCTTTCTCCTGCAGTACTCGCTCTTTCACCTCTCCAGTGGTAGAATGTAAGCGGTAGCAACCGGGCGCCAGCGTGAGGCCCGGTTGCGCGCGTCAGCACACTTCGTGCGTTTTGAGGTGGTCCTGTGACACAGAGGTCAGTGGCTTTGGTTGCGGTTGTCCTATTACGGGATGGCCTGGTCGGCTGTGGGTCGTTGCCAGATGCTGTGGCAACTCAGATCTCTGCCTCGGCGGCTGGAATCACAGTTCACCAGACTGCGACCTCAAGAGGCGGGCCTCGCGCAAGGCCCACAACAAGCCACACACAAGGCCCACTCATTAGTCCGACCTCACCGAGCAGACCCTTTTCGGCTTCTGAGGCGACGCCTCCGTCATGTGAACGTACCCCTGATATCGCCTTGGGCCGATTCTCAAGGATTCCACTACGCCACTGTGATCGTCTTGGGCGACCCTACACCTGGATTGCCGCCGTAGCGCGTGCGCAACTTTTCAGACGTTGACCGCAACTCGACGCAAGGAGGAATACCATATGTGGGATGACTATCTCTTTCCCCAGTCGGTGGAGGAGGCGCTGGAGATGCTGGAAACCCACGGAGGCCAGGCCCGCATCATAGCTGGAGGGACCGACCTCGTCATCCAGAGCGAGCGAGGGCGAATTCCAGCGAGGGTGATAGTGGACATCACGCGGATCCCTGGCCTCAGCCGTGTAGAGGAGCGAGATGGCTTCATCTACGTTGGGGCTCAGGTCACGCACGCACAAGTGGCCGCCTCGGCCTCGATCAAGTCGCGAGCCAACGTCCTGGCTGAGGCCTGCGGTTCGGTCGGCGGGCTGCAGATCCGCAACGTGGGCACTCTCGTGGGTAACGTAGTGAATGCGCTGCCTGCGGCGGATGGGGCCATAGCTCTCTTCGCCCTCGACGCCGAGGCCGAGGTGGCGGAGCGGACGGGCAGGCGCTGGACTGCCATCGCTGATCTATATGCTGGAGTGGGGCGGTGCACGGTGGACTCCTGTGAGGCCATGATCACCCAGTTGCGCTTCCCAGCCCTGGGAGATGGAGAGGCCGGAGCTTTCGAACGCTTGGCCAAGCGAAAGGCCCTTATCTTGCCCATCCTCAACGCCGCGGTTGTCGTGGGGTTGGATGGGGGCAAGGTCAAGATGGCCAGAATTGCCGTTGGGCCCGTGGCCACGACACCCTTTGTGGCCGCTGAGGCCGCCGAATCACTCATCGGAGCAGTCGCCGACCAAGCTTCAATTGCGGAGGCGGCACTACTTGCATCTCAGGCGGCGCAACCTCGCGACTCTCTCTTGCGGGGCAGCGCTGAGTACCGGAAGAGCATGGTGGAGGTCCTGGTGCGGCGTGCGCTCACTCGTGCTGTGGCGAGGGCCTCTGGAGAGGAGGGCTAGAATGCCGACTCTTGAGACAAAGGTGAACGGCAAGGACGTCTCGGTTGACGTCGAACCAGGAGATCTCCTGGGCGATGTTCTGCGTGACAAGCTAGGTTTGATCGGTACCAAGATCTCCTGTGGTGAGGGTGAGTGTGGGGCCTGCACGGTCCTGGTGGACGGCATGACGGTGACCTCCTGCATCTATCCGGCCCTGAAAGTGCAAGGGCGCGAGGTGATCACCATAGAGGGACTGGCGGAGGACGGCAAGCTGCACCCCATCCAGCAAGCCTTCATTGACGCGACGGCCCCCCAATGTGGCTACTGCATCCCGGGCATGATCATGTCCGCCAAGGCCTTGCTGGACGAGAACCCCAGTCCCACTCGTGAAGCGATCAAGGAGGGGATCTCTGGCAACCTGTGCCGCTGTACCGGCTACTACCAGATCGTCGAGGCCATCGAGTTGGCGGCGCAGCGCATGGCGGAGAAAGGAGGTGCTCCATGAGCACCAAAGTCCTGGGAATGAGCGTGGAGAAGAAGGACGCCGCAGCCAAAGTGAAGGGAACGCGCAGGTTCCCTCAGGACTTTGCCAAGGAGGGAGAACTCTACGCCAAGGTGGTGTGGAGTCAACATCCCCATGCTCGTGTCGCCAAGATAGACATCAGCAAGGCGGCAGCTCTGCCGGGCGTGGTGAAGGTCATCACTGCTCAGGATGTACCTGTGAACAGCTACGGCATCATCGTCGCCGATCAACCGGCATTGGTGGGGAAAGGCGATAAGGTACGCTGGCTGGGCGATCGTTTAGCCATCGTGGTGGCGGAGAATGATCGCCTCGCCCGTGAGGCCCGGCGTCTGGTGGAGGTCGAGTACGAACCTCTGCCCGTGGTGGACGATCCCCGGGTAGCGATGAGGCCCGATGCACCCCTGATCCACGAGGAGCGGGAGAGCAACGTCTTCCGCCACATCAAGATCCGCAAAGGGGACTGGGACCAGGGCTTCGCCGAGGCGGACATGGTGGTGGAGAGCTACTATGCGTTGCCGCACGTGGAGCACGTCTACATGCAGCCCGACGCCGGCATCGGGTACATCGACGATGACGGGCGAGTGGCGGTGATCTCGTCGGCCCAATGGCCCCACGATGATCTGCACCAGATCTCCCACATGTTGGATCTGCCCGAAGACCACCTGCGAGAGATCGTACCCGCCATTGGAGGTGCGTTTGGCGGGCGAGAGGACATGCACATCCAGCACCTGTTGGCCCTGTGCGCCTATGTCATCCGCCAGCCTGTGAAGATGGTTTTCGACCGCTCGGAGGTGATGGTGAGGACGGGCAAGCGCCATCCCTGGTACGTGAAGTATCGGACGGGCGCTCGCAGCGACGGCACGTTGACAGCGGTCGAGATCGAGATCGTCTCCGACGGCGGGGCGTACCACTCTACCACCATTCCTGTCCTCGAGGCCGGCACCAGCCTCTCAGCAGGCCCCTATGTGGTACCCAACGCCAAGGTGGACGCCTACGCGGTGTTCACCAACAACCCCGTGACCATGGCCATGCGGGGCTTTGGCGCCACCCAGGCGGCTTTCATCTATGAGATGCAGATGAGTAAGCTTGCGGAGACCCTGGACATGGACCCGGTGGAACTGCGGATGAAGAACCTCTACCAAGATGGGTCGATCGGTCTGACGGGGACGCCAATGCCCTCCGGCGTGGGGATCAGAGAGGCCCTCAGGGAGGTCGCGCTGGCAGCGGGTTGGAAGGAAGAGGAGGGTCACTGGGTGAGATCGGATGCGGGTCCGCCCTCTGCGCCCCACAAGCGCCGGGGCCTGGCGGTGACCTGTGGCTTCAAGAACGTGGGCTACTCCTTCGGGTTCGACAGCAAGTCGAAGGTCGGTGTTGAACTAGCCCTGGACGAAACCGGGCGGCCGCTCCGGGCTGTAGTCAAGACTGCGGCCTGCGATGTAGGAATGGGAGTACAGACTGCCATGGCCCAGATAGCCGCTGAGACGCTGGGCCTGGACTACGGCCAGGTGCGGGTTTCTCTTGTGGACACCAGCAAGGTGCCTGACTCGGCCAGTTGCTCCGCATCGCAGCAGGTCTATCTCACTGGGAACGCCTTGGTGCGGGCCTGTCAGCAGGCGCTGCGGAAAGTGGAAGAGACCCTGCGGGCTGAGACCGGCGAGAGGCTGATCAGCGCGGAGTACGAGTATCACGGACGCAGCCAGGGGCCTACCACGCCTTATGATCCTGAGACGGGCCTGAGCTACCCGCACTTCAGCTACGGGTACGCGGCCCAGGTCGCCCTGGTGGAGGTGGACGTAGAGACCGGCGAGACAGAACTGCTCAAGTTCTGGGCCGCTCAGGACGTGGGTAAGGCGGTGAACCCGGAGATGATCAGGGGCCAGTCCGCCGGCGGGGTACATATGGGCGTGGGCTACGCTCTTACCGAACACTACATCCAGCAGGAGGGGATGGCCAAGACCCGCCACCTCAGCGACTATTACATCCCCACGGTCATAGACATGCCCCATGAGTTTGTTTCGCTGACCGTCGAGGTGCCAGATCCCACGGGGCCCTACGGTGCCAAGGGCGTAGGGGAGATGACGACGTTGCCCACGGCCCCGGTCATCATCTCCGCCATCCACGATGCTGTCGGCGCGTGGATGGACACTTTGCCTGCCACGGCCGAGAGTGTATGGCGTGCCATGCAGGGCAACCCGTAGCGGTTGATGGAGCGCGGAGGCGCGCAATGAGCACCAAGGTGGTGGGACAGAGCGTCCCAAGGAAGGACGCAACGACCAAGGTACAAGGAAGTCGGAAGTTCCCCCAAGATTTCAACATGGAGGGCCAGCTCTACGCCAAGGTGGTGTGGAGCGGGTACCCCCACGCCCGCGTGTTGAAGATTCACACCACCCAGGCCAAAGCGTGCCCCGGCGTAGTCAGGGTGGTCACCGCTCAGGACGTGCACGTGAACGAGTACGGGATCATTGTTCCCGACCAGCCGGTCTTGGTGGGGGAGGGTGAGAAGGTCCGTTGGAAGGGCGACCGCATAGCTATCGTGGTCGCCGAGAGCGGGGAAATCGCGCGTGAGGCCAGCCGGCTGGTAGAGGTGGAGTACGAACCTCTGCCGGTGGTGAGTGATCCTCGCGAGGGGATGAAGCCGGGTTCGCCGCTCGTCCACCCTGAGCGGGGCGACAGCAACATCATCGGACACGTAAAGATCCGAAAGGGAGACTGGGAGCAGGCGTTCGCGGAGGCGGACGTCGTGGTGGAGAGCCGGTACGTCACGCCCTCCGTAGAGCACGTCTACATGCAGCCGGATGCGGGGATGGGGTACATCGATGAGGATGAGCGGATCACTGTGATCTCGGCATCTCAGTGGGCTGGCCGTGACCTCGATCAGATCGCTCATATGTTGGCTCTGCCGCCCGATCGAGTGAGGTCGATCGTTCCCGCCGTTGGCGGAGCCTTTGGCGGAAGAGAGGACATGCATATCCAGCACCTGTTAGCCCTCTGCGCCTATCTTATCCGCCGACCGGTGAAGATGGTCTTCGAGCGTGCCGAGGTAATGACGCGCACCGGCAAACGGCACCCGTGGTACGTGAAGTACAAGACGGGGGCTACAAGGGACGGCAAGTTGACTGCCGTTGACATCGAGATAGTCAGCGACGCGGGAGCGTACGCCTCCACCAGCGGGTCCGTGCTCAAGGCTGGTACCAGCCTCGCTGCTGGCCCGTACGTGGTACCCAACGCGAAGGTGGATGCCTACGCCGTCTACACGAATAACGCCGTGACGACGGCTATGAGAGGGTTCGGGGCCACACAGGCCGCCTTCATCAGTGAGATGCAGATGAACAAGCTGGCCGATGCGCTTGACATGGATCCAGTGGGGCTGCGGAAGAAGAACCTCTTGCGCGACGGCTCCGTTGGTTTGACGGGACATGAGATGCCGCCGGGTGTAGGTATCGGAGAGGCTCTGACGCAGGCCGCCCTGGCGGCAGGCTGGAAGGAAGAGGACGGACAGTGGATGAGGCCAGAGCTTGGCCCTGCCTCAGCTCCCCACAAGCGCCTGGGCATCGGTGTGGCGTGTGGCCTCAAGAACGTCGGGTACGGCTTCGGCTCCGATGACAAGTCTATTGTGGGCGTGCAGCTTGACCTGGATGAATCGGGTCAGATATCTCGAGTGACTGTGAAAACCGCTGCCTGCGATGTTGGGATGGGGGTGCAGACCGTTCTGGCTCAGATTGCGGCCGAGGCTTTGGGTGTGGCCTACCACCGGGTGAGAGTCTCCATGACAGATACCGCCAGTACGCCAGACTCGGGGAGTTGCTCTGCCTCTCGCCATGTGTGGGTCTCGGGCAATGCCCTCGTCCGAGCGTGCCAGCAGGCCCTCCGGAAGCGGGACGAGATATTGCTCGCCGAGAGGGGAGAGACGATAGTGGAGGCTCAACATCAGTTCCGCGGACTCAGCGTACGACAAACCACGCCGTACGATCCGCGGACGGGGATGTGCGTGCCCCACTTTGCTTTCGGCTATGCTGCCCAGATTGCCCTCGTCGAAGTGGACACGGAGACAGGGGAGACGGCAGTCCTTAGGTTCTGGGCCGCCCAGGATGTGGGTAGGGCGGTACACCCTGAGATGGTCAGAGGCCAGGCTGGCGGAGGCGTGCACATGGGCCTGGGCTACGCACTGACCGAGGAGTACATCCAAGACGGAGGGTCACCCAAGACCCCTCACTTGAGCGACTACCACATCTCCACCGTGGTGGACATGCCGCCGGACTTCTTTTCGGTCACGGTGGAGGTGCCGGATCCCGCCGGGCCCTACGGTGCCAAGGGGGTGGGAGAAATGACCACCTTGCCCACTGCGCCGGCCATCAGCTCTGGCATCCATGACGCGGTTGGCGTGTGGGTAGACGAGCTCCCGGCTGCGCCAGAGAAGGTGTGGCGGGCTATGCAACGCGGATGAAGTCGATGGAGGAACAGAGGTGCTCACAGAACGAACCTTCAACACAGGAGTGGTGGACATCAATTATGCCGAGGCGCCATCATCGGGGCCCCCTCTGGTGCTATTGCACGGGCTAACGCTGCGCTGGCAGGGGTTCTCGCCCATCATTCCCTTCCTGGCTATGGGGTGGCACGTCTACGCCCCAGATTACCGTGGCCATGGCAAGTCGGGCCGGGTGCCCGATCGCTACATGGCTGAGGACTACCTGTCGGACTTCGAGGCCTTCCTTCAGGGCCTCGTGCGTGAACCGGCGGTCCTCTTCGGTCACTCTTTTGGAGCTCTGTTCGCCCTCGCACTGGCAGAGCGAATGCCGGAGCACGTTCGGGCCGTCATCATCGGTGACATACCTCTCTCTACGGCGACCTGGGCGGCCCTGCCCTATGAGCAGGAGGCTTGGGTCAGGCTGCGAACTCTTGCTGGTCCAGGGAGTCCGGTGCAGGAGTTGGCCTCTGCGCTGGCGAACCTACCCGTGCCGGGCCATGATCCACCCGTAACGTATGGAGACCTGCCGGAAGTGAGTGCTGTCACTCTTCGGGAGTGGGCGAAGACCCAGAGCCAGCTTGACCCTGGGGTGATGGATCTTCACGCCGAGGGACGGCGAGACGAGTTGTTGGCGGCTTTCGATTTCGAGACCATGCTCCGGACAGTATCCTGCCCGGTGCTCTTGCTGCAAGGGGATCCTGCGGAGGGCGGCATGATGTCAGATGACGACGTCGAATACGGGATGTCTTTGCTCTCTGAAGCCTACCACGTGCAGATTGAAGGTGCGGGCCACGATCTGGGGATGTTCAGGTGGGAGGTGGCGCCGCTTCTCACAAGTGTGATAGAGTTCCTCGATTCGCTGTGAGCAATAGTCTCGGTTCGGCATACGGCGATTCTCGGTGGTAGCCTGTTGATAACATTGAGTCAGGGAAAGGAACGATGAAGAAACGACTGTCTTACTGCACATTGACGATCCTGCCCGGCGTGGTGGCAATCCTGGTGTCACTCTGGCTGAAAGCAGCGAGCCCCGCCCAGGCCGATCCTACCACGCGCTACGTAGCGCCCACAGGAAGCGACGCTGGCCCGAATGACTGTACGAATGGAGGCACTCCGTGCGAGACGATCCAGCACGCGATCGACCAAGCGGATCCTGGTGATGAGATTCGCATGGCGGGAGGGACATATGCCAATGCGGGGACCGTGGCAGCTATCACGAAGAGCTTGACCATTATCGGCGCTTACGATCCAGCCTTCAATGGGCCCGACCCGGACATGTACGAGTCGGTGCTGGACGCCCAGTGGGGCGGGCCGGTGATCAGCATGACAAACGCTGGCGATGTCCTGCTCCAGCATCTGACTCTGACTGGTGGCGATGGCGCGGGTAGCTGCGGCACCGTCGGCTGCGGCGGGGGCGTCTACGCCAAAGACACCATTCTACACGTTGGCCACTGTGTGATCACGAACAACGTAGGTAGCCGGACGGGCCAAGGCAGAGGCGGTGGTATCTACGTTGATAACGTGAGCACTAGCGCCTCAGCCGACATATGGGAGAGCCACATCGTGAGCAACACGGCGAGCACTGCCGACACGGGCTGGGGCGGAGGAGTGTGGCTTCAGGCAGGAACCTCCACTGCGCCCGGCGTCGTTGTCAGCAGTACCATTGAAGACAACACAGCCAGCGCTGCCAGCTACGGCGAGGGCGGTGGCATGTATGTGTTGCAGTACGCAAAGCTGAGCAACAATCTCTTTCAGCACAATGTCGCCCAAACCGCGGCCTCAGGGTTTGGCTACGGCGGTGGCCTCTACCTGTGGGAGATATGGGGTGCCACGCTGGAGGCCAACCGATTCGTGAGCAACACCGCCTCAGCCCTCGGTGGCGGCTATGGGGGCGCCATCTTCGGCAGCGCCAAGGTGGTGCTGACCATGACAAACAACTTGCTGGCACAGAACCATGCCAGCACTGCCGGTGGCGGCCTACTGCTCACAACCTCCCCTCCGTACCTCATTCCAGGAACGTTGGTGCACAACACCATCGCCGACAACGACGCAGGCGCCGGTGGCGAAGGGATCTGGGTGGGCAGCTACGTGTCCCTGACTCTCGCCAACAACATCGTCGCCGGTCACACAGTGGGGATAACAAACACAGTGCCGGCTAGCTCGACAGTGGCTGCCGATTACACCCTTTTCGCCGATAATGGCACCGACTACGGGAGCGGGGTGAGTAGCACCAATGAGGTGAGCGGCGATCCAGCCTTCGTGGCCCCAGATGAAGCTGACTATCACCTCGCGCCCGGTTCGGCAGCGATCGATGCTGGCGACGAGGCGGGCGTACCCATCGACTTTGAGGGTGACGCACGGCCCTTAGGGCCAGCACCCGACATCGGCGCGGATGAAGCTTGGCTCAGGAGCTTCGTGCCATTGTTGATGAAACTGTACTGACGCCGAGGATCGTCGGAACTGGCGCGATTGGCTCCAGACGTTGCTCCACAAATCGGGGGCTAGCTGAGGATTGACGCTAGCCCTCGATCTTCTCCATGTCCTCGTCACAGCAAACGAGGGTGCCGCCACCCGCGGCGGTGACGACCACCTCGTTGCCGCAGATGTTGCACCTGTACTTCTCTCCGACTTTCTCGACTGCCATCGCTATGGAAAATCCTTTCTCTGGCTCGACTCGCCGGTCGTCCGAGCGTGTGGAACAAGCCTCATGTCCCAGTATTCGCGGTTCCGCCAACATACTAGCACGTCAAGGAGGCCTCCGCCACTTCGCGTGGTTCGCCGCTGCTTGCCAGCTCAACCTAGGCACGGGGTGTTGCATCTGTAGACGAAGCCGGGTCGACACGCATCCTCTGATCCGCTGGGCCTTTGGCCGCAACGAGACGAAGTACTCTCGGTGAAGAAACAGGTATAGACGAGTTCGCCAGACGGCGACGCAAGCCCATTCCTCGAGCCAACGGGCGACCCCAGCTTGCTCACACTGGAGAATGTGATGCAGGTCCTCATGCGACCAGGCGGGAGCGCGGCTGATCGATATGGGACAGGGAGGCGGTGACAGCGAAAGCGGCATCGCATTCGCTCATGCATGATCCATGCCTCCACCGATATGGCCGGAAGACACCCTTGCCGTGTTCACCCACACTTTTTTCGCCGCGGGTGACCGTGCAGCAATCTCATTCTTCGGTGACTGACTGACCACTCTTCCTCGCCGTCTAAGTCTCCGCACGCTTGGCCTGATGCTATTCCAGCTTTCTTCTTCGTCTCTGAGCGAATAAAATCGATCCTGGGAACGTTAGGAGCGTAGAAAGGACAGTCGGCGGAGGAAGCGACTGGCCAATGACCCCAGCGGAGAACGAAGCGGAGTTGATCGCGCAGGCTCAGGAGGGAGACCGAGGGGCCTTCGGTCAATTGGTCGGCCGTCACCGGGAAGGAGTGATCAACGTGGTGTATCGCATGTGTGGGGATGCGAACTTGGCGGACGAGGCTGCCCAGGAGGCCTTCATCCGCGCCTGGCAGCACCTTCCTGGCTATCGACCGCGATCTCATTTTCGCAACTGGCTCTATCGCATCGCCACCAACGCCGCGCGAGATGCCCTGCGAAGGGAAGCTAGAACGGTGGACATCGACACGATTCCCGTGACTGATTCAACAAAAGGACCACAGGCTGCGGTGGAGGCGCAAGAGCTAGGTGAACGGGTGCAGCAGGCGGTCCTGTCGCTGCCCCCGGCTAGCCGCGCTGTGCTGGTGCTCCGCGAGTACGAGGGACTATCCTACAAGGAAATCGCTGATACTCTGGGCATTCCCATCGGCACGGTGATGTCGCGGCTGAACTACGC
>CAYGAW010000050.1:0-9405 GCA_964347945.1 uncultured Anaerolineales bacterium
ACCAAGGTATTGAGTTTCAAGGATCTGGCGGAGTATCGAGCCTTCGACACCATCGACAATGCTCCGGAGGAGAAGGCTCGTGGGTTGACCATCGCCATCTCTCACGTGGAGTACTCGACGGAGAACCGTCACTATGCCCATGTGGACTGCCCTGGTCACGCTGACTACATCAAGAACATGATCACTGGTGCGGCGCAGATGGATGGGGCGATACTGGTGGTGAGTGCTCCTGACGGGCCTATGCCTCAGACGAGGGAGCACGTCTTGTTGGCTCGTCAGGTGGAAGTGCCCAGCATGGTGGTGTTCCTTAACAAAGTGGACATGATGGACGATCCGGAGTTGTTGGAGTTGGTGGAGTTGGAGTTACGGGAGTTATTGGACGGGTACCAGTTCCCTGGGGATGAGACACCCATTGTGCGGGGTTCGGCCTTGGAGGCCATGAACTCCTCCAGCACAGACCCTGATGCTCCGGAGTACGAGTGCATCTGGGAGCTTTTGGATGCGGTAGACAACTACATCCCCACGCCTGAGAGGGAGATGGACAAGCCTTTCCTGATGCCGATAGAGGATGTTTTTGGCATCAAGGGGCGGGGGACGGTAGTTACCGGCAGAGTGGAGCGAGGTACGGTCAAGGTTGGTGAGGAAGTAGAGATCGTAGGATTGGGACCCGACGTGCGCAAGACGGTGTGCACTGGGGTGGAGATGTTCCACAAGCTGTTGGACCAAGGTATAGCTGGGGACAACATCGGCTGCCTGCTGCGGGGTGTAGAGAGGCAAGAAGTGGAGCGAGGGATGGTGCTATCGAAGCCGGGGAGCATCAAGCCCCACACCACCTTTGAGGGCAGCGTATACGTATTGCGGAAGGATGAGGGCGGTAGGCACACGCCGTTCTTCGCAGGGTATCGGCCACAGTTCTACATCAGGACCATGGATGTGACAGGGGCGGTGAGCCTGCCCGAGGGCGTGGAGATGGTGATGCCTGGGGACAATGTGAATCTCCAGATAGAATTGATAGTGCCGGTGGCCCTGGAAGAAGGGTCGCGCTTCGCCCTCCGTGAAGGAGGCCGAACGGTCGGCGCAGGAGTGATCACCAAGATCGTCGAGTGAGGGAATCAGCCGTCTGCTCTAGGCATGGTGACTGCGCCAAGGGCCCCCATCGCCTCCAACGGACGCATGCGAGGTAGAAAGTACAGATGGCCAGGGAGAAGATCAGAATCCGCTTGAAGGCTTACGATCACAAAGTACTCGATCAATCGGCTCGGAGGATAGTCGAGGCGGCTCAGAGCACCGGCGCGATCATCGTGGGACCGGTGCCTTTGCCCACCAAGGTCGAGAAGTTCACCGTGATCCGGTCGCCGTTCATCGACAAGGATTCCCGAGAACAGTTCGAGATTCGCACCCATAAGCGCCTGATAGACGTTATCGAACCCGGCTCGAAGACAGTTGATACGCTGATGCGTCTCAACCTACCTGCTGGCGTGGACATCGAGATCAAGCTTTAGGTACCGAGCCCACCGCGGCCAGGAGGCTTAGTCAAGAGCGATACTGGGTCTTGAGGTGCATTCGGAGAACGTCACTCCGCGCGGAGACTGGTGATGAGAGGGATCTTAGGCAGAAAAGTGGGAATGACTCAGATCTTCGATGATGCCGGTGAGGTCAGCCCGGCGACCATCATTGAAGCGGGGCCATGCTACGTCACTCAGATCAAGACCAAGCCAAAGGACGGTTACGAAGCCATCCAGTTGGGCTTCGGGGAGGCCAAGCGTCTCAACAAGCCTCGACGCGGACACCTGCCCAAGGGAGTTCCCGACGTGCGATACCTGCGAGAGATCAAAGTCGACGATATCTCTG
Organism: uncultured Anaerolineales bacterium; assembly: GCA_964347945.1. Taxonomy (GTDB): domain Bacteria; phylum Chloroflexota; class Anaerolineae; order UBA7937; family B3-Chlor; genus CAYGAW01. Next base: position 1,852 of record CAYGAW010000050.1, read on the forward strand.
CCTTCGAGATTGGGCAGAAGATCGACGCTGGTATCTTCTCCGTCGGCGAACTGGTGGATGTGACCGGTATTTCAAAAGGGAAGGGGTTCGCTGGAGCGATGAAGCGCCATGGCTTTGGTGGAGGCCCTGCTACTCACGGGCAATCTGATCGGGCCCGGGCCCCTGGCTCCATAGGGTCCACGTCTACTCCAGGGCGCGTCTTCAAAGGCATGCGGATGGCAGGGCACATGGGTAGCCAGCGGACCACCGTTCAGAACGTCAAAGTCGTCCTCGTCGACCCAGAAAGGAATCTGTTGGCGGTCAAGGGTGCTGTGCCTGGCGCGAAGGGCGGACTGGTGACTATTAGGAGTGCAGTCAAGGGCAAGAAGAAATGAAGGTTCCTCTTCGAAACATGACCGGAAAGGTCGTCGACGAAACAGAACTCAGGGATGACATCTTCGGAATACCGCCGAACGAGGCGGTCATGCATCAGGCCTTAGTGCGCCAGTTGGCCAACGCGCGTCTAGCCACAGCCAGAACCAAGACCAGGGGCGAGGTAAGAGGCGGCGGCAGGAAACCGTGGCGGCAGAAAGGCACTGGAAGGGCGCGGCACGGCAGCATTCGCGAGCCTCAGTGGCGGGGTGGCGGCGTGGTCTTTGGTCCCCGCGCTGGCAGGAACTATCGCAAGGCTATGCCCCGCAAGATGCGGCGCTTGGCGCTGCGATCCGCACTCTCGGAGAAGGCCCGTCAAGGGCAGATCATCGTGCTTGACAAGCTGGAAATGCCGACTCCAAAGACGAAGGAGATGCTCAGGGTATTGGACGGCCTGGCACACGACGCCAGCACCCTCATTCTCCTGCCTGAGCGCGATCTAAACGTGGAGAAATCCGTGAATAACCTGCCCCGTGCCAAGGCGTTGCGTGCTCAGTACCTGAACCTCGTGGACGTCTTTGGCCATGACTACTTAATCATGCCCCTAGCAGCGATGAGAGTGATCGAGGACTTCCTGGGCCAGTGAGAGATAGGAGAGATCGACGTGCATATTTACGAGATTCTGAAGCGCCCCATCGTCACTGAGAAGACCACTCTCCAAGGGGAGCAAGGCCGATACACTTTCGAGGTCGATTCTCGTGCCAACAAACACCAGGTCAAGGAAGCAGTGGAGAAGATCTTCAATGTGGAAGTGCGCTCTGTTAACATCATTAACATGCCTGGAAAGAGGCATGCCTACGGCCGCCACATCAGCAAGGCTCGCCCATGGAAGAAGGCGACCGTGAAACTGGCCGAGGGGCAGTCCATAGGTTTCTTTGAGGGGGTCTAAGTATGCCCATTAAGGTCTACAAACCCACTTCTCCGGGACGCCGCGGCATGTCCGTCACCAGCTTTGAGGACATAACCCGCACCGAGCCCGAGCGCTCGCTTCTCAGACCACTGAGAAAACAAGCTGGGCGTAACGTGCAAGGGCGCATCACCGCTCGGCATCGAGGTGGCGGGCACAAACGTAGATATCGCCTCATAGATTTCAAGCGGGACAAGTTTGGTATCCCGGCAAGGGTCGATTCCATCGAGTATGATCCCAACCGGTCAGCCCGCATAGCTCTGCTGGTGTACGCCGACGGTGAAAAGAGGTACATCATCGCACCTTTGGGCCTGAAGGTCAATGACGTCGTAGAGTCCGGTCCTGGCGCCGATATTCGGGTTGGCAATGCCCTGCCCATCGCCAACATCCCGGTGGGTTCGATGATCCACAATATCGAACTACACAGCGGTAAGGGAGGGCAACTGGCACGCTCCGCGGGGACCTCGGCTCAGTTGCTAGCCAAGGAAGGCCAATACGCTCAGGTACGTCTGCCGTCGGGCGAGATACGGCTCATCCATCTCGACAATCTGGCCACCATCGGGCAGGTGGGCAATACCGATTGGGGCAACATCAGCCTAGGCAAGGCAGGGAGAGCCCGTTGGCTAGGACGGCGCCCAGCCACTCGAGGGTCAGCGATGAGTCCGCGCGATCATCCCCACGGTGGTGGCGAGGGTAAGGCCCCCATCGGGATGCCATCGCCGAAGAGCCCCTGGGGCAAGAAGACCCTCGGCAAGAAGACCCGGCGCCGCAAGGATACGGATAAGTGGATAGTTCGCCGACGAGGAGCCAAGAGGAGATAGCGGATGACCAGATCTCTCAAGAAAGGCCCATACGTAGACGCCAAACTGCTCAAGAAGGTCAAGCGCATGAAGCAGAGCGGTGACGAGTACGTGATCAAAACCTGGGCACGCGCCTCTACTATCTCCCCGGAGATGATAGGCCTTACGATAGCTGTACACGATGGGCGTCGTCACGTGCCGATCTACATCACCGAGAACATGGTGGGCCATAAGCTGGGGGAGTTCGCGCCCACTCGGACTTTTCGCGGCCATTCCTATCGTGAAAGAGGAACGCGCATCAGAAGATAGACGCAGGTGCCAACATGGGACTTGAGATCAAAGCAGTGGAGAGATTCATACCTATGTCGCCACACAAAACCAGACGCGTGATTGATCTGGTGCGGGAACGGCCCGTGGATGAGGCTCTGGCCCTCTTAAGGTTCTTGCCGCAGGCGGCAGCCAAGCCAGTGACGAAGGCCATAGAGTCAGCGGCGGCCAACGCTGAGGACGTGCACGGCTTGTCCAAGTCGGACTTGTACATCTCTCAGATAACGGCCGATGTGGGGCCCACTCTGAAACGATTCCGGGCTGGGGCTCGAGGGCGCGTGAAGCCCATTCTCAAAAGGGGATCTCACATCACGGTGGTTCTGAGCGAGCTTGAGGAAGAATAGATAGGGCGCCGGGAAGGAGAAGGTAGTTGGGCAGAAAAGTACACCCCGTAGGTTTCAGGCTAGGATTCACCAAGGACTGGAAGGCTAAGTGGTACGCTGAAGGCCTGGAATATGTGGATCTGCTGCAAGAGGACCTCGAGGTCAGACAGCTCATCCGCGGTCAAATGGCGCATGCGGGCATCTGCAGGATAGACGTCGAGCGCTTCCCGAAGCAGGTGTCGCTTACAATACACACGGCAAGACCGGGCATTGTCATCGGCCGCAAGGGATCGAGTGTAAACCTGTTGCGTCGGCAGGTGGAAGAAATGACAGGAAAGAAGGCCCGCATAGAGGTCGTTGAGGTTCCTGAACCCGAACTGAATGCCTACCTCATTGCGGAGAGTATCTCCGCGCAACTGGCGAGGCGGATTTCTCATAAGCGAGCCATGAAGCAGGCGGCTGCCAGGGCCATGCGCTTGGGGGCTGGCGGCATCAAGATAGCCTGTGGCGGTCGCCTGGCTGGGTCCGAAATGGCGCGCCGAGACTGGACGATGGAGGGGCGTGTGCCTCTGCACACCCTGCGAGCCGACATTGACTATGCGCAAACAGAGGCCTTGACCACCTATGGCCGCATTGGGGTTAAGGTTTGGGTCTACAAGGGCGACATCTTTCCAGAGGAGGAAGAGGAAACGCCGTTCCTCGAAGGGTTCTGACATCGGTAACTTCAGGGGGTGACTGCTCATGCTAATGCCCAAGAGAGTGAAGTATCGGAAGGCTCACCGGGGCCGCATGAAGGGCAAAGCTCGTCGTGGCGCCGAGGTGAGTTTTGGAGAGTACGGTCTCCAAGCGCTTGAGCCCTCGTGGATCACGAGCCGACAGATAGAGGCGGCACGAAGGGCCATAGTGCGGCACGTACGACGAGGCGGCAAACTCTGGATACGCGTCTTCCCGGACAAGCCGGTAACCGTCAAGCCTGCGGAGACCAGGATGGGCAGCGGCAAGGGCAATGTCGACCATTGGGTAGCTGTGGTCAAGCCGGGCCGAGTGCTGTTTGAAATCACCGGTGTGGACGAGAGCGCAGCTCGAGAGGCCTTCCGCTTGGCTTCCCAGAAGCTCCCTATAAAGACCCAATTCGTTAGCAGACATGAAGTGTGACAGCGAGGAACCGTCCGATGAAGACGCTAGACCTGAGAAACATGACCTCAGAGGAGTTACGGCACGAATTGGAGAACATGTACGAGGAACTCTTCAACCTGCGTTTCCAGTTGAGTACCAACCAACTGACCAACTACAACCGTATCCGCCAGGTCAAGAGGGACATAGCCCGTGCGAAGAGCATTCTTAGAGAGCGAGCGCTAGCCCAGACCGGGGAGGAGACATCATGATGGGACGACGCAAATCCATGGTCGGCCAAGTAGTCAGCAACAAGATGGACAAGACGGTCGTAGTGGTCGTGGAGAGGTTGGGCCGACATCCCTTATACAAGAAGGTGATAAGGATCCGCAAGAGGTTCAAGGCTCATGACGCCGACAATGCCTGCCAGATAGGTGACATGGTTCGCATTGTCGAGAGCCGCCCGCTGAGTAAGGAGAAACGGTGGGTGGTTGAGGAGATACTGAAGGGGCAGGCACAGAGGGTGGAGCAATGATCCAGGCGGAGAGTCACCTCAGGGTGGCAGACAACACTGGAGCGCGAGAGATCATGTGCATCAAGGTTCTCGGTGGCTCGAAGCGCCGCTACGGGCGTGTAGGCGATGTCATTATTGCTACCGTGAAGCAGGCCATCCCCTCTGGCTCGGTCAAGAAAGGAGAACTGGTACGAGCGGTGATTGTGCGGACCGCCAAGGAGTACGGGCGCTCAGATGGATCGTACATACGGTTCGATGAGAATGCAGCGGTCATTCTCGACGATTACCAGAACCCAAGAGGTACACGCATCTTCGGCCCCGTCGGTCGGGAGTTGAGGGAACGGGGCTTCATGAAGATCGTCTCCCTCTCCCCGGAGGTACTGTGAGGCACGTCAATCAAGAGCGCAGAAGGGCGAGAGGATGAAAAGGATCAAGAAAGGTGACACTGTAGAGGTCATCACAGGCAACTACCGCGGAATGAAGGGTAGTGTGCACAGGGTTCTACCGGACAAGGACCAGGTGATTGTCTCGGGCATCAATATCATCAAGAGACATACCAAGCCCACAGGCAGGGTGCGCACCCAGGCTGGTATTATTGAGCGCGAGGCCCCGATGCATATCTCGAAGCTGGCCTTGGTCTGTCCCCATTGTAATCAGCGAACCCGGGTAACCTACAGGGTCCTTCCTGATGGAGGAAAGGCCAGAGTCTGCAAACGATGCAATGAGACGGTCGGCTAGCGGGAGGCCCTGGTCAGAGAAGCGATCATGTCCAGATTGAAAGAAGTCTACCAAAAGGAAATCGTCCCCATATTGATGGAGGACTTTGGCTATCGTAACGTGATGGAAGTTCCACATCTGGTCAAGATTGTCCTCAACGTGGGGCTGGGAGAGGCTCTGCAGGATGCCAAGGCCCTGGATGGAGCAACCCGAGACCTGAGTACCATCACAGGACAACGACCAATAATCACCCGTGCGCGCAAGTCCATCGCTGGCTTCAAGCTCAGGGAAGGCATGGCCATCGGTGCCAAGGTAACGCTACGAGGCCGGCGGATGTATGACTTCTTCGATCGGCTGGTGAACGTGGCCTTGGCGCGCCAACGAGACTTTCGGGGCATTTCCCGCGATGCCTTCGATGGCCGAGGTAACTACACTCTGGGTCTCGAAGAACAGCTAGTGTGGCCTGAAATAGACTACGATTCCATAGACAAGGTGCGTGGAATGGAGATCAGTATCGTCACCAGCGCCAAGACCGATGAGGAAGCAAGGCGATTGCTGTCGCTCCTAGGCATGCCTTTCGAGAGAGTCTAACGCACTGGGCGACGAATTGAGCTCTCAAGTAGCCCATTTGTGGAGGTGAAGTGGCCAAGAAGTCAATGATCGCCAGGGAGAAGCGAAGGAAACACAAGACGCAAGTGCGGAACCGCTGCACGTTGTGCGGACGCCCGAGGGCGTACATGCGACGCTTCGGACTGTGCCGCATATGTTTTCGAGAGTTGGCCCTGGAAGGCAAGATCCCTGGCGTGACCAAATCTAGCTGGTAGCTGAGAAAGGGCATCACAATCATGCACACTGATCCCATCGCTGATATGCTGACTCGCATCAGGAACGCCATCGAGATCAGACATACCCAAGTGACAGCACCTTCCTCCAAGATGAAGGTGGCGATTGCCAACGTGTTGCGAGAACAGGGGTATATCCAAGGCTACGATGTGACCAAGGATCGGCCTCAACCGGTACTCAGGATATGGCTGAAGTACACGGACGATGGCGAGCCCGTGATAACCGCCTTGCAGAGAGTCAGCAAACCCGGCTGTCGGGTCTACGCTGGCAAGAGAGACCTACCCACGGTGTTAAGCGGCATGGGGATAGCCATCCTGTCTACATCGCAGGGCGTCATGACCGACAAGAGTGCACGGCGCCTGGGCATCGGTGGCGAGGTTCTGTGCTATGTGTGGTAGCGATAGTCGTCAAGCTTCTTGCCCTGAGGAGATCGGGTTAGTTCTTCCTCTCGGCGGAAAGGCTCTGGAGGTGCGCTCTCATGTCTCGCATAGGTAGGATGCCGATACCGATACCATCCGACGTCGAGGTAACGATCCGTGGTTCGGAGGTCACGGTTAAGGGGCCAAGGGGTGAGCTCACCCGCAGGTTTCATCCCGATATCTCCATCACTTTGCAGGACAGTCAGCTTGTTGTCACCCGACCCACCGATCATCGGCTGCATCGGTCACTCCACGGGCTTACACGGGCCTTGCTGGCAAACATGGTGCAGGGGGTGCATGAGGGATTCCGCAAGGAGCTGGAAATCCAAGGCGTGGGTTATCGCGCCCAGATGGAAGGAGAGAAGCTCATCCTATTGGTGGGTTATTCACACCCTGTTGAGATCGACCCCCCACCAGGGATCACTATTGATGTGGAGAAGGGTTATCGAAACATAGTCGTGGAGGGAGTCGACAAGGAACTGGTGGGCAGGTTCGCAGCCGAGATCAGAGCGGTACGAAAGCCGGAGCCCTACAAAGGAAAGGGAATTCGCTACGCGGGAGAGTACGTGCGTCGCAAGGCTGGCAAGGCAGGAAAGATCGGGTAGCACCTTACTGGAACAATGGCAGCAGTGGTGGGAGCAAGAGCGAATGAGCAGTAGTAGTAATCTTAAGACGGCTCGCCGGCGCAGACATGTGCGCGTGCGCAAGAAGATACGAACCAGCAAGGACCGTCCCCGACTTTCCGTCTACCGCAGCCTGAAGCACATCTACGCGCAGGTAATCGACGATACCGAAGGTCACACTCTCGTCTCTGCGTCGACATTAGATCAGGAAGTACGAGATCAAATTGCTGGGCTCAAGAAGTCAGAGCAGGCCAAAGTGGTCGGTGAGGTTCTGGCCAAGCGGGCCAAAGCTCATGGGATCGAGAAAGTAGTCTTTGACAGAGGGGGAAACAAGTATCACGGCCGGGTGCAATCTGTCGCCGAAGGAGCCCGCACGGGTGGCCTCGAGTTCTAGGACCGGGAACTTGCGCGGTCCTCGACAGTACCTTCGGACTTAAAGAGTCAAAGTCTGACTAGACCGTGATCGAGGGAAAGAGGACATTCATGGAAGAGGAATTCCTAGAGGAGCGAGTAGTCCACATTGCTCGTGTGGCTAAGGTGGTAAAAGGAGGGCGCCG
>CAYGAW010000051.1:0-2900 GCA_964347945.1 uncultured Anaerolineales bacterium
GCAGCTCGGTAACACCGATCCCTGTCTGATCGATATTAGGCCCCCCATAGGCAACCTCCACGAACCTGGTCAGAAAGCCGATGTTAGGCAGCGACCAGAGCGAGGCCACCGCCGCCCCTATCAGGAGGGCGCTCATCAGGTTGGCTCCACGTCCGGAGGGGCGAGAGAGAACGTAGAACATGGCCGTTAGCAGGAGCCAGGAGATCGCGAATATCCAAACCCCCAGACGAAAGTGCGATAGCCTGTCCCAGTTGGGGAGATACCAGGCAGCGTTCAAGATCAGACTTCCCACAGCATGGGCCAATGGCGAGGCGAGAACCCGTTCCCGCAGTGAGGACGCGTTGGCTTTGGCCAGCAGATCCCCTCTTATGCGCCAGACTGCTCTTGATCTGAACGCCACATAGGCTATGGGAGCGGCGACAAAAGCCATCACTGGCCATTTCGTCAGTGCCCCAAGCCCCAGGCTGAGACCAAGAAAGACCGAGTGTCGGCGACGTACGAAACCCTCCGTTCGCACCAAGAAGTAGATGATCAGCGCTACCATGGCAGTAAGGGCGTAGTCTACATACGAGAGACGAGAAATGCCAAAAAGGACCGGATACATGGATACCAAGAAAGCGGCAAGCAAGCCAGTGCTTCGGCTGTACATTCTCTTTCCGATGCCGTAGACCGAAAAGAACAGCATGACTATGAACACCGCATTGCTCATCAGGGCAACATCGGTTGAGACGCCAAAGAGCCGGTAGAAGGGCACGGCGGTGAGATGCCGCAAGGGGGGGCGATTCCATGACCAGGTCATGGCCTCGAAAAGGCTCCTGACGTCAATCGCCTTCAGCACGTCATTGTAGATCAAGGTCCGCACCAAATGGGCGGGCCTGTCCCAGCCGCGTATGGTCACTCTCTTCGACACATATATCCAGTTGTTGGCTATGTGGAAGATAGCCAGAAGACCCAAGTAGAACAGGTCACGTGCCGGCCCTACAACGAGTCTGTGGCACTGGCGGACAAAGAGATCTTGCCACCTACCAGGTTCACTCATGATGTACTTCCAGCAGTCTATGACCCCCTACGCCGTCTGCAACGCGGGTAAATAGATCATCTTGCCAGCATGTGCGCCCAACGGAAATCCTCTCAACTCGAGCGGTAGCTGCCGGAGAGGGCGTGCATCTTTGTCCAAGGAGCGCTGCACGTATGCGCTGGAACACAGGTATCACCTATGCCCGACCCTGACGGGCCCCAACAACACACTATCACCCTCGGGCTGACCCGCTTCGTCCAACACATGCAAGCGTTCTCCGGTGTCCCACACGTAGACTCCCCCCAGCAACCCGTAGTCTCCCTCGGGTGTTGACGCATCCACATGAATCTCGTGTATGTCCGCCACAACCTCTCCCACGTCCCAGAAGGAAGTGGGATAGAAACCGCGGTCGGGCTGTCCGTCAGCCTGACCCCAGATCTGACCTTGCCGGTCAACAACGTGCAGAAACACGGTATAGTTCCGGTCCATCGACGCCACCCCTTGCCAGTACAAGGTGACAGGTATCATCCCCCCGGGCTCTACATCAAGTATTCCCTCATCCCCGGCGGCGAGTCCACGGCCGACTTCGTAGCCGAGCAAACGGAGCTCACCGCCCAGATCGGCTCCTATTTGATGGCGAGGCTGTGGTGCAGGGCCCTGGTCGTCGCCAACCCGTACAAAGTCGACTGCAATGCGGTTGGCAACCGGGGTCCCTGACGCATCAAGAACCTCAAGCCGCTTCCGTGTCCCAGGCTGATATATACCTGTCTCCAGCAGATAGCGATCTTCGTGAAGACCCTGATGGACTTCCAGGCAGTGACGGTCCGGCACAATCTGGCCCTCCTGCCAGTAGAGCGTGGGATAGAGCCCAGAGAGAGGAGCAGAATCAGCCTGTCCCACGACGGAACCCTCCCTGCCCAGCATGTGCACGAAGACCGTGTATTCCTCAGCCAGGGGGGCTATTGCGCGCCAGTAAAGGGTCAGACACAACTTGTCCCCAGGGCCGACCGAGACCGCATCCAAATCGTAACCCACAAGGGCAACTCTATCCTCCAGGTTCGCCGCCAGCGAGCCGTGGACAACTGGCGCAGGGAGGAGTGCATAACCGCGAGAGAGCAGGATCTTCACTCCCTGGACTTCGTGCACCACGTCCATCTGCTCAGCAACGACCTGCAGAAAGTCAAGTTCGTAGCGGGTGGCCAATCGCCAGCCGTCCACGACGAACCACACCCGCTCATTTCCCCTCAGCACCTCTCTCAGCTCCTCAACTGTGTTCAGGAGGGGGGTGCCGGTCCACACATCGACAGATTCTCCTTCCCTGTCAATAACGTATCCCTCGTATCCTTTCTGCATGGCATAATAGTCACAGTGATCGAGATAGACGGCGCACACCGGCGGCGAAGCCATCAGTATGACGTCTCCCTCACGCCACTGATCCACCAGATATCGCATCGCCCGATCATGACCCTCTATCTGCCGCGATACCACAGCATGAATGCCCGGCAAGTAGGCGAGTCCTGTCAGCACCACTAGCGAATAAGGAGCCGCCCCTGAGGCAATCCCGCTCAGCCTCCCTGAGCCGGCTCTCTCTGCAAGCCCCCGCACCGACACCACCGTCCTGTCCAACCCGCTGGAAGCTATCAACATGAGCAAGGGAAGCACCATCAAGAAATAGCGCGCTTCGCTCCACCGCTCCCCCCCAGCAACCAGCATTTCCACAACGACGACTAGAAGGACCACGTACAAGAATGCCAGGCTTCTCAACCACCGCTCTTCCACCCGATCAAGGTTCTTCCGGCCCCTGGCAATCGCCACAATCGCGTACGCCAAAGCTGCTATACAAAGGGACGTCAGCAGGACCTGGTCAGGATGCAGAAAAAAG
>CAYGAW010000052.1:0-16072 GCA_964347945.1 uncultured Anaerolineales bacterium
TGGTGGTGTTTGATCTTCAGATGAATCAAGTAGTTTCTGAGGTCCTGAACAGCTACATCCAGAACACTCTTGCTTAAGTGTCTCTGATAGAAGGCTAGGTCATTCAAGTATTGTCTGACGGTTACATCAGTGCAACCTTTAAGTTTCAGGTCTATGATAAAGCTTTGAATGATGTCGATGGGTAAGGAATACTTAAATGAGGTTGCTGAGAACTCCAGTACAGGTCTCTGGGCAAAGGAAGTAGCGGAACAACTGCTTGAGGACGCGAGTTGATGACATTATGGCAAGGCGAATGAGGCGGCGATTGTCATCGATGGCATATTTCATGCGAAAGACCTACTGGAGAATAGTGACCGCAAAACCTTCACTAATCGTCATTGCTCTCATATTGATCGCGGCTTCCGTCTTCCTGCTTGGGGGTGGAGTCTACGACTTTTTGGAGAGGCCTCTTGTAGCAGTTTTCCAAGCAGGTGGAACTTTCATATCCTTCTATCCCTATGCCCTTAACGAACAGCTTCTGATTGAGAGCATTTCCACCATGATCTTCTACGCGATTGGCGTTGCAGGTTTTCTCCTAGCGTATCAGAGCACCAAATATGCCTACCGACCTCGCCAAGCCTTCATCTTCCTCCTAGTAGGTTGCGTCTTGGTAGTCGTTGCGTACATCTTTATTGAGCGTTCTCTACTCACAAAGTTTGGCTAGCTTAGAGAAGCGCCGCGATTGGCTGACTGCCTAGGCGCCTTCTACTGCAGCCACTGGTTTGGACTTCTCGACCTCTTGGGGGGCGCCAAACGAAGGATCAGTTTCAAGGTGTTCCAGATGGTTTACTGGTAAGCAGATTCTCAAGAACCTTCGTGAATTCAAGCAGCCTATCTACGTAGATGAACTCGCCTTTGATGTGACCTGTATGTCCTGGTCCGACTATGGCCGTCTTTATTCGCGCGTTATGATATAGATAGGTCGAGTCAGTTCTTCCCAACTCTATTCGCATCGAAGGACTGTAGCCAAGAGTAGCTGAGACCGCTCTTTCAACTAACGAGACGATTTCGTCGTTCCTACCGATTGCATATGGTGCCTGAGCAGGGCGGCTGAAGCTACATTCTACTTGGACTGTCTCAACCCTCCCTAGCGTTAGACGTATGGCTTCTTCTATCTCTTCAAGGTCTTCGCCGGGAAAGAGTCTTCTTTCACATCTGATTTCGCATTCTCCTGGAATGATGTTGATTGCCCTTCCACCCTCAATCGTGGCAACGTTTATGGGCATCTCTGCTTCAAAATCATCCACCTTGAATCGTCCCGGCGGAATCTCTTTCAGAGCCTCTACTACCTTCATCATGTCGTATATGGCGTTCTTTCCCTCTTTTGGCGTAGCAGAGTGCGCTTCTTTTCCAATGGTTTTCACCTTGAAAGCCAACCGTCCAGTGCATCCAACACTGAGTGTCAGTTTGTCACCCACTACGGTGGGTTCAACATTTATGCCATAGTCTGCCGTGAATCCGGGATGCTTTGAGAGAAAAAAGGGCGTTCCTAACCGTCCGACTCCGCGATAGGCGATTGCGTTGTCTTCGTAGTTTACGAATTGGACAATCAACTTCGCGAATCTCGAATCTTCGAGTCGTGAAAGCGCAGAGAGTGTGGCGGCTATTCCCCCTTTGGCATCTGAAGAGCCGAGGCCATACATCCTGCCGTTCATTAGCGTGGGTCTGAGGGCGTCGTTCCATCCCTTCGCAGGGGAGACCGTGTCAAAATGCGTGTTTATCAGAAAGGTTTTCTTTCCATCAAACTCCCTTTCAGCCGTAATGTTGCACAGCTCATCGACGGCCACAGTGAAGCCTAACTGCCGGAGCTGATCTGACAGAAAGGCTGAGCAATCTTTCATTCCATCGGCGACTTGGTCAGGCGCAATCTGATAGGTAGGAAACCTGATTAGTTGCTTAAGCATTTTAACCGGGTTCGTTTGACTATTCATTCTCTTAATCCAGCGTCCTCTGAACCAACGTTGAGAGTTAAATAACAAGAGGATATTAGGTTTTCATGTAGCTACGTGTGTGAACTAGTCGTGGTGAAGTAGTTTGAGTTCCTTATCATACGAGCTTGATCTCCTATCAAGGATGGTTGAGATCGATACAAACTCTGTGACGAAAAGTGGATACAACGAATGTGCGTCGATAATTGTAGAAGAAGCTAAACGCAACGCTTTGGATGTGGAAATAGTTGATGGCGAGAAGGCGGCCAAAGACGGGCTGCCACGTCCAAACGTCATCGTGACCTTAGATGCCGGGTCTGACGTTACCCTTCTTCTTGAATCCCATTTCGACATTGTGCCGCCGGGGGCAGACTGGGACTATCCCCCATTCAAGTTGACAATTGAAGATGGGAAAGCGTATGGCCGGGGGGCTGCAGACAATAAATCAGGCATTGCAGTGGCTATGGGAGCGATGCGCCGTTTGGGGAAAAGGCGCGATTTAGACGTCAATCTCAAACTGATTGCCGGCGTTGACGAAGAGATTGGTGGAGAATACGGGGTTGATTATGTACTCAGTGACTACAAAATCAAAGGTGATGCAGGACTAGTCGTTGACGCGGGATCCGAGGGACTCTTCTTGGGTGCAAGCGGCGTAATCTGGGGCAAAATCATTGTGCAAGGGATACAGGGACACGCGGGATACCCCTTCAAAGCAAAGAACGCCATCGAAGAGGCAGTGAAGCTGCTCTCCGAGTTCGGAAAATACAGGAGCCAGGTCGAGGAGAAAGAGTCGTTGTTGAAAGCCCCATCCGAGGCGCCTAGGAGATTCGTTTGGGGACGATTCACGGTAACAATGATAAGAGCGTGGGAGAAAGAGAACATAATACCTGGCGCGTGCGAAATTCGCTTCGATCGGCGGCTCTTGCCCGAGGAGCCAGTGAAAGCCGCTGAGGAGGAACTCACGGATTTCTTTGAGCGAGCAATCAAGAAGACCGGGTGCAGAGCTTCTCTAGAGACTATCCATAGGCTTTCAGGTTACTACACGCCGAGCGATCACGTGTTTGTGCAAACGGTAGCTCGAAGCATGGCGAAGACTTTGGGTACGCGTCCACGGTTCGCTGGTGAGTTGGGAGGAAATGATGGAAGCTTCTTTGCCAAAAACGGGATTCCGGTCGTCTGCTACGGACCGATTAGGGCAGACACTAACTATCATGGGGTCAATGAGTTCGTGCATCTTGAAGACCTCCGAAACGTCAGAGACGTCATAGTCAGTCTGGGTGGAGCTCATAGAGACGAGATAGTTCAAACAGGCGCATAGAACGGCGAATGGGGTACTTACCGCGTCTTATTCTTGGCCCCCAGAAGATATGCAACGAAATTCGTTAAGAGGTGAATAGGCGGCGTCACAACCAGGATTATCAAGATCCAGGAAATTTGCGGCGATTGTCCTATTGCGGCGGCGAATAGGAATGCACCGAGTATAAAATCGAGCTGGTCCGCCAAAGGCACGGGAGACCCGGGGGTTAGTCCTAGCCGTCTCTTCATGAAGGAGTCCATCAGGTCGCCCACTAGTGCCCCAAGCGAGAGCGTGAATCCCAGCAAGGCCGATTGTTGACCAAAGGGTACGAATTGCTGGGCGAAGCCTACCAAGGTCCCAACGATCAGCCCAGCGAGGAGACCTCGAACTGTCTTGTGTGAGCCGAGAATGGGTTTGCCGTCGGGAAAGAGCCGACCAGCATCAACTGGGCGGCCTCCGCCAAAAATCACCGGCGCCGCGTTGGCGCAATAGGCTGGGAATATGAAGTACATGGCATGAATGAAAGTTTCAATCACGTCGATGATCGATATTGACATAGTCTTTCATTCCTTTCTCTGATCGATACATGAACTAGCCATAGTCGAGGATCCCCGCTTTTTCCAGTGTAACATAGCAGCTTGCTGGGCGTTTGTGTCTCGGATGCTTTTGACGGATAGCTTTCAAGACGCCTTTTTGACCGGCGTGTTTCAAGCTCAACACTACGCTTGACCAAAACTTGAGAGTGCGTGTGGCGACGGGTTCTACTCTGTTGAACTTGCGTAGGAAGACACTTCGAACCTGACTGGTGATAAAAACGGCTACTCGTCGGGTTTTAGCAACCTCAGCTAGGGAGGCAACTTGTCCATTCAACTCTCGATTGAGGGTGAAAGTTGCATCAGGACCCCCGAGTTCGACTCTATACAGGGACGTAATAGTGTCAATGACTATGAGGCCGAATTTCTCTGATACGTATCTGTCAAGGTGCCCTATTACGTGTCCCTGTTCTCTGAATGTGGTTGGTTGCATCAGAATGATCTTCGAGGAGATTTTCTCAAGGTCTCGATGAGCTATTTGCGACAATCGTTGAGTCGAGAAGGCTCCGTCTGAGTCAATGAACAAGGTTTTTTGCCCACTTCTTGCGCAGAAGACTGCACATTGGATCGCCAAGGAGGTTTTTCCAGTTTCTGCCTCTCCGTAAGCCAAGGTCACACCAGGTAGTGGGAGCCCCCCTTCCAGCAGCGTGTCAAGCGAACTGCAACCAGTCGTAAGCGTCTCGTACAAGCCTCTCCGCACAAAGCGAAGTAGAAGTAGAAATTATAAAGGATTACCGCTTGAATCGAAGGAAACTTTCGTTTCTGCCGGTGTCGCGCTTTGAGGTAGTCATAGGGCTTTGATTCATAACATATTTAAGAGACTAGGAAGGACGTCGATTCGGACGCCAAGCATGAGGAAGCTTGGTGAATCGCCCCATCTGAGCGGGGTATCTTGCGAACTGCGACTTAAGCAATGACTATCACAAGTGTAGCCATATGGAAGCGAAAATCGCGCTGGCAACCGTTTCGGGAAAAGCCTATTACAGGTTGGTGAAGGCAGTCAAAGCAAAAAGGCTGCCCTTCCTAAGTCTGAGACCGTGGGACCCCATCCCTCTGGACGTTCAGGTCGTGGTAACCACCGAGAAAGAGAGGCCCTCAGTGACTCACTCCAATGTTTTGATCTTCAACGAGGAAGACGATCCTACAAGCATAATCAGTGAAGCAATTCGAATCGCACAAGGAAAGCGAAAGTTCGAAGTCGTGACGGTCGGAATCGACCCTGGCAAACGATCTGGACTTGCGATCCTTGGTGATGGCCACCTCGTACGAACCATCAACTGCTCCGGTGTGAGAGAAACCGTCAAGGCAGTGTCGAGGGCGATCCATGAAGTTCCGGCGGCGCAATACGTCGTGAAGGTGGGGGATGGTGTCCCTCCCTATACCCAGAAACTACTGCAGTTCTTGGACGAATCCTTACCTGACGAGGTGGACATACAAATCGTGCGTGAAGCTGGGACCAGTAATTTCACTAAGGAGACTTCCCATCGAAGGGAACTAAAAGATGCGATGTCTGCCATCAAGATCGCTGGAAGAAACGGCAAAGACTTGCCGAGGAGGACAAAGGCATGGTGAAACGAACGGTTGAGTCGGGCAAGACCATTCTCGTTGAGGGTCCCGCATCAGTAGAAATCCTCTCGGGGAAGGTCAACATCCTGGGTGCAGCTGCCAAGAGAGGAGAAAGGCTCATAATCCGAGAGGGTAAACGAGCACCTTTTGAAGTCGACAAACGAGCTTCTTTCGATCTAACGTTGGGCAATGGGGCCTCTTCTGAAGAGATCGAGGGGAGCACAATTCCTCCCTCTTGGAAGGCCGCTCTGACTGATATTTTTTCCCGAGGGAAACCGGTAACGGTTATGGTGATCGGCGACATAGACTCCGGCAAAACGAGTTTCTGTACGTTTCTTGCAAACGAAGCAGTGCGAACGAAACGGAGAACTGCAATTATTGATGCTGATCTGGGGCAGTCGGATATCGGCCCCCCGTCAACCATTGGGTTCAGCCTCATCAAATCATCCGTGAAGGATCTCTTTGAGATAGAGGCAGAGCGGGCGTATTTCGTGGGGGCTACCAGTCCTACAGGAGCTGCGAAACGCGTGCTGGAGGGACTGACTACTCTAAAAGCGCAAGCTTCAGACTTGGATATTGATTTCTTGATCATAAACACTGATGGGTGGATTGAAGGTGAACAGGCTACAGAGTACAAGGCAAGTCTGGTTGAGCATGTTAGGCCTGATGTAGTCGTGGGGACGCAGCACGGAGAAGAGCTAGCGCCTATTTTGGACGCTTTAGATAAAGCGAAAACCTTGACAGTGCGCGCTTCACCCGCAGTACACAAGAGGAGCAGGGAGAAACGTAAAATCCTGCGTGAACTAGCTTATGCAAAGTACCTGAAAAACGCCAAAGTCGAGTCGTTTCCTCTAGATTGGATCAAGGTTGAGGGCGGGTTCTTCGGTGTTGGCCGAGCCTTGACACGTGAACAGATGAGACTTGTCAGAGACGCGGTCGGGAGATACGCTCCCATCTACAGTGAAGAAACGCTGACACGAGTCCTCGTTGTTTTGCGGAAGGGTCAATGGGTCGATGAAGAAGAGGTCAAGAAGGCTGAGGAAAAACTAGGAAAGCAACTGAAAGTGATCCTAGAGGGGGAAGAAGACGGCTTACTAGTTGCTCTTAACAATGAACGGGGCGAATTCCTCGGGATAGGGGTCCTCTGTGGAATTGACTACAAACGACGAGTGCTGAAAGTCTACACTCCGGTAACCGAGGACGTAGCGAGCCTTCGTTTCGGACAAATGAAACTCGATAAAAACGGTCGAGAGATCGGCTTAAGCACGATTCTCACAGGTTACAATTGGTAGAACTCTGCCAGGCGATCAGTCTTCTTCTGGGTCACCGAAAAACTGCATCAGCTCTTTCGCAATGACTCCATCGATGTCTGGTAGCGTTTTCATGCCACGGCGAATCCACAACGGAAGGTATCTTTGACAATATTGAGTTGCGAAGCGATAGTCGAGAAAGACGATGGCCCCATGATCTTCTAAGGTACGTATCGGTCTCCCAGCGGCCTGCGACGCCTTCTTCAAGGCGGGGAGAACATAGCCATACTCGCGGCCGTGATTAGGAAAGCAGGTTTCATAGTACCTCACCTGGGCACTTGTTCTCGGTGTGGGTTTAGCATAGGGAACTCCGACTACGACTACGGAATTCATTGTGTCGCTTGGATAGTCCGCGCCTTCGGAGGAGCGTCCTCCTTGTACCCCAAGTAGGACCGCGCCTCCCCGTTTGGCATAGGACTTGAATCGGTTTACTAGCTGGTCATTGTCCCTTGAAGCCATGTCTCTGTGCTCGGAGAAGAGGGGTTTGTCTATGGTTTCTTCTAATCCCGCTTCTAGCAAGTTCTCTAAGACCCCGTATGATACTGTGAAGATGCCTACGTTGGCTGGGGTATAACTGACCACTTCGGTGATGCGATCGGCGAGTTTCTTGTACATGCTTCTCGTTCTCTGTTTCATGGCAGTTGTGACGCCACAGCAGGCTAGCGACAGAATGTGTTCTCTTGGAAAGGGCGATTCCACAGCTTTTTGGATAGTGGTCTTAGGAAGTCGGGTGATTTTGGCGTAGGATTCCAACGGTTCCAATGTTCCCGACATCCCTACGCTACAGTATACAGATGAGAAGACTGGGCCTGTCACTTGTGACGGGTCGAGGGCCAGAATCTCGAGTCGAGCCGAAGCTGCACCGGTTCTTGTGATATATCTGCTCAGAACATGGGTGAAAGAGATATCGTCTGCGGTTTCAAACCACTTCGACAGAAATTCTCCCATCCTGTGGATGTAGGATCGGGGATATTTTCCATGTTCTAGCAGGTTGCGTTTGATGGCGTGCCCTGTGTTGTGAAGATATTCGAAGAAAGTCATAGGCATATCGATCTCTGCATTGCGTCTAATAAACTGGAGCAAGAGGTGTGGAGGAACGTGGGCTTCCTCTTGCGTTTGAGCCGCCATCTTTTCGATGATCGATCTGAGCTGATTCGCGAAAACAGCGAGGTCTGGAACGTTGTGTTTCTTTGCCTCTTGTACCGCCTGCCTCACCACGAATAAAGAGAGAGTATCACTTGCGATGTCGATCGCCGTGCTTGGCAAATTATGGGCTTCATCGATGATGAGGATCGTCTGGGTCCACGGCTTCTCAAGACGTTGGAGAAATGCACTCCTGATATTCGGATCGAAGACGTAAAGGTAGCTCAATGCCGTGACATCAGCTTGGCCGACTACGCGTTTGGTTAATTCATAGGGGCAGAAGCCTTCAACTCGGCAGACCTCTCGGACTTCGGACGATGTGTAGGCATTTGATGAGACATGGGCCTGGAGCTCGGCGAATCGGTCTGCGGAGCTCTTCATTCTCTCATAGTATGAGCATCCTCCTTGCGCCTTGAGTAATTCGCAGATCTCCATGGCTGATCCTGCGTCGGCAGAATGTCTGACAATGAGCGGGTGGAAACACATCACCGCTCGGCCCCGGATTGAGATGCCAGAAACCGCCTGCCTCTTTGTGATGCCACGCAATTCTTCGATCACGCGGTCGTGCTGGCGATGCGTTTTAGCTACGTAGAGTATCTGTAAGTTTTTGTCCTTCGCTATAGGTAGGCATGCTGCGAGGGCGGCAATTGTTTTGCCTAGGCCGTTGCTGCCTTCCAAGAGAATGTTACGGCCCTTTTTTACGGCGTTGTAGATGGTTTTGATGAACTCGTCTTGCGACGGTCGTACAGTTGAGTAGGGAAAGTATTCGGCAACTTCTTGGGGCAGTTTCCTCATGCTTCTTTTAATCTCCGGGGGTGCTGGAGGGGCATAACGTGTTGACTGGACAAGGCCCACATATTGGCTTTCTTGCTTTACAGTATTTCCGCCCTAGGGCGATGAGTAAGAGGTGAACCGGAAGGTAGTCCGTTGAGGGGTATGCGGACTGAAGGGCTTCTCGGACGCCCTCATAGTCAGCATCTGTCGGAGCGAGTCCTAGCCGTTTGGAAACGCGGCGCACGTGCGTGTCGACCGGGATCGTGGGTCTTCGGGCGCTAGAGAGCAGTACCACATCAGTAGTCTTCGGTCCAACTCCAGGCAGACTCGTTAGCGTTCTTCGGGCTTCTTCCAAGGGCAGAGAATAAATGAAATCCAATGAGCCCTTATGTTTCTCCAATACTGCCTGGGAAAGCGCTTTGATGACCTTGGCTTTGTTTCTGTACAATCCTGCCACTCTGATTGCTTGTTCGATTTCATTCTCCTTCACCTCTGCTAAGGCGTCAGGGCTTATTGGAAACCTTCTTGAGAGGTTCTCAAAGGCTCGTGACGCGTTTCTGCTGGCTGTGGCTTGAGAAAGCACGGTCCTAATCAGCGTTTGGAAAGGGTCCCGAGGGCGTTTAGTCCATGCTGGACGCGTGAAGTCTTTCTTGAGAAGACGGAGAATTTCTGCTGCCTTGTCGCGTGCCATGTATCGAGTTCCTCCGAGATGTGACTTGAAAATTCTAAATAGTGATTGAGAACGCTATAAATAAACATGGCTGGGATCTAGATGACACGGGCAAAGGTTGTTCAGGAAAAGATAGTGGAGGACGATAAGGCGTTCCTTGCCCTTTTCGTGGAGACCAGGAATGCAAATCTGCTCCTTCTGAGTGAGGGTGAGGACCGGTTGGGCACGGTAGCTGTCGCCTTGCCACAAGCACGAAAACTCATCGGACCTCCCCTTTCTTCAATTCTTCTTGGAGACCGAAACACCATGATCGCGAGAATCCTTGCTGAACGGCTCTCCCAAAGAACGAAGAAGCTCGCGCTAGTCTCCGTTTTCACGAAAACTGTTAGCGAGAGGGAAGCCGGACCGATCTTTCTAAAACTGATCGAGAAAACGGCTAGCATTGAGCGTAGAGAAAGTGAATCTACGGCCCCTCCTTGAGCGACTGAAGCAGCTTGCAGGAACGGGCGATACAGGGAATCAAAAGACAGGGTCAAATGCAGAGCTGGTGTCGACACAACTAGCGCACTGGCAGAGCCTATCAGCAGCCCTCTCGTTCCACGATACTAACGAGTGAGAGAATAGCATTTGGCTAATAGATAGCTTGAGGAAGAGCAGAATTCTCAGAAATCGTAGTCGTCGAGGCTAGGCGGAGTTTCTGCAAGGTTTGCTCGTCTGACAAGCAGCGCCACAATTATCGCTATTGTGAGGAGCACGATTGCCGCAGTTCCTATGAGTATCCAGTCGTTGGAGATGACCGTGAGCGTGGAGATGTTGCTATCGGCCCCCACGTATTCCCCGTCTCCAGACCAGCTCGCTCGGACTTGATACATTCCACCCGACGTCGGTCTCCATACATAAGAATACCCTCCATCAGCGTCAGTCGAGATAGTCGTTAGATCGTCCCACGAAGACGCGTAGAGTCTTATGTATATCGTGACGTTTTTGTATGCTTGGGCCGGAGAAATTGCCCCGCTGATTGTGACTGCACTGCTCCCGAGTGTATATGTTGAGGAGAGGGTTAAGGAGAGTGAAGAAGAGGCGGGTGAGGTGTAACTGGCTGCAACCTGTCCAGGCGACTGTTGTTCACAATTCTCAAGCGGGATGATCCGTGCGGATGCCTCTTCGAATCCCTCCGGGCACTCGCCTACTCTCCATCCGTTCTCCCAGTCTCCGCCGGTGCATTCGGCCACGTAATACGGCTTGCCTCTGTAACTGTAATAATGGACTGTCGATCGTGCGTCGTCTGGCATCTCCGCAAGGTGAACCCCTACGTTCATGTGGCTCTCACTTTCGTAGTAGAGCAGAACAACATCCAGTCCCCCTGCGATCATAATTGACGCGGCCGTGTACGAAAAGGTGTCACAATCGCCTTGATTCTCGACGATGGTCTCGACAGGGAATCTTGGATTGGTCTCCACGTAGGGAATCTGGTGGGGAATCATCAGTACGCCGTTGGCGAAGTCCTCTTCATTGTTGAAAATGTCCCAGAGATTATCTGCGATCGGCTTCAGAGCGTCAGGGGTCACAAATTGCCCGATTTCGTCTAGCGGTATGTTGTGGTTTCTGTTTGAGTAGTACTCATATAGAGAATCGGTCACCGAGACTGTTAAGCGATGACGGGTGGCGCTGTGTGAGGGATCTAGAAGCCAGTAAGATTGTGCGTAACTCGTGACCAACCAGGAAGCTGGCACTAAGAAGGTAACCAGCGTCAGCGCCGTGATCACTGTTGCCGCTGAACGTTGTGGAGTCATTTTTCCCCCAGATTTGCATCTGCGTGATTGAATTTACTGTTTATGAATCTCTGATCCTTAACGCTATGACTTAGCTCCGATTCGTGCGAACATGTCTGCAAGAAAGTTCGGAGAACTCATAACCACAATGGAGCGCGAACACCGAAGCTACAACGGAGTCACGTTTTTGTTATTAAAACAGACGTTTTAATATAGAAAGGTTTTTATACATATTTAATCTAGCATTTGCTTGGTAAAACATTGTGAAACCGGTAAAGGTGATAAGGGATCCGGACGCGTTTAAGTTGTTGGCGGATGAAACCAGGAGGCGAATGGTGTTTCTGCAGAGAGTTGAAGAGATGACTGTAAGTCAAATGTGGTGCGAAGGCGACGTGGGGAAAAGAATAAGAGAGCACCTTCTGCGTTTTAGTAGGGAAACTTGCCGGAATGACGCAACTTGCCAGCCTATGCTATAGAGACCCAGAACCTGACCAAGGTATTCGAGAAAAAGGCCAAGGCCGAGGGAAGCAGCCTTAAAAGACTGTTTGCCAGAGTCAGGCCTAAGAAGGAAGAGACAGTTGCAGTTGACCACATAGACATCGGTATAGAAGAGGGTGAGCTCTTTGGTCTGTTGGGACCAAATGGCGCTGGCAAGACAACAACAATTAAGCTCCTATGTACCCTTCTCCTTCCTGATGACGGAACTGCCATTGTCAACGGCTACGATGTGGTCAAGCAGGCCCAGGAAGTACGGAAGTGCATCGGCGTTGTAACGGGAGGAGAAAGGGGCTTGTACTGGCGGCTGACGGGACGAGAAAACTTATGGTTCTTCTCCCAGCTGTACAATATTCCGGATCGAGAAGCTAACGAACGGATCGACGAGCTGCTAAAGCTTGTGGAGTTGGAGAAGCGAGCTGACGACCCGGTTGAGAAGTACTCGAGAGGGATGAAGCAGCGGCTACATGTCATCAGAGGCCTTGTCAACAACCCTCCGATTCTACTCCTTGACGAACCGACGTTGGGACTGGATCCGGGTGCTGCCAGAGTAATTCGTGACTTCATCAAGGAAAAGTTGCAGGGAGAGCAGCGGAAGACGATTCTACATACGACGCATTATATGGAAGAGGCAGATCAGCTGTGCGACCGCGTAGCGATCATTGACCACGGAAAGATCATTGCCTTGGACACTCCCGACAATCTCAAGAAGAGCCTGCAGCAGACGGGGATCGTGGAGATAAAGGTGTCGAACTTCCAGCACGAAGACGGGCGAGAGATAGAGGCGATGAGCGGTGTCGAAAAAGCGGTTGTACTTTTCTCGGATCCCGTCGTTGGTGAAGCCACAATAAAGATCCATGCGGAAGAGGCTGAGGAAGTCATTCCAACCGCCACCGAGTTTCTCATGCGGCATGGCGCCCGGATCATCGCTCTCGAACAGACGAAGCCGACGCTTGAGGACGTGTTTATCTCGATGACGGGGAGGAAGCTAAGAGATTGAATCTGGCAAGCGAATGGCGCACGTTCAAGGCCGTGTTTATACGCAACATGAAGCTCTTCACTGCCTACAAGGCGTGGATCGTGGCAACGGTGATCTGGCCGATTCCGTTGCTGGCCTTGAACATATACACTTACAGTGCTTTGGGTACGGCTCAAGCGGTCTCAGACGCTTTCACCCAGTATGGGTACCCCTTTGCGGGCACGATCGTGGTGGGGACGATCGTCTACTTACTCTACAATCGATTACTTTGGGGCACGGGCACGTCCATACAGCGTGAGCGATGGATGGGAACCATCGAGTTGCTCTTCGTCACTCCCACGAATAAGATGACGATCCTCCTCGCCTCTGGGGTTTCTTCTCTAGTGGAGGCCTCTTGGTGGATAGTCTGCATATTCTTTCTAGGTGGAGCGATCTTTGGGCTTCAGGCCGACATTACGAGTGTACTTGCAGTCGTGCTATCTATTGTGTCCACGATGGCCGCGCTGATAGCAGTCGGCGTCTTTTTCGCTGGCTTCTTCGTTTATACGCGAGCTGCTGACAATCTGGCCTCCGGGTTACAGGCACCGATCCGCTTCTTTTCTGGGGTGGCTTTTCCAGTGAATGCCCTGCCGCAGATGTTTCAGTACGTCTCTTATCTTATCCCGGTTACATATGGAATATTGGTGCTGCGAAAGGCGATTCTCCAAGGCGCGGGCATAGGCAACATTGTGCTGGATCTGTTGCCGCTCTATGTCGTGGCTGCTCTCTTTATGGTCGCGGGATACGTTACCCTTAGAATCGTGGAGCGCCGTGCAAAGAAAAAGGGGACCTTGTACCTCTTTTGAGGGGTGTGGCTGTGAACGCGCTCTTTTTGGTTCGCACCTTCTGGGCCTCCTTCCTATCTTCGCTAAAGATGGTCTTGCGTGCTGTCACCTTTCGAGGTCTCGTGGCTTTTAACCTGTCAGTTCCCTTCTTCTTCATTCTCACGTCATGGATAACGCTCCAAATCATGGGCGGCGGAGATTTCTTCACGGGCTTGACTGCGATGCCCCATTTTCTGTCGTTCGTGACAATCGGGTTCGCCTTCAACGGATTCATCTTCTCGGCGTCGTTTGGCGGAGCGCATGCCCTTAGGGGGGATCAGGAGCATGGAACACTTGAACTTGTCTTTGTGACGCCTTCGAACAAGTTGATGTGGTTGCTGGGCAAAATCATGGGTAACTTGGCCTTCAGCCTCGTGAACTTCTCGGTTATCCTACTTTTAGGATCACTTATCTTCGGCTTCCAAGCTACGGCTCAACCCAATGTCTTACTTGCAGCCCTCTTTGTCTTGTTGACCATTATCGCTATGACTTCCTTCGGATTTGTTTTCGCGGGCGTATGTTTCATCGCCAAACGGGAGCGCGAACTTAGTCAGGTCTTGTGGACCATGATGGTCTTCCTGAGCGGTCTCGCCTTTCCTATAGAGGTGCTACCTGAGTGGGGACAGATAATAGCCTGGGCGTTGCCGATAACTCATGGCGTGCAAGCAACGCGTTGGGCCCTCCTCTTGGGAATCGGCTTCTCCGATCCCGCTGTACTCAACGCCTTGGGGATGCTAGTCTTGCAGATCGCCATCCTTCTTCCAATTGGGATCGCGCTCTACGCGAGGCTTGAGCGAAAGGCTCGAGAAACCGGGGCATTGGGCACATACTGATTTGCTGCTTTAGATCGCTGCAATCGCAAAGATTACCGACAACTCAAAATCTTATCAGCAAATCAGACCTATACTCTGGGAATACTCTAAAAGGAATGGCCATGACGAAATTCGATGAAGACTTAGACTTTTTGCTAACCAGACTGACTGAGGGCTCAGATGGAGAGTCGATAAGGAAACTCAACAAGCTAAAGGAGCGGCTGATTCACCTCCATAAAGAGAACATCGTGAAGATCAACCATTCAGTCATGGAACTTGTGTGCGCTAAGCATCTTATCCTCAAAGGCTACGACGTAGATCTCGAGCATCCGACGGGAGACGGGTTGGTCTGTGATCTATATGGGGTGAAGGGCTATGGCACACTGATCGTCGAGGTAGAGACGGGGTTCGTGCCACCAGCCCACGCCCTAGATCCAATAACCTACTGTAGAACGCGAATAGCGAGTAAGATAACCCGCTACAGCCACCATGCAGACAAGTTTGGATTAGGAATTCCCCCCTACTACATTTTGCAGATTCCCGAAGCTTTCACGCGACCACCACGATGTCGAGATTCCGCTGAGTTAGAGGCGCTGAAGCGGCTCTGTGACTTGTACTACAAGAAACCACCAATAAGTCTCGACGAGATCAAGAATGCGCGCCTACACGCAGTTTACACCATCGACGTAGACGGCGCAACGGTTCAAGAGATCGATCCAGGAACATACCTAGGGAATGCAGTCAGGTCCAATCAGACTTAACCAAGCTAGGCCATTTTAAGTTCTAGGCAGCGCCTTTATAGTGTTGAGGGAATTCGAAAGATGGTTCGTGTCTCTTCCAATCTAATCCACTCGCACTTGAAAGAGCCTCGCGTAAAGGAGATGTTTCGTCTCTTGGAACGTGATGTAGAAGTCCAGAATTGCCTTCGCATGGCCAACGTCATGGCTGTCGACCGATTGATGTATAACGATCATGGCCCTGTGCACTCCCGCATAACGTCAGGTAGTGCCATGGAGATCTTCAACATCTTGGCAAAAGACATCACGCCTACCAGTGTGGAGAATGGACTCTGTTCTTTAGTGGATGCGAAAGTCATCACGCTGTGCGGAGTCTATTTTCATGACACCGGCAACGTGGTTCATCGCGTCGATCATCACATTCACGGCGTAGTGGTGGCGAACCCCATTCTTGACCGGCTCCTTGGGGTCGTCTACAAAGATGAGCGTGATCTTGCGTTAAGGGTGAAGGCTGAAGTGCTTCACGCCATTTTTTCTCACGATGAAGACGTGGATTGTCTAAGCATCGAGGCAGGGATAGCGAAGGTGGCGGACGGAACGGATATGGCTGAGGGGCGGGCGCGAATACCCTACCGAGCTGGAAAAGTCGACATCCACTCTCTCTCCGCTCTCTCGATCAGACACGTTGAGATTGTAAAGGGCGCTAAGAAGCCCGTCCAGATCTTCGTGAACATGGACAATCCTGCGGGCATTTTTCAGATCGAAGAAGTCTTGGAGCGGAAGATCAAAACGTCGGGCATTAGCGATCTAGTTGATGTCGTCGCGTTGGTGAAGGGTGTCAAGTTGGAGAGATGACCGTTCGCTGAATGAGGGAATGGCCTGCTAATCGATTCTGACGATAGAAAAAGAAGAGCAGCGAAAGGGGTTTCAAGAGATGAACTTTGTCAGAGGCCTTACGATTCTTTTGAAAGCGCAGGTGGGCGGAGGATAGATTTCCTTGACTCGGTGTTCCGCCTGAATCTGAGCTTTGATGCTGCTGCTCAGCTCGTTGGCAATCCTGATTAGGGCGTCGGTTTGCTTGTCGGTTAGCTCTT
>CAYGAW010000053.1:0-59205 GCA_964347945.1 uncultured Anaerolineales bacterium
GCCAAGCCCCATCCCTTGACGCCCGCTTTCAATAGCTGCATGATCAACTCCAGTTTGCCTAAGTGCTGGCGCCAACCACCTCAACAGCAAGGTAGCGCCTTCGGTAGGCGAGCAAGTAGACCGGCAGGCCAAACGGGCCGAAGAGAACGACGACGAATGCCCACAGCACGCTCGTGCTCCAGTCTGAACCTTGGCAGCCAGCCTACTCCCCGAGGGACATCGAGCGCACAAGTAGCTGCAATAGCACTCCCTCCAATATGAAAACAACAATAGGAAGCAATGTAGATACCGCCAAGCTGCGCATGATAGACCGGGTATACGGCCACTCGGGCGCCTCTTTGACTCGATTCTCGACTCCGACCCAGGCTGAGAAGGAATCCAACAGCGCTGCCACGCCCTCTATCTCCCCGCTCGCCACCCGCTCCTCCAACGCCGCTGATGAGGCTCTTAGACTGTCGCGCACGACTCTCAGTTGCCGCTCCTTGGCTTCGGCCATGACCCTGTGAGTGTCGATCATATAAAGAACACTAGCACCGGCGCCAGGAAGAGCGGGATGTAAATGATGATGGTCTCGACAGTTATCGTGTACGGGCGAGCAAAGACCACACTCAACGTGGTGCCGGCGATGAGGGCAAAGGCGATGGTCAGGCTCCAGCGCCCGATGGCTTCCAGGGGCTTCAGGTTGAAGATATCGATCTCCAGCCGGCGACTGGCAGCTTCGTGAAAAGCCTGGTACCGGAAAGTGCGACGTAGATGAACCAGCCTGTCAAGCCAAGACCCAGCGCCCCGGTCAGCAGTAGGTACAGTCTTACCCAGAATGGGAAGAGGTTCGACCAAGAACGAGTGAGCGCCAACGCAGCCACCGCGCTGATGCCCAGAGCCAGCCACTCTCTGCGTCGGTTGAAGAGGGGCGCCTCGGCCACAAGTTGCCGATAGTTGTCATCACTTTTCGGCACCAGCGGTCGAAAGGCCTTGATGGCGCTATCGCGTGATCGTCTGAGGACTGCCTGAATCGACACGAGGTACACGATGATCGCCGGGAACAGCATGAGGGTCCGCCATAGAGGAACATCGAGCGGCCACGTCAGCAGACCGTCCAGGTACATAGCGCCAGCCAGAATCAGGATCAAGACCAGGCCCACCGCAACTGTTATCTGGAGCCACGACAGCCGGCTTCGCTCTATCAGGTCCTCTATCAAGGTGGAAGGGGTGGTGATGCTGGTGGTTATTGTGGCCGCTTTTTCCGAATCAGTCCTCACTCTCTCCTCCATCGTAAGCCTTTTGGCCGGCAGCACCCTGGTATGGGCGGTACTCTAGGGCGTTGTACTCCCTGGTTCACCCGGCACAGCTGCCTGTTCCGTTTGCCAGTTGTCGGCCAGAGAGCATGGATGTTTGCCTAGCACTGCATCGCTCCTCTGATGGCCTTCCTACTTGGCGGGCCGCCGCCGACGACTTGCCGTTGTGCAGTGGCGCTCGGCCTGTTAGCCGCCATCCTTCAGGCCTCTTGTGCGCGATCCTTCGCCTCAAACCGGTCAAGCATCTCGCGGCACATCTTCGTCGTTTCTTCTCTCTGCTCCGGGTGCATCATGCAAGGACAACACTTCATCATCTCGGACATCCGCTCCTCCATGAAGCAACCCACCTCTTTGGCACGCATCTTCCCACAGCACTGCTCCATCATGGATGGCATCGCATCCATCCACGACCGCATGTCCTCTGGGTCTATGTCGCCGAACATCTCCTCCATCCACTTCGGCATCACGGTCTGCATCCTTTTCTCTTCTAGCTACTTTCTCTCACCGATACTGTCAGGTGGGCCAGCGGCATTGAAACGCATTGTACAGCCCACATGGCAATCTGGCAACCGTCAAGAGTCACGTGCTATCCAGTCGATTGGTGCTTCCGGCAGGTGCACCAGCAAGTCGTACCCGGTCGGGGTCAATCGCACCTGTATACGGCCACAGACGTCCGCCGTGTCCCATAGTCGATCTCCAAGTCACCCACGGTGAGCGATGCTCGTGTTACGGTCGACGTCTGAGCTGCGCGCCGCATCCCCGGTCGCCTCCAGCGAGTGGTTAGGCAGCAGACTCATTGAGAATTCCGAGTGATTGCAGTTCATGTTGCTGTGGTCTACTGTGGTTGTCGCACAAGCGTCCTTCCAAATCTCGCGACCACGATAGCAGCAGGAATCCACAAGACGACAGCATAGACCGCAAACCACAGCGTCCCTTGCGCTGGCGAGATTGCTTCAGGACCAAAGATGACCAAGAAACCGGATGAACTTGCGTGTGTGAGCTGAGCGAGCAATAGGCTCCCGGTGTTGGAGTATATCCAAACTAGGAGAACCCGCATGGCCGTCATGGCCACGAACCACATGGCGATAAAGCGGGGCACCCAATATACGCCATAGATGCCAGCCTCGCCCAAGTAGCCAGCCATCGCGTGCCATAATCCGTGGAGGAGCCCCAAATAGATCGTGGCGCGCCAAGTACCGGATTTCTTTTCCATCCTCGGGAAGGCAAATCCCATCCATCCGATTTCTTCGATGAAACCGGCCAGCAAGCCGAGTAGGATGCCAATGGCGATGAAGTTGGGGGCAAAATCTGGGGAGACAAGGATGGTGAGTGACCAGAGGACCCCCAGGATGAGCACGGGAAAGATGAGGAGCGCCACTGCGTACCAGCGCAGACTGATCCGCCACTCGAGCACTCGTGAAAAGAGACCTCGAAGCCCTATCTTCCCATCGACTAAATAGGTCATTGCGATTCCTGCAATGAATGGCCCAGCCAGCATCAGTGGTCCCATGCGCATCGCATCCTCGAGCCCCAGTAGTTCTCCGCGTAGGAACTTCGGCCCTCCGATCGCAAAGCTGCCACCCCAGGATATTAGGTAGGCAAGGATGAAGTAGCTGGCAAGAGGAAAGCGTTGAATAAGTGACTTGATCTTCATCACATATCTCCTTTTTCAGAGACAAGAAGGCCTCGAAAAGGCCCACAGGAAACCATGGCAAGGTTGGAGCTCCTATGTACGGTTTCGATGGCTAAGAAAACTCCCAAATGCCGCCCAACTATTGAGTATATGGATTCCACCTCTACCTCTGGTTTCACCATCATAGACAGAATCCGCTTGTCCCACCCCACTGGTTGCCATTGCAGGGTTTTTCCGGATAACAGCCCTCCCTACATCTCCTCTCCGGAATCTTTGTGAGGTTGGCAAGTAGGCCCACTATGTAGCGGAATCACAAGAAGACAACGCGTCCTGGAGGGACACGATGCAACTTACTGACAAGAAACCGCTCGGCCAGGTGCGTGACGCCATCCGCCTACCGTGCTATCGAGTCCACTGGTGCTCCCCACACGCTAGACAGGCGTCGGCAAACTCCCATCGCTTGCATCTCAGCCGCGGTACGACTTGAGGGCGTACGCCGCCCCAACTGTCCCGGCCTCGCCGCCCAGTCATTCCATCACGCCATTGCCGAGCTCGCTTCCCCACCCGCTCGTCTCGCCGGTCCTCCTTGTGCGCGTGCACTCTGGTGCCTATATCAGATCCACTGGGGTGAGACGGCGCGGGCCACTTCCAGTGATCAGCTTGCAACTTAGCTACGCATCCTCATCGAAGAGAGGCGTACTCAGGTACCTCTCGCCCGTGTCAGGGAGCACAACCACGATGAGCTTGCCCTCGCTCTCCTGCCTTTTCGCCACTTGAAGCGCGGCGAAGGCAGCGGCCCCGGAGGAAATCCCAGCCAGAATGCCTTCTTCTCTGGCTAGGCGGCGAGCCATAGCCCTGGCATCCTCATCCTCCACTCTAATCACTTCGTCCACGACGCCCAGATTCAGGACTTCAGGGACAAACCCAGCGCCGATCCCTTGGATCTTATGAGGCCCAGGTTCACCGCCGGATAGAACAGGTGACTTGACAGGCTCCACAGCTACAGCCTTGAATCCGGGCTTACGAGGCTTCAGCACCTCAGCCACGCCAGTGATCGTGCCTCCCGTCCCGACCCCAGCAACCAGGATATCAACCTGTCCATCAGTATCCTCCCAGATCTCCTCAGCGGTTGTGCGACGGTGAATCTCAGGGTTAGCCGGATTCTTGAACTGCTGGGGGATGAAGTAGCGAGCATCATCAGCCGCCAGCTCCTCCGCCCGCCGTACTGCACCTGGCATGCCCTCGCTGCCGGGCGTCAGGATGAGCTCTGCTCCGAAAACGTGCAGGAGCTTCCTGCGCTCAATGCTCATCGTGTCCGGCATAGTCAACACGAGCTTGTAACCCTTGCAAGCACACACGAAAGCCAGGCCGATTCCCGTGTTCCCACTGGTCGGCTCCAAGATGATGGTGTCCTCTCCTATCAATCCCTCAACCTCGGCAGCCTCGATCATGCTGAGACCTATTCTGTCCTTAACGCTGGATAAGGGGTTGAACGACTCCAGCTTGGCCAGCACAGTGGCTTCGAGGCCGACACCGATCCTCCTCATCCGCACCAACGGCGTGTTGCCGATCGTTTCTGTAATGTCTTCGTAAACTCGTGGCATCCTTGTGCCTCCCCTAGTATCCAACCTTGTACTTCAGATCTGGCTCCTTGATCATCACCACGGCTTTGGGCGGCACGGAATGCGTCAACCAAACGCTCCCACCTACGACCGAGCCGGCACCAACGACTGTGTCACCGCCTAGGATAGTCGCACCTGCGTAGATGATCACTCCGTCCTGTATAGTCGGGTGACGCTTGTATCCTCGCTCGAGAGAACCGTCGGGCGCCCTCCGAAATCCATAACCGCCCAGAGTGACTCCCTGATAGAGGGTAACGTTGTCGCCGATTTCCGTCGTCTCACCTATCACCACTCCAGTCCCGTGATCGATGAAGAAGTTCGAACCGATGGTCGCCCCTGGATGAATATCGATACTGGTTATGCTGTGAGCATATTCCGTCATCATGCGGGGGATGAAGGGTACTTCTTGCAGCCACAGCTCATGAGACAGCCGATAGATGGTAACGGCT
Organism: uncultured Anaerolineales bacterium; assembly: GCA_964347945.1. Taxonomy (GTDB): domain Bacteria; phylum Chloroflexota; class Anaerolineae; order UBA7937; family B3-Chlor; genus CAYGAW01. The sequence continues at coordinate 5,000 of CAYGAW010000053.1, forward strand.
AACACCCCCGGATAGCTGAGGACGATCTCTTCTAGGCTTCTGGCAGCAGGATCCCGGTCAAAGGCTGCCTTGACATCGCCCATCAGCACCTTGCGCAGCGCTGGGATCTTCTGCAAGAATCTCGTCGCCTGCGCCTGACCCAACTTCCGGCATTGGTTGCATAGCTCGCCAGACTCAATGCAGCCATGACGTACACTCAGGGAAACCTGCACCGACAGCTTGTTGAATACTTGCAAGGTCTTGTCGCGCACGTAGTCAGCAAAATCGCCCGGATCTGAATCCCGCTCTCCAAAGAATCCGGGGTAGATCAGGTTCCGCAGATCTTCGAGTAGCTCGGCGACTTCACTGCGAGAAGGGAATGAGATCGCGCCCCCATCAACAATGCTCTCCTGGCAGCTCTCCAACATGGCATCAACCGCAGCAGCCAATTCCTTCTTGGAGCCTCTAGTTAGGTCAAACTCAGTGTCCAAAACTCCTCCCATCGACGGTGTGTCCAGTTCCTCTCCTTGCATGTAACCTCCTCACGAATCAATCCAGGCGGTTGGCGCCCCCCACCAGTGTCCTCCTGTCGCGGAAACAGTCCACGGCGCAAAGCAATCCTCCTGCGCAATCTCACGCGGTGAAGTCTGCGCTGCAGATTGGTGCTCTATGCCATTGACGAGGCAGCCTGCTTGCTGTGGACGCGACGGGCCAAGTCCTCAAGCGTAGTGGATTCTAGTATGTCCATGCAGGCGCGATGCATCTCAGCGCACACCTCCTGCGTGACGCAGGTATCCCTCCTGTCGCACGCCTCGGAGCCAGTCACGCACTCGACGAGACCCTTCCTTGCTTCGAAGATGCTGTAGATCTCTCGCAGCTTCATCTGAGTGGGGTGTCTGGCGAGTCTGTGTCCTCCTGGGACGCCGCGCACAGTCCTGATCAGGCCCGCGGAGCGAAGGGAGACCAGTGGGTGCTCCAAGTACTTGCGGGAAACCTGCTGGCGGGCGCCTATCTCCCTGGCGCTGACTACTCCGTCATTATAGTTCAGAGCCAGATCCAGCATAGCTCTCGTGCCATAGCGAGTCCTGATGCTAAGTTTCATTATGGTGTCCTAATCCTATAGGTATAGTTGAAATTCTGCACTACAAGAGCCGTACATGTCAAGCGGTGGTCTCTTGACGAGTAGTCGAGTCCGCCTCTCGCTGGAGCAGCAGCCCAGCGGCGCAGACCGGTTCCCATTTCGCCCCTTTTGCGCTTTCCCAAGCAACTGTGATAGCATGTTATGAAATGACCGAGCACTTGACTGGTCAGCCCGATGTGAACATCGAACTGGTAAAGGACTGGCTGCGCGAGGCAGGAAGGATCGCGCTGAGCCATTTCAATCGGGTGGAGGGCACCTGCAAGCCGGACCGATCGCTGGTTACCGACGCCGACTACGAGATAGAGGAGTTGCTGACAGGCTATCTGAGAGCCACCTATCCCCAACACGGAATCATCGGAGAAGAAAAGGCCAATGATGTTCGTGGCGATTGCGTCTGGGCCATCGACCCGCTGGACGGCACACGATCCTTCTTGGCTGGCCTTCCCGTATGGGGCGTCTCCATCGGCTTGCTGTGGCGATGGGAGCCGTGGCTCGGCGTGTTCCATATGCCCTTACTCGACGACTGGTACTACAGCGCCAGTCCCACAAGTGGTGCCTTCTGGAACGACCAACCGATCCGGTGTCCAGCTAGGGATGAGTGGGACGAGAATAGCCTGCTTTGCGTGCCCTCTGACATCCACCGCCGCTATGACATAGATTTCCCTGGGATAACACGTGCCCTTGGCAGCACTGCGGCTCATCTCTGCTTCGTGGCCCGTGGAAATGCGATCGCCATGCTCATGGACAACCCTGGCATCTGGGATATCGCCGCTGGCGCTGCCATCCTCCTGGCAGCCGGCGGCACCCTGCGCTTTCTGGGCGGCACGGGGGTCGACCTGCAAAGTTTGCTAGAGGACGGCACATCCCAGCAGCCCATTCTGGGAGCGCATCCCCTACTCATCGATCGCATCGCGCATCGCATCAGGCCCAGAGGCGCAGCCGACCACACCGCACACTGATCACTTCGCCCTCCTGGCGCGCCCTGCAGCCCGTTCCCAGGGCCAGAGGCTATTCACCGCCGCTTGCTCTGTCCTTCTGTTCGAGGCTACAATGGCGCACAGGGTAGCATCCCAAGGGAGGTATTGATGGTTGGAGCGTTCTTCGACGTCGTAGGCACGATCTACAAAGGAGCTTTCTGGAGGGACATCTCTCAGCATCACCGAGAGCAGAAGCGAAACCGCTTCTGGGTATGGGCCTATGTCATTTGGCACATGGCTGGTTGGCCGCTCAACTTGGCAGGGCTGCTCAGCCAGAAAAGCTGGTACGAAGCCTGGGCCCGCGATATGGGTTGGCTGCTTCGCGGCTTCACGGTGGAAGAGGCACAGGAGTTGTTCGACTGGATCACCGATGAGCGGTTCGTCCCCGATCTGCGCTCGGACATCATGGATATCTTGCGTGATCATCAGTCCAAGGGTCATGTCGTCGCGCTGGTATCTGGTAGCCCCCAGCGCCTGCTGGATATGATCGCCTCCCGCTTGGAAATACAACACGCCGTGGGGACTGCGTTCGAAATCAAAGACGGCCGGTATACCGGCAAGATTGCCGGGCCACTGGTTATGTATGAGGGCAAGATGGCAGTGCTGCAAGATTTCGCTGCCCAGAATGCCATCTTGATTGATTGGGGAGACAGTTACGCATACGGAGATAGCCGATCCGACATAGAACTCCTCAAGAGCGTCGGCCATCCTGTGGCAGTGTACCCCGACGAACAACTGAAAGGGCTCGCCCTGGAGAGAGGCTGGAAGATCATCGGCGAGCGTGAGCCCCGAACTTAACCCTTCCATTCGCACTTGACAGCCTGGATCCCACACCCTTCGTCACGATGGTTGGGGTCTTTCTTCTTCTGCCTCAATCATACGGCATTCCCCTCCTCCACGAATATGCACTGTGGTCGCCGTCCGACCCATCCTCTGAGAAATGTGAAGCGCATAGTCTCATCGCGATTTATCTTCATAGCGTCGCCACCCCTCTGCAGAAGCCTTGACAGGCCGGGCGCGAGCACGTATAATTGCTGACGCCGAGACGTTCAGTTGGACAACGGCTGGTCAGTCGTTGGCTCCCCTTTCTCTGGCACTTCTTCTGGGTTCGCGCAAAGGAGGATGTTGAGTGGAAACCAAGGAAAGGATCTTGATAATCGAAGACAGCGAAGACGTCGTCACCTTTCTGACCGAGAGCATCCTCCACCCCAACGGCTACGACACCTTAGTGTCCCGCGATGGCAAGGACGGTCTGCGCCGAGCACTGGGAGACCGACCCGATCTGATCCTCCTGGACCTGAATCTGCCGCGTATGACCGGTATGGAGATCCTCAAAGTCCTCCACAAGAGGGGGACTCACACACCGGTGATCTTGATGACGTTCTATGGGTCGGAGGAGATCGCTGTGGAGGCCTTCCGCCTCGGTGTGAAGAACTACATAGTCAAGCCATTCAAGCCCCGGGAGGTTATCGACGCCGTCGAGGATGCTCTGGCTGAGGGCCGCCTGCGCCAGGAAAAGGAACGGCTCACCGAAGAGCTGATGCGCACCAACAAGCAGCTGGAGCACCGAGTCCACGAACTGACCTTGCTGTACGAGATCACGCAGTCCATGGCGAAGCTCATGGACTTGGAGACCTTGCTCTCCCGAATGGTTGAGGCGTCGGTTTTTCTGAGCAAAGCAGATGAGGGTATGCTCTTCCTCCTAGATACGGAAACGGACGAGCTATACCTCAGAGCTGCCAAGGGAGTGGGCGAGAAATACGCCCGGGGATTGCGGCTGAGGGCCGAAGACAGCCTCATTGGCAAGGTAGTGCGCAGCGGCGAACCGTTACGTGTAGCAAGCGCCGAGGATCGTCTGCAGCTAAAGGTCAAGACCGGCTACCTCGTCAACTCGCTCCTCTATGTTCCCCTGAAGTTACGAAACGAGATCAGGGGTGTGCTTGGGGTATCCAACCGGGTCAGCGACAAGGCATTCTCTTCCGCTGATCAACATCGCCTCAGCATCCTCGCTGACCACGCCGTCATCGCGTTGGAGAACGCTCGCCTCTATGAAGCGGAGCAGCGCCGCGCGCTCCAGATGGCGATGACCAGTCACCTCAGTCAAAGGATCAGCTCCATCCTCGACATTGAAGCTCTCCTCTCCGAGGTAGTGGAACTCCTCAAGCAGAGTTTCGGCTTCTACTACGTACAAATCCTGCTACGGCATGAGCCAGGCCAACTCGTCATGCGTGAGGGGACCGGCGAGACAGGACAGAGCATCAAGGACAGCTTGTACCAGGTGGCCATTGATGACCAAACCGTTGTCGGCTGGGCAGCCAATCACGGTGAGACCCTGTGTGTGAACAGTGTGCAGCAGGAGCCACGATTTCGCACCCATGAACTGTTGCCAGCCACGATGGCGGAACTGGCCGTTCCTCTCAGGTCAGGGAACGAACTGATCGGCGTTCTGGATATCCTCAGCGATCAAGAGGGGGCCTTCGATTTCGACGATGAGACCATACTGCAAATGCTGGGGGACCAGATAGCTGTTGCCATACAGAATGCGTCTTCGTACCAACGGCTGAGAAAACAGGCAGAGCTACTCAATACCTTGACCCATATCCCGACTACCACAGCCTCTGCCGAGATTGTGGATGAGATAGTCAAGAAACTGATGGAAGGCATCAACGGCATCCTGCCTGTGGAAGCTGGCTCCTTGCTTCTCATAGACGATGCCGCTAAGGAGTTGGAGTTCAAGATAACCCTACACGGACGCAGAGAGAAGTTGGCACAATTCCGGCTGGAGCTGGGACAGGGCATCGCTGGCTGGGTGGCCGAGCACGGAGAGCCACTGCTGGTGGACGACGTGACGGAGGATCCTCGCTACTATCCCCAGATAGCCCAAGCCATCGGCTTCGAGGCTCGATCGATCCTCTGCGTCCCCCTCAAGACGAAGCAGCGAGTCATCGGCGTCATCGAGCTGATTAATAGGCTAGGCAGAGGTGCTGACACTCGCTTCACTCAGGATGATCTGGAGATTCTCACGGCGCTCGCCGCCCCGATAGCCTCGGCGCTCGACAGTGCAAGACTCCAGAAGACAGGACAAGGGGAAATCACTCACGCGCAGAGAGAGACCCTTGCATCGATGTCCCAATATCTCTATAAGCCCCTGAAGGCCTTTGCTACAAACACGTACGCGCTCAAAGTCGCCATCGAGAGAGGAACCGTCGCTTGTACCGATGACACGCTGGAGCAACTGCTCACCTCCATGGAACGTAGAATAGCGCAAATGGCCTCGTTCGCTCAGCTCCTAAGTACGTTGTCCTCCCCTGACAGTAGCCCCCAGGACTGGGTCAGTATCGAGCAAACGCTGGAAAGGTTCAGAGCCAAGTACGATTCCTAGAGCTGCTATCGTCGGCGGACGCCGAACCGATTGGTCGCCCACTTGCTGATGACGGATCAGTACATCATCTCTCACTTCCCAGACTCCCGAGGCCGATCAGAAAAGCGGCTTGCCCCTCGCGGCCGTGCAGCGATTCCGGCGCCTCGCGTACGGGCGACCTGTCGAGCCCGATGAGCGTGCTAGAACCTCGGAATGGAGTTGACGGCAGCAAACCGGGAGGAGAGACTATCCCCATGAAGGGGGCTTGGAAGGTTTTCATGACTGGCGGGCCGTCCAGCGCCGTCATCTTGAGTGAAGGCTCTACGCCATGCATAATGCGATAACGGACGTACCAGGTGTCAAGGTAGGACACTATACCGACCTCCAAGCTGCCACGGGCTGCACCGTGCTCCTTTTCGAGGAAGGAGCCGTGGGCGGGGTGGAAGTCCGCGGCGCGGCCCCTGGAACACGGGAGACGGACCTACTTCGCCCCCTGCGTCTTGTCCAGCGTGCACATGCTGTCCTGCTGGCTGGCGGTTCGGCTTTTGGACTGGACGCCGCCACCGGAGTGATGCGCTATCTGGAGGAGAGGAACATCGGCTTCGACACCAGGGTTGTGAAAGTGCCCATCGTACCGGCCGCCGCTCTATTCGATCTTGATCTCGGCGACCCATCGGTTAGGCCAAATTCTGACGGCGGCTACCAGGCGTGTCTTGCCGCTGTCGCTAGTCCGCCGCCCGAGGGCAATGTGGGCGCAGGGACGGGCGCCACCGTGGGGAAATTGCTGGGTCTTTCCCAGGCCATGAAAGGAGGGCTCGGAACTGCCAGCCAGGAGATGGGAGAGGGACTTGTGGTGGGAGCTCTGGTGGCGGTCAACTGCTTGGGCGATGTTGTGGATCCCAAGACAGGCCAGATACTGGCCGGGGCACGCCACCCCGAGGCCGGGGGCTTCCTCAACTCCTCAGAGGCAATAAAGCAGTGGTCTGCACACACCACATCGCCCTTTGCTAACACCACCATCGGTGTCGTGGCCACTAACGCCCGTCTGAGCAAGGAGGAGACCAACAAGCTTGCTCAACTCGCCTTGGATGGTTACAGTCACGCCATCCGCCCCACCACGATGTACGATGGCGACGCACTCTTCGCCTTCTCCGCAGGTGACAAGGTGGCCGACCTCTCCGCTATCGGCGCTGCAGGCTCCGAGGCGGTGGCCGAGGCCATAGTGCGCGCCATCAAGACGGCCAAGTCCCTACACGGCATTCCCGCTCACAGAGACATCTAGCGCCTCTGTCGAAGCCCTTGACACAAGAGAGGCGAGCAGGCTATAATTGGTGCCGCCGGTGGGATCGTTGTCAAGAGAAGGCAGTCTCAGCACACGTCTGTGCTCGCCCTTGCAGAATCTCTAGTCCGAGCCAAAGGGAGTTGCAGAAGTGGAGACCAGAGAAAGAATCCTCATCATCGAGGACAGCCAGGACATCATCGACTTCCTCACTGACACCATCCTCAGCCCACGTGGCTACGAGCCTGTGGTGGCGACCAGCGGCCAGGAGGGTCTAGGCCGAGCTGTGGACGATCCACCGCATCTAATAATCCTCGACTTGAATCTGCCCCATATGACCGGCATGGAGGTTCTCCGTGGGCTGCACGAGACAGTTCCCACCATTCCCGTACTGCTGATGATCTTCTCGGGTTCTGAGGAAATCGCGGTAGAGGCCTTCCGTCTCGGTGTCAAGAACTATGTGCTGAAGCCTCTCAAGCCCAATGAGGTCCTCCAGGCGATCGACCACGCCCTGCGCGAGACCAGACTGCGGCGCGAGAAGGAATTGCTGACTGAGGAGTTGATGCGGACCAACAAGCAGCTGGACCAGCGCGTTCGCGAACTGACCCTGCTGTACGAGATAACGCAGGCTATGACCAGCTCGCTTGACTTGGAGACGCTGCTCTCCCGAGTCGTCGAGGCTTCCGTATTCCTGACCAAAGCCGATGAAGGAATGCTGTTCCTCATAGACGAGCTAACAGGTGACCTATACCTCCGAGCCGCTAAGGGTGTCGGAGACAAACGTGCGTCCATGCTCCTGCTGCCGGCGCGCGATAGCCTCATTGGACAGGTGGCCAAAACGGGAGAACCGCTCCGGATCGCTAGCACTGATCCTCGCCTGGATTTCACGGTTAAGACAGGCTACATGGTCAATTCCCTTCTTTATGTGCCTTTGAAGCTCCGTGGAGTCACCAAGGGTGTACTGGCGGTCTCGAACCGCATAAGCGATCGAGCGTTCACCCGCACCGATCAGAGCCGCATGGATCTGCTGGCCGATCACGCCGTGATAGCCCTTGAAACCGCCAAACTCTACCAAACGACGAGAGAACAGATGTCCAACACCTTCGGAGATACGCTGAATGCCCTTTCCCAATACGCCTACGAGCCCTTGAAGGCCTTTGCTGCGGACACATACGCACTGAAGGCCAATGCAGAAAAGGGAATCATCTTCTGCGTCGATGACACACTGAACCAACTGCTCAACTCCATGGAGCGCAGGATAGAGCAAATGGCCTCCCTAACAGAAATCCTCAGTGGACTGGCCTCCCTGGATAGCACCGCCGAGGACTGGAAAGACCTCGAGCACAGGTTCGAGAACCTCAAGGCGAGATACCCCTCCTATCAGTGAGCGCTCTTCGGAGATGGTCAAACAATCTGCCTCCAACATCCTGGCTATCGACATAGGCAACACCAACACCGTCTTGGGTGTGTACAACGGCGACGAACTGATCGCCTATTGGCGAATGGCCACCGCCTTGCACAGGATGGCTGATGAGAACGCCGTTCTACTGGACTCCTTGTTCCGTCACGCAGGCCTTTCGTTCTCCGACATCCACGACGGTATTCTCTCCTGTGTTGTGCCTCCGCTCCTGCCCGTCTTTCAGGAGATGTGCCAAAGATACATGGACTTCACCCCTCTGGTAATCGAGCCAGGCACGAAGACGGGGATGAGGATTCTCTACGACAACCCTCAGGAGGTGGGAGCCGACCGTATCGTCAACGCCGTGGCAGCGAAGCAATTGTACGGAACGCCTCTTATCGTCATCGACTTCGGCACCGCCACCACTTTTGACGCCATCTCCGCTGAAGGCGATTACCTAGGCGGGGCGATCGCCCCAGGAGTCAACGTTGCCGCCGAAGCCCTCGCTGCGCGGGCGGCCAAGCTGCCCCACATTGAGTTGGCCGTGCCCCCACGGGCCATCGGCAGAAACACCATCGCCAGCATGCAGTCTGGCATTATGTACGGGTATGTCAGCCTAGTCGAAGGAATGGTGGCCCGCTTGAAGGAGGAACTGGTCGGTGACGCCCATGTCGTGGCCACCGGCGGCCTGGCCCCGATCATAGCCCGACACACCCCCGTCATAGACGACGTGAACCAGAACCTTACCTTGCAAGGACTGAGGCTCCTGTACAAGCTCAATCGGTCCTAAACCCGCTCTCGCCCTACGGACAGCACCCCTGTATCCCTTTCAATGCCCATCCCGACACCCGCCCTTCGCCCGTCTGCTCTCACCCTTCCCGGAGATCCAAGTGATTTGGTATGGGATGGAACATATGTTCTAGACGACTATGTTTGGCTGGTCCTCCTGCGCCGTTGTTCATGCGCGACCGATTAGTAGCCCTCCGACGCAGCGCCTGCTTGACCAGAGGCCGGCTAAGGCGCTACAATCTTCGAGGTGTGCGCCATCCGGCTCAGGGGCAAATGCGGCAGATGTGGTCGGCGAACTATCAGTTCCGTACCTTCTCCGTGGGTGACCAGGAAGTACCAGCAGTGATGCTGGGAACGTCTCCCTTCATCGGTGCAGGTCAATTCGGCAAGAAGGCCGAGTTCTACTACAACCGATTCTTCCTTCAGCCAGAGAACATCATCGACATCGTAGTGCGCGCCGTCGAGTTGGGAGTGAACGCCGTACAGGTCATAGCCTACCACCAGGTGCTAGAAGCTGTCCATGAGGCGGCGAAGAGGACGCGCACCGAGTTGTTTCTCATGGGAACGGTGGGCCTGGGCAGCATCGAGCGGGAGATTCGGATGGTGCTCGACGTCGGTGCTCAAGGCGTGTTAGTCCACGGAAGTCTAGCTGACAGGGACATGCCCTTCGCCTGCCAGCACCTGGCAAAGCTCAGAGAGCAAGGACTGGTCACTGGCATCGCCACCCACAGACCAGGGATGACCATCCCCCGTGTCGAGGAGATGGAAGAGGTAGCGTTGATCCTCTCTCCCTTCAACAAACTTGGCAGATTCATGGACCCTTCAGTGGACTCTACCTTGCAGGCTATCGAAAGCACCTCCAAGCCAATCATCGCTATGAAGCCGCTGGCTGCCGGCAGGTTGTCCCCGCAAGAAGGTCTGGCTTATCTCCCGGGCAAGCTCGCGGGCGTCGCTGTGGGGATCGCGTCAGTGAAGGAGGCGGAGGAGACCTTTGCGGTGGCGAAGAGGTACTTCCCCCCATCCCCCACAGCGTAGCGCCGTAAGTGGCAAGCAGGCTCAGCGGCCCGCAACGCGCACGGAAGGCTGCGAGTAGCGGTAGCAATCTCCGACTTCTGTGGCACCCAGCGACATTAGCCGCTCATGACCCTGGTAAGGCGCCCATCTCGGACGGCTTCCCTGCTACGGGTTGACACCCGCCACACCATGGCCGTCGCCCGACCGACCGCACTGATCCTGGCCTTGGCCTCGCATTCGCCTACCGCCCTCCACCCACGGGGCCACCTTCTCGGTGCCACCCTGCCTATCTGGCCTGGGGGGACGCTACCAGGCTTCGAGGAACCGAGATAACGCCCGGGAAGCTTCAGCACCTTTCTCAGAGCAGTGCTTGCCCACATGCACCTCGTCGCGAGCCCCACTCCCAGGAGAAGGTGAGCGTGCGACCGCCGAAAATGGGTCAGGCTAGCGATAGACAGCCAACACTGCCACAGGGGAGCAACCAGCCCCTTTCCGCCCCAATAACGTGAGGCCCGGGGCTGAGGCACAATGGAACAGCCAGCCGCCCTACTCTCTCTGCTTCGCCGTTCGGGCCAGTAGAAAGATGCTGGGCGCTAGCTTCAGAGAGGCGGTGGCTCCTTGGAGACGAGCATCTATCGCCACCAGCCAGGAAGAGGGAAGCAATCGCTTGAAGAAACCCAGGCGCAGCGAGGACACCGCCAACGCCCTCTCCATGTGGAAACCACTCTCTCTCAATCCTTCATCGATGTATGAGGGGTGGAAGTTGAAGTGGAGCGGCGCATACTCCACAGGATCGGCTGAGAAGGGCTCACGCTGGGATCGCCCCAGCAAGTAGCGGAATATCTCCTTCAGATTCCGCTTGTTGGCGTACTCGAGGATGTATCTTGCCTCGGGACGAAGGATGCGGTGGATTTCGGCGAAAGCAGCGGGCACGTTGGTCAGGTGGTGCAGCACCCTTACAGTGAGGGCAACGTCGAAAGCCCCGGTGACGAGGGGCAGCCGATACACATCGCCCACCACATAGACGAACCTTCCGTCCTCCCCACACCGCCTCTGGGCCTCGCGCAACTGAGATTCGGCCGGATCGAGCAGTACCACCTGCTGGTATCCCTCATAGAGATCGGCCAGGCGCCCAAAGGCAGCCCCTATCTCCACCAGGCGGCCGCCGCGCGGGGGCAGGAGCTTCCTCAGGGCCACCCGCTCAACGGCATCTTCGTAGTCACGCGCAACCCAGAATTCGCCCCGGTAGTCGTATCCTTCGTAGTCGCACAGGGGTGGAGAGGTCTCGCCCATGTTTCACGTGCAACATTCAATAGCTACTTCCGACACCCCGCCAGCACCCAAGGAAACGGATAGTAGACCCTCTCCACGTCCAAGCACCCTCTGACCATCCTCCACAACTCACCTGCGCTCCACCTATGCAAGTGCTCAGGATCATTCCCCCAGCCCCGTCCATTCTTGCCCTGCAGGAACTTGCACAGCATGAAGAGCGGCTCGTTGGCAACGCTGATCAAACACCGGCACCTACTCACCCCCCCAACTCCCACAAAGCCGGCGTCAGATCCACCAGATCCCCCACCACCTCGAGGCAAAGACCCGACTCCAAGCTCTCGTCTGCGCAAGCACGTCTCCTGATGTCTTCCATCTGGAAGAAGATCTCAGCATGCTTCGCTTTGGCTTGCGTGAGCGCCGCAAAGTCAGAGTCCACCCCCTGCATCGGCAGATCCCCATCGACACTCACCAATCGATATGCGGTGCCCCCTTCCCCACAACCCACATCGAGGATGCTGTCCGCACCGCTCATGGCCACCAATTCCGCCACTCGATGGTGGAAATGCCAGATCAGCGTCCGCCGCTCAGGGTTGGGGCTCTCGCCCTGTAGTTCTCACCATGCTGGATTCGCCTCATCATCGCCGGATGGCTGTACAGTAGCACCTCCACCCAGCGCTCGGGATCTACCTCGGCCAGGTTTTGGTTGGCCAACTTCACCATCACCGACACGAAGGCCTCCGGTCTCCCCGTCATCTGCAAGGCGAACTCGTCCGCCATCCCCTCCCGCCACCGCGAAAAGCCGTTGATCACAGGCGTGCTCACGGCCATGAAGGCCCCCATCACAAGCGCCAGCAACGGCAGCCCGGCCACGTCATCCAGCCCAGCGAACCCCATCACCCTCACGCCCCAACCCAGCACCACGTGGGCCAGATAAAGCCCTACCAGTGTCAACGTAGACTGCAAGATCAGCCCCCACCACATGTCGTGTCGCACCTGATGACCCAGTTCGTGCGCTAGAATGCTCTCGATCTCGTCCGGCCCGTAGTCCGAGTACAATGTGTCCCCCAATACGATGCGCCGCGTGGACCCAAGGCCCATCAGCATGGCGTTGCCGGCCTTGGTCCTGCTACTCAGGTTTATCGTGAACACGCCCTTCACCTTGGTCTTCGCCCTCTCAGCCAGCCTCGTCAGCCGCGCCACCAACTCCTCATCTCCCACCGGTGTAAGCTTGAAGAACAGCGGCACTATCAGCAGAGGAGCCACGTTTGTCAAGATAACCGTGACCAGCAGCATGAACACTGCAGTCACCAGCCACCAAAGCGACGGTAGTGACCTCAACAGGAAGTACATTACCTCAACCACCACCACCCCCAACGCCAGGCTCAGGACACCGGCCTTTGCCTGGTCCACTACCCATCCCCTCTTGGTCTGCGTAGATAGACCATAGCGGTGAGGAAGCACGAAGCCACCATAGTACTCCAAAGGCAGGAGCAACAAACCGTAGGCCAGCGAGAAAACGAGGAAATACGCTCCCACCACCAACACCGGCTGAGTCAAGAACGCCTCGATGCCGCCTGTCATCCACGCCGATATCCCTGTGACAAGCAACAGCACCGCGAAGCCACCCCCCAACGCCATGTCAGCTACCAACAACCGGTGTTTGAGCCTTGCATACGCCTTCGCCTCGTCCTGCCGGCGAGGATCGATATCCTCTGCGGTCAGCAGCTGCTTGGCGCAGACCCGCGATCCCGCCGGTGCGGAGTCCACAGCCGAGTGTCTATACATGGTTTCCAGTTGCGATCAATCTCAACAGATGCTATACTCTTCAGTTGCCTGACATCATAACACAAAGGGTGTGTTCGGTCAAATACTCTTACCTCACTCCTGGGATTTTCGACCTGTGCACCACCACATGGACAACGCTGCGCCTCCCATCATCACCCTCACCACCGATTTCGGCATGGAAGATGGCAACGTCGGAGTGATGAAAGGAGTCATCCTAGGCCTGAACCCCGATGCGACCATCGTGGACCTCACTCACGATATCCCCCCTCAGGACGTCGCAGCTGCCGCCTACGTGCTGCGCCGGGCCTACGGCTACTTCCCAACGGGCACCATCCACGTGGTGGTCGTCGATCCTGGTGTCGGCACCGGCCGCCGTGCTATCGCAGTACACAGTCCCGACGCCTCCTTCGTCGCCCCTGACAACGGCGTCCTGACCTACGTGGTCCAGCAACTCCGCGCCGCACACCAGGAGCTGCGCATCGTAAACCTCACCAACCGACGGTACTGGTTGCCCCAGGTGAGCAACGTCTTCCACGGTCGCGACATCTTTGCCCCCGTAGCCGCCCACCTTTCGCTCGGCGTCCAGATCGACGCCCTTGGCACGCAGCTTGATGACATCGTGACGATCCCCCTGCCCCGCCTTGAGATCCACAGACGGAAGATCACCGGTCAGGTAGCTCACGTCGACCATTTCGGCAATCTATTGACAAACATCCCACGCTCAGACTTGCTCTCTCTCGGAGACCGCCTGATTGTCAGACTAGCTGAGAGAGAGATAAAGGGTGTCAGCAACACCTTTGCCCAGGGCGAAGACGGGGAACTCATCGCTTACATCGACAGTTCAGCCCACCTAGCCATAGCCGTGGTCAACGGTAGCGCACAACGACTGCTGAACAGCAGCGTGGGCACATCGGTCGAGGTACAGCCTTCCTAGGCAACGTCTATACATCGGGAGCAGCTGTGAGCGAGCGCTTGATATTCGAGGAAGAGATAGAAGCCTTGATCGCCCGGTTTGGTCACCCTCGGAGACACACCTGCACCATTGACGTCACCCACCAGACGTTCCATACCTGGATCCGGAAGATATCCACCGGGCCCGTGGCCTGTCGCGGCGAGGTAGTAATGGTTGTCGTTCGCCCCAACGGCAACGTCCTCTTGCACACCAAGCACTTCTACCCGCACGGAGTCTACCGCCTCCCCAGCGGTCGTGTCCTGTGGCAAGAGACGGTGGAAGAGACCCTACATCGCGAACTCAAAGAGGAGACCAACCTTGACGTGAAGGTCGAGCGATTTGTGGGCCTCATCGAATACGAACTCAAATGCAAGGACAGTTGCATTCCCTTCGTCTCCTACGTCTTCCAGGTACGTGAGGTGGGCGGCCAACTCTGCTGCCTCGACGACCGAGAGGGAATCACCGACTTCCGCGAAGCATCCCTGGGGGACCTCGCCAGCGTGGCCGCACAGTTGGAGCGGCTTGAGCCTCGGTGGCGAGACTGGGGCAACTTCAGGGCCATCGCTCACCGCATGGTAGAGGAACTGCTCGGAGACTGACTGCCTCCCTTGTCTTGTATGCCAAACCTCGCCGCTCTCACCTCGATCCTCATCGTTCCTAAGCTTATCTGACAGCCTCACCAGCAGCGGGATCTCCAGGCGCGACGACGAGAAAACCTTGCACTTCAATCTCTCTCCCTCACCACGCCCTAACTGCCACTAAAATGATCCCACCCCCCTCCTCTTATAGGAACCTCCTCGCCGTTTGCCAGTTCTATCCAGCGCCCCGCATCTCCAGGAAGCACCTCGCCAATGCATGTTACTCTGGTACCCGTCGCTTCACCCACCAACGCCACCACTTCCCTTTCGGCCTCCCGCGGTACAGTGAAACAAAGCTCGTAGTCCTCCCCGCCCCCCACCGCCAGCGCCCAATCCGCCCTACCCATCAGCGCCGCAATCCTCTGAGTCGCCTCCGATATAGGCAGCCGCTCCGCCCACAGGCGTACCCCCACATCGCTCCTTTCACAAATGTGACCGATGTCGCTGCTCAGCCCGTCGCTGAGGTCGATCATGGCACTCGTCCGTCCATCGCTGGCGATGGCGCGCCCCTCCCTAATCCTCGGCGTCGGCGTCAGATACGCGTCCCGGACTCGGTCCGCTCCTTCCCTCTCCACCGCCAAGTCGGCCTGGCGCATGAGGGCCAGCCCCGCCGCCGCCTCACCCAACCACCCGGTCACCAACACCCGGTCCCCAGGGCGAGCGCCCGAGCGCAGAAGCACTTCCTCACGCCTCACCCGACCAAGGAGGAACAGATCCACCACGATAGGGCCCTCCGTCCTGGACATGTTGCCGCCCACTATGTCAGCGCCGTACGCAGCTATCTCCTCCCGCAGACCATCGTAGAGTGCCTCCACCCAACTAACCTCCAGTTCCGGCCGCAACGCCAGCGAGACTAAGCAGTGTTGCGGAATGCCTCCCTTGGCTGCGATATCGCTCAGGTTGATCGCCGCCGCCTTGCGCCCCAATTGATACGGTGTGACCAACTGGGTCAGGAAATGAATCCCTTCTACCTGGATATCACACGTGGCCAGTTGATATGTCTCGCGGTCCAGCTCCAACACCGCGACGTCGTCCCCGACGCCCACATACACGTCATCGAGGTACCCCGGCAGGCGTCCGGCTATTCTCTCGATCAAGGGGAATTCACCCAAATCCGAGACTCTCATTCTCGTCAGCCTCCACGTCTCTCAGTGGCTGTGACCAAACAGCCTTCGCACAGGCTTCAACTTCCCTCTCCGCTCGTCCCCCGCCCCGAGCGCCTCTTTATCAAGCTGGCAGCCCTTGTGTGGTGCAGGGCTCGGCCGCCTCACGTCCCAAGCACACAAAAAAACCCGCACGGCTTCTCCCATGCGGGTTGGACGGCGGGCGACGACTGTGCACCTCAAACACGCCCTTTCCAGGCTCCTCGGGCAGGACTCGAACCTACAACCCGCCGGTTAACAGCCGGCTGCTCTACCAGTTGAGCTACCGAGGAACGACCTTAAGCATATTATACTGCGCAGCCAGCCTCTAGTCAACTCACCCCAGGTAGTCTCGCAGCTTGCGACTCGACTTGGGGTGTCGGAGCTTTCGCAGCGCCTTCGCCTCTATTTGGCGGACACGCTCCCGCGTCACGCCCAGCGTCCTTCCGACCTCCTCCAAAGTCCGACTTTGCCCATCCCTAAGTCCGAAACGCAACGTCAAGACCTTGCGCTCCCTCTCGCTGAGCGACTCCAGTAGATCACTCATTTGCTCTCGAAGCAGCTCTCGCGATGCGGTATCGATGGGACCAGGAATAGATTCATCCTCTATGAAATCCGCCAGGGAACTGTCTTCCCCGCTACCAATGGGCATCTCCAACGACATGGGCTCCTGGGAAATGCGGATAATCCGCCTCACTTTGGCGGCTGCCCTCCTCCACCTCCGCTGCAAGATGGAGTCGACGGGCTCGTCATTGCTTCGCGCTTTCACAATGGCCAGCTTGTCCTCATCGGACAGCAATCCCTCCATCTGCAGCGCTATCTCCTCAGCTGAGGGCTCTCTTCCTAACTCCTGTGTGAGCCGACGTGACGTCCGCAGCACTCGATTGATGTCCTCCACCACATGGATAGGGATGCGAATGGTACGCCCTTGGTCGGCGATGGCGCGGCCGATACCCTGCCGGATCCACCACGTAGCATAGGTACTGAACTTAAAGCCGCGCCGGTAGTCGAACTTCTCCACTGCCCGCAGGAGGCCGATGTTGCCCTCCTGGATCACGTCCAAGAACGTAATCCCCCTCCCCATGTACTGCTTGGCCACGCTCACAACCAGACGCAAGTTGGCCACGATCAGAACTTTGCGGGAGAAGGTTGCCAACTCGTCCACGGCCTCGAACCTGTCTAAAATCGCGCTGTGGCTTTCCCGCGTCGCGGGCAAGTACTTCCGTTTTGTGGGAATCCTACCAGTCTTACGAAAGTGGGACCCTATCAGAGCCCTCAATTCAGGCGGTAGTAGATAGAAGTCGAGACAAAGATCGTGTATCTTCCTGGTGAGCATGTCCCATTCAGTCGCTAGCAGGTCCTGCCCGTCGCCGTCGCCCTCACTCTCTGACGACTCCAGGACGATGGCCAGTTCATCCGTTTCGGCAAAGTCTTCCTCGCCGATACTACTCAGATAATCAGTCAGGTATGATTCCTCACCGGCTTGTACCACCGGTCGGGAAATTGTTTCTATCTCACCGGCCAGTTTCGCCAACTCCGGCGCAGGGACCCCCAACTGGTCACAGAGCGCTGTGATAGTTTCCCAATCCGCCCGCAGCGATTCTTGAGCCCTCGTTGCGATCTGCAGCCACGCCTCTTCGCCACTCTCGCCGCTAACTTGCTGTCCGATCTCGTCAAGGTACCGAGGCGCCATCATCTTCATGCTGTGCCATTTCTCGTCGGCTGCCGACAGCAGAGAAACATGCCCTATTTCCCTCAGATACATCCTTACCGGGTCGCTGGATTCCAGCCCCTCCAGATCCAGAAGAGCGTCAAGGGAAACATCGACGTCCTCCTCCTGGGCCGTCGAAGGCTCTTCCATCGTCGTTCCCGCTAGTTCCTCGTCCGGAGAAACGGCTGTGTCGTCCACAGATTCACGCACTCCCTCCACCTTATTCGTGGAGGTCCCTTCTTCCACGTTTACTTCTTCGATCTCTAGGCTCCCGTCGGACGGCTCCGACATCCTGACTCCCACCATCCGTCCTCGGACCTGGGCAGGCACCACCGGTCCTCCTCATCGTGCGTCTTCCCGCGCCCACGCGCCCTTGGATTCTCTCTCCCTCTCACGCTGCTGAATCCTCTGTCTCAGAGAATCAACTCTCTCCCGCAGCGCCAGTTCATCCTCACCACCTTGGCGCGCATCGTGAAGAAGACTCTCTAGCTGCCCTAACTCCCTCCGATCGTTTCGATCCCTCAGCCTGGACACGGTCCGTCGGATCTCCTCCGGCAAATCCTCTTCTCGCAGGCGGGGTCCCTTCGCTTCAGACTCAAGTATGACCGCCAGATGCTGAACAAGGAGCGGATCTAGTGCGTCGCGGAACTCACCGATATCGAGGGCGCCCTCCCGCTCTATCGAATCCAGCAAAGCCGCGAAAATGGAGCGGTTCTCTGGCGCGAAGAAATCGTCCGCCGCCAATTCCTCGACTTCATGCACGAATGTAGGCGCCTTCAGTAGCAGGGCCAGACAGTAGTTCTCCAATGCAGCCGAGGATTGCACGATGGACAGTAGGCCAGAATCTGCATGAGGCGTCTCCGCCCTGCCTCGGCCCTTGAACCGACTCAGTTCGGCAGCCAACAGCCTCTCATCTATTCTAACTAGGCCGGCCAGTTTCTGCAAATAATGGGCACGCTCGATCCCGTCTCCTATCTCTGCGATCAGTGCCAGCAGCTCCTGAACCAACGCAGATTTCCCCTGGGCTGTGTCGAGCTCGACGCCGCCGGTGGCCATTTGGAAGTAGTAGTCCATGAGCGGCAGCGCCTCCTCCACCAGTCGCGCCCAGCGCTCCGGTTCCTCTCTAATCACATCATCTGGATCCTGGCCGGGCGGCATGGTGATGACCTTGATGTTGGAGTCCACGTATCTCTTCAACCATATGTGCTCGTAGGTCTCCCTGATCTCTGGACTTCGACGGTGCTCCACCCCATAGTGCTTCTTGACCACTTCCAAGCCCCTGAGGCTGGCCTGCTCTCCTGCCGCGTCGGCGTCCATGGCCAAAGTGAAGCTCTTGGTTACCTTCCTCAGGATTCGCACCTGGTTCTCGGTCAGGGCGGTGCCCATGGAGGCCACGACATTCCGGAACCCGTGCTGATTCGCCATCAGCACGTCCATGTATCCCTCCACGATGATGGCAGTGCCTTCCTCGCGAATGGCCTCCTTCGCCAGATGGATGCCATAGAGAATGCCGCCCTTGTCGAAGACGGGCGTCTGCGGAGTGTTCACGTACTTGGGCTCGGCATCGCCCAGGGCGCGCGCGCCAAACCCCAGAACCGCACCCCTATCATCGCAGATCGGGAAGACCAAGCGCCCCCGGAAACGGTCGTAGCATCCACCGCTCTCCCGCTCGACGGTCAGACCAGCGGCGAACACATCCGCCTCCCGGTACCCCTTTGCTGACAAATGCTGGCTCAGAGCCTCCCAGTCGGGCAGAGAATAGCCCAACTGGAAAGCCCTCCACGTTTCGGCTCGAATCTCGCGCCCGGCCAAGTAGTCTCGCGCAATCTCTCCGTCGGTCGAATGGATCAGAAGATGGTTGAAGTATTGGGCAGCAGCCGCGTTGATCTCGTGCAGTAGCTTGCGCCGCTTGTCTTCCACCTTCTGAGCCTCTGTGCGCGGAGCCAGAGGTATCCCCGCCCGCTGTGCCAGTTCCCGCAAGGCCTCCGAGAACTCCAGGTTCTCCTTCTTCATCAGGAAGGTGAAAACGTCTCCTCCGCTGGCGCACGCCCCAAAACAGTACCACCTCTGCCCATCGGGGAAAACGACAAACGAGGGGGTGGTGTCAGCGTGAAATGGACACAGCCCCTTATAGTTCCGTCCCGCTTTCTTCAACGGCACGTAGGTGGAGATGAACTCGACGATGTCTATTCTGTCCTTGATCTCGTCAGTGACGTCCATTGCTCTGGCGAGAGATCTCTACTTGGCGTAGTCTACGGCCCTCTTCTCGCGTATGACGGTGACCTTGATCTGCCCCGGATACTCAAGATTCTCCTCCACCTTGCGAGCCACATCCTTCGATAGGCGCAGGATGCCCAGGTCGTCAATCTCGTCTGGCCTGACCACGATCCTTATCTCGCGACCCGCCTGGATGGCGTAGCATTCGCTGATCCCCTGGAAGGAACTGGCCACCTCCTCCAAAGCCTTGATGCGCCTGAAATAGGTCTCCAGGCTCTCGCGGCGCGCTCCAGGGCGCCCTCCCGATATGGCATCCGCTGCCGCCACCAGCACCGCCTCGACGCTTTGGGCTTCCTCTTCCTGGTGGTGAGCGGCGACCGCATTGACCAGCCCCGCCGACTTGCCGTGGCGCCTGGCGATATCAGCGCCGATCAAAGCGTGGGGCCCCTCCACCTCGTGATCGACCGCCTTGCCGATGTCATGCAACAAGCCTCCCTCCTTGGCCAGCCGGACATCAGCGCCAACCTCGGCAGCCATCATCCCCGCGAGGTGCGCTGTCTGTATGGAGTGTTCCAACTGGTTCTGGCCATAGCTGGTCCTGTACCTCAACCTTCCCAGCAGCTTGACCAGTTCAGGGTGCATCCCTGTCACACCCACGTCGAAGACCGCTCGCTCCCCCTCCTCCTGGATAATAGCTTCCACCTCTCGCTTGGATTTCGACACCACCTCCTCGATCCGCCCCGGATGGATGCGCCCGTCCATGATGAGTTTGGTGAGCGACAAACGGGCGATTTCACGCCTTACTGGATCGAAACTGGAGATGGTCACTGCTTCGGGCGTGTCATCAACGATCAGATCCACACCTGCGGCGTTCTCCAGAGCTCTGATGTTGCGACCCCCACGTCCGATAATGCGACCCTTCAACTCATCGCTAGGCAAATCCACCGTCGAGACACTGACCTCTGCCACTTCCTCGGAGGCATAGCGCTGAATGGCCTCGCTGATGACCTTCCGAGCCTTTCGATCCGCCGTCTCCCTCGCCTCCTGTTCCACCTCGCGTATTACGCGGGCCATCTCCTGACGGCTCTCCTCCTCGACGGTTCGCAAAAGCAGGTCCGTGGCCTCCTCTCTGCTCAGGGAGGAGATGGCTTCCAACTCCTCAGTGCGCCTTTGTTTGAGTTCCTCCAGCTCCGCCTCGGTCTGCTTCAGCCTAGTCTCTTGAGCAGCAGCTTTCCTTTCCCGCTCCTCGAGGGGTTCCAGACGACGCTCCAGGCTCTCCTGCCTCTTCTGCAGGCGCTCCTCCTGATTGCGCACGCGCCTGCGCCTCTGCTTCAGTTCTTCCTCTCCCTCTCGCAGTATGTTGAGCGACTCATCCTTGGCCTCCAGCAGCATCTCCTTCTGCTTCGTCTCCGCATCGGCCACGATCTGCTCCGCCTCTGCTTGAGCCTCTTTCACTTTGGACGTAGCCAAGTACTGCCTAACCACATAGCCCACCGCGAATCCGCCGAAGGCTGCGGCTAGTAATCCCAATGCGACCATAATAGGTTCCATCTGCCGCTACACTCCTTTCCAACACTTCCCACACACGGTGGCTAACTGTCCTCCCCGCCTTCCTCAGCACTCTGCTGAAGTAGACGCGATACCGTTTCCCTTACCACCTCGTAACCGAAACCTCGTCGCCGAAGGAAGCCGTACATCTTTTGACGAAAAACGCGATCATCCAGATGATCATACCTCTGGGCCTGACTCACGGCAGCCCGATAAGCACTCTCCTCCTCATCAATCTCACTCAAGACCTCTGCTATCAGTTCGTCGTCGATTCCCTTTTGCCGCAATTCGTGCCGCAAGGCGCGGCGACCCCGGGGTTTGAAGGTCTCTCGGTTCTCCACCCAGTACCGGGCGAACGCCCCGTCGTCCAGCAGCCCTGCCGCGCTCAGCCGCTCCAGAACCGCCTCGCCGACCTCCGTGGAGACCTGCTTTTTCCTCAGGTAACGCCTCAACTCAGCACTGCTACGTGGGCGATAGGCCAGGTAATCAAGAGCCCTATCGTACGCCTTCTGGACAGCGTCCCGTGACTGCAGCTCTCGGATTTCCTCCTCAGAGAGGATATCCCCGCGCTTCAGCGACGCTGCTACGCCCATCGCTAGGCTGAAACCGTACTCGCCGTCAAGATAGACGTTGACTCGATCCATTTTCCTCTTCTGGACCTTGATCTCGGTGATCTCGCCTGCCACGTCAAGCGCTCAGAACAAAAAAGGCTGTGGCGCACAGCCACAGCTACGGAAGGCAGAGCAGTAGTGCCTGCCTAGAGATAAAGGGAGAATCCTCTTGTAGCCCGTCGCTTTAGTACGACGGCCTATCCCTCAACACCCGGCTTCTGAAGTACTCCGTTATGCGGTGAGCTCTGAGACCCCAGGTTCAACTGTGGTGCAGTTCACAATCCCCGTCTGCCGCGCCATTAGAAACTTGGTCACATGAAACTCGCCGCCCACTTCGCTTCTTCCTCTTCCAAGACCAATCGCTGAGGGAAAGGAGCGCTCCCCCTCCATCACGTAAGATGCTGAGTCCCTAGCTATGGGTCTGTGCAGCGTCCGGCTACTCTAACCCTCTGCTTCTCCCGACGGTTCCTCCGAACCCGCCGTCGACTGACGATGCTCCTTTTCGCTTGCTTCGCGAAGTTCGCTGACAGGCCAACGCACGGGAGGAAGGCCGGCCCGTTGGCGAACTTTGTCACTGATCTCCTGTGCTACCGAGGGATTCTCCCGCAGGAAGTCCTTGGCGTTCTCCCGGCCCTGTCCTAGCCTCGTGTCGCCATAGGAGAAGTAGGCTCCCCTCTTGTCCACGAGCCCCATGTCCACGCCGACGTCAATGAGATCACCCTCTCGAGAGATACCTTCGTCGTACATGATGTCAAACTCCGCCGACTTGAAGGGAGGTGCCACCTTATTCTTCTTCACCCAAACCTTCGTCCGGTTGCCGATCACCTCGGTTCCAGCCTTGATGGACTGCACCCGTCGAATATCCAGACGCACCGAAGAATAGAACTTCAAGGCACGTCCCCCGGGTGTCGTCTCTGGGCTGCCAAAGAGAACTCCCACCTTCATTCGCAGCTGGTTGGTGAAGATCACGGCGGTCTTGGAACGCTTGATGGCCCCCGTCAGCTTCCGCAGGGCCTGGGACATCAGCCGCGCCTGCAACGCCACGTGCTGGTCACCCATCTCCCCTTCGATCTCAGCCCTGGGCACCAGTGCCGCCACTGAGTCCACAACCACCACGTCTATCGCTCCGCTACGCACGAGAGCCTCGGTGATCTCCAGTGCCTGCTCTGCGGTGTCCGGTTGGGAGATGAGCAACTCCTCGATGTCCACCCCACACTTGGCGGCGTAGATAGGATCGAGGACGTGTTCCACATCTATGAAGGCCGCAATGCCCCCATCACGCTGGGCCTCAGCAATGATATGTTGGCAAAGGGTAGTCTTGCCTGAACCCTCGGGGCCGAATATCTCGGCCACCCTCCCGCGAGGTATGCCTCCCACGCCCAGTGCGATGTCCAGGCCCATAGACCCTGTGGGTATGACCTCCACATCCATACCCGGGGCCTCTCCCAGTTTCATCACAGCTCCGTCGCCATACCGCTTCGTTAGCTGTGAGAGGGTAATCTCTAGCGCCTTCTCGCGACCCTCTTTCTCCGCCATTGACACTCCCTCCGGGTTCGCCCCTAGTAATTGAGTTTACTCCAAACCATAACAAAAGGCAAACGCGTTAGAACTTATGTTCTATTATACCACAAAAGGCCGCAACCTGCAAACTGTGATATACTCTAAGCCGAAACAGAACGATGCACGAGATTGAACGGTTCATTCCTGACAAGCCGAACGAAGAGCAAATCCCCCTGGAGCGTTATCTGCAACCTCTACCGCGCAACGTGGTAGCAGCGTATGTCGTCGAGTGCACCAATCCGGGCAATCTCGTCATGGACCCTTTCCCGCAAAGGGGTACGCTGTTGGTCGAAGCGGCTGCCAGCGGAAGGAGGGGCATCGCCGCCAGCTTCAACCCGGTCCGCACCCTGCTCGTGCACGGTATCCTGACCCTCCCCTCGCCACACGAGATCGATGCCGCGACCGTGCGACTGGGCGACAGTCTGAAAAGAGGTATTCCGCTGCGGGAGCACATCAACCAGCTATACGCCAGCTCCTGTCACCACTGTGCGCGTCCCCTCGTCGTCGATTATTTCCTCTGGCATGGAGAAGACGACAGGCCAGTGGAGAAGTACTATCACTGCACGCACTGCGACGCCGAAGGCCGATTCCCTGTCGAGGACACTGACCTCACTGTGCTGGACAGCGTGGAGAAGCAAGGAGTCCACTACTGGTATCTTCTGGAGAGGCTGGCTCAGCCTCATGAGCCAGAACGGAAGCTGGCCGAGGAACTTCTGAACCTCTACACTCCGCGGAATCTCTACGCCTTGACGGACCTCTCTATGAAGATAGAGACCCTCTTTGTCGATTCACCGCTGCAGAATGCGCTGCAGTTGATCCTAGTGCAGTGCTTCGACACCTGCAGCAAGCTCGGCGCCTCCCCCCTGCCCAGACCCACGGTGCTCCACCTGCGTCCGCCGACCAGATTCATGGAGCGAAACGTATGGCATGCCTTCGAAGAGGCGTACCGGTTGGTACGCCTCCTATCGCCGTCCGGGCCAATGGCTGTCACCACCGACACCGAGAGCCTCGTGGGCGAAGCGGAGGCGGAGGTAAGCGTGATCAACGAACCACTCCACAGAGTGGCCGCCAGGCTGCCACCCTCCAGCGTGAGCTTGGTCGTTGCCGCACCTCCTCCCTACTATCGCCCCTTCTGGACGCTCTCCTACTTATGGAGCGGCTGGCTGTGGGGTAGAGAAAAGGCAACACTCCTGAAACCCTTGCTGAGGCGGAAGATGATGGGCTGGTCGTGGTACCGAAGAAGTCTGGGTGCGGCCCTGAAGACTCTCCACCGCCCCCTTCGACCCCAGGGTAGCATGATCTTCATTCTCGAGCGGGCTAGTCTGACCCACATCAATAACGTGATACTGGCCGCCGTGGGGGCGGCATTCAAGCTACGGAGGATCTTGTACCAGCCAGAAGATGTGCATCCCCCCGAGGAACCCATGCAGGGTGTGGACGGAGCGTATCGCCTCACCTTTACCAGAGATGATGGACCCGGCCAGGATCTGGACGACCTGTCGCCTGGTGCCGTGGCTCTGGCCCTGCAGGAGGCAGCACTGAGGGCAGCCCGGGAGTTGCTCAGGGAGCGAGGCGAGGCACTCCACTTCGGTTGGCTCCACAGCGCCATCTACCAGCGATGGAGCCGGGACGGTTTGCTGACACAAGCGCTCGCCCTCGGCGAGCGTGTCTCCATGCCTGATTTCCTCGACGAGCAGATGGAGAGCGCTCTACAGGAGGCGTTGGCAAGGGAGGTGTTGGAACTCCTGCCTAAGGATGCAGACGAAGCGAGCGGTGCTGTTCAATGGTGGATGAAGGCAAAGGGTTATCCGCCACGCCCCTTGGCGGATCGGTTGGAGCGAGCGGTCTATCAGATTCTCACGGACGGACGTGACTGCAGCCACGAAGACCTCTGCGACGACATCTATTCTCGCTTTCCGGGTATCTTCACCCCTCCGCCTGGCCTCGTCCAAGCCTGCATAGACTCCTATGCACAGCGTGACGATGCCTCGGATAAGTGCAATCTCCGACCAGAGGAAGAGGCGACGAGTCTCGCCGAAGAGAGGGTGGAAGGCCTGAAGTTGCTGATGCAGGTGGGACAGCGCCTTGGCTATCAGGTGTCCCTGTCCAAGCGACGTGTGCCGCAGCTCTCCACTGGCACAGACCCCATCTCGCGAGTTCGTTTGCCCAGGGGTTTGGATGTCAGTTGGGACAGCGAATGGGCGGGCCTCCACACCTTTGCCT
This sequence comes from uncultured Anaerolineales bacterium, assembly GCA_964347945.1. Classification (GTDB taxonomy): domain Bacteria; phylum Chloroflexota; class Anaerolineae; order UBA7937; family B3-Chlor; genus CAYGAW01. Next base: position 30,598 of record CAYGAW010000053.1, read on the forward strand.
TCAAGCAAACGACCAGGTTCGGCGACATCCTCAGTCACGGAGGCCAGGATCACAGCGAGTCGCACCGGTACATCCTCATCGCCGACCGTCGGCTGGATCTGCTGCGGTTCAGAATCGAGAGTGAGTTCCTGTTGCGAAGAGCGCTGAACGAAGGGGAGTGGCAGTTCATCAAGCTGAAGCACCTCAGGGACCTGGGCACCAAGAAGCACCTCGATCGCCCCGATTTGGACCAGATCATAGGGCTGGAACCCCTCATCGAGCGGCCGGAAGCGCAGCTGCCCCTGTTCCCGCCCTCAGAGTTCGAAAGCGATTGAAGGCAGCCAGGACGAGGGATGAGGGACAAGGTCATACTGTCGTGGAGCGGTGGAAAAGATGCCGCCCTCGCGTTTCGCGAATTGCAGAGGAGGGAACAGTACGAGCTAATCGCTCTCCTAACCGTCGTGACCGAGGAGTATGACAGGATCAGCATGCACGGCGTTCCGCGAGTTCTCCTGCACCGGCAGGCTGATTCCCTTGGCCTTCCCCTGGAAACGATCTCCATTTCGAAGAGCGCCTCCAACGAGGGATACGAACGTGCCATGCGTGAGCTCTTGGAGAAGTACCTGACCCTCGGCGTCTCCTCCGTCGCTTTCGGAGACATCTTCCTGGAGGACGTTCGGAGCTACAGGGAGCACAATCTGGCCAAGGTCGGCATGAAAGCGGTGTTTCCGCTGTGGCAGAGGGATACTGGTCCACTCGCGCAGACCTTCATAGACCTGGGCTTCGAAGCGGTCGTCACCTGCGTCGACTCTAGCATGCTCGATGGGTCCTTCGCGGGTCGGGATTTCGATGAGCGATTCCTGTCCGATTTGCCTGTTCACGTGGATCCCTGCGGCGAGAATGGAGAGTTCCACACCTTCGTGTACGCCGGACCCATCTTCACTGACTCGATACCGCTCGAGAAGGGAGAAGTCGTTCTCAGAGATGACCGCTTCTACTACTGCGATCTGCTTTCCGCATAGTGCTGCCGAGGGCCTTCCGCCTGCGCCCAGCGCTGGTTGAGTAGCTTCGCAGCGAAGCGGAGAAGCGTATCGAAACCAAGCGGCTTCCCACACATAACCGATTCCCAACAGCCCCTCGGTCTGGTCCCGATACGGCCCTTCGGGCCTACTCGACCGGCGTCTGACCCGCGCTCGACGCAAAAAAAGGGCAGGGTGTCGCCCATCGAGCGATCACCCTGCCCCTACTCGTCCAGCAGTCTTGTTAACTTCGAATCTTGGCCCTCAAATCTACGGCAGGACGTCTATATTGATGATCAGAAACGCCCGGTCGACATTGAATTCGTCCTTGCACCAGAAGCCGGACAACCCCTCGGCCGGCCCACCGTCGACCACGTTTGCCGCAGCTTTGGTGACAGCGTTTTGGCAGATGAGGGTGTCAGCGTCGAACATATCCCAGTCAGTCAGTGAGATGCCAATGGTCAGGTCTTCATCATTAGCCAGATGAACCGTCATGGTGTCCTGACCCTCGAACAGATCTGCTATGGGTATCCCAGGCCAGACATGGTTGCTGTCGATCAATGCGGTCGGATCGACCGTTATGACCCACGGCTCCCCTGGCGCGGGCAGCGGCGGCGGCTCCCTCTCGATCCGCTCGCCGTTGGCGTATATGCTGCCGTACCAGACCTCCACTTCGCAGTTCGTACAACCAGGATCGGGAGCGGGGCAATCGTTGGGGATGCAAAGGGTCCACAGCCCTTCCCAGCCCCCGGGAAGCATGCTCACTTCCACCACTTTCGTGCAGGGGTCCCCCAGCAACACCTCGGAGTCGCTGTGTAGTGATTCCGGCCCCACGCCAAGCACGCCCTCGTACGCCGTCAGCGTGAAGGCCCACACCCCGTCGCACCAGGGGGTTACGTCCTCCTCGTTGACCTGCATAAAGCGGAGGTTGCGGCCCGGTTGCTCGTACAGAAGGACACCGTCTCGGTACAGCCTGAACCCTTCCGCCGGTTGCGTGGGGTCGTCGTCCCAACTCCAGGTGAAGTAGTGGCCAAAGACCATGTCATAGTTGTACTGCAGGTCGTACGGTCGATTGATCTCCGGCGCGGGGTCACAAGAGCCCAAACAGATGCGGTACACAACCCTGAACGACCCGACCCCTCCTTCGGAGTACACTTCGATGGGGTCGCCGTTCCAATTGGCCTCGGGGTGCTCCCTCGTGAAGCTACCCAGGTCGCGCGGTATCAACTCGCCAGGGGAGAAGCCCCAGCAGTCCGCGAACACGCTCACGGTGTCTCCAGGGGTCACGGCTACGGGGCGACTATTCGCGCCGCTCAATTCAGACGCGATGTCCCAGTAGTTCTGGTCCGGAGGGCCCACGTGGTCGAGGTAGTCGGTGGTATCTATGGGGACCCTCTCCATCGCGTCCTCCAACTGGACGTTGCAGTACACCGCCAGATACCACTGATCGGTCTCCAACTCCAGAGCCTCGAACTCCAGCGCCACGGGTGGTGGTGGCGGGTCCGGCGGGTCCGCTGGAGGAGCTGGCGGATCTGGTGCAGGGTCAGGTGGCGGCTCTCCTGGAGGCGGGTCCTCATCCGGAGGAGGCGACTCCTCGTCCACAGACGGGGGCTCCACCTCGGGCGGCAGCTCCGGCGGGACGTCACCGCCCGGCGGGGTGTCACCGGTGCCTTCATCCTCAGCTATGTAGGGAACGTACAGCACTTGACCCGGCGTCAGCGGCACCGCTGGATCCACCCCTGGGGTACAGGCCAATATGTCCTCCACCGTCACTTCGTATCCGGCAGCGATGCCCTCCAGCGTCTCGCCCTCCTGCACCTCATGGATCAGCACCGGAACGCCTGCACACCCCTCAGCAGGCATCTCGGTGGGTACGTCGGGTCCCTGTACCGCGTTGACGCTGATGGAGGCCTGACCCGAGGCATCGGCCATGTTGTAGCCCCTCACCGTGATGGTGTGGTTGCCCGGGGTCGTGGGTTCCCAATTGGCCATCAACGGGAACGGGTTCGTCCCGTCGGGCAAAGCGCTAGCCTGCGATATGACAAACTGGCCATCAACCCACAACTCCATACGGGCAATGCCGCTCGGATCCTGCCCCGTGGCGAAGATCTGAACTGCCTGCCCCACTACCACCTCGTCTCCCTGGCGAGGGCTGTCAATCGAGACCGTCGGTTCCACCGCGGCCTCTGCCGTGGGCACGTTGAGCCAGTAGTACAAGGCAGCCAGTGCGCCCACAACCAAGCACAAAACGACGAGCACGATGACGATGACGGCTATCCATCTTCCGCTCATCTAGAATCTCCTTTCATCCTCCCTCGAAGTGGGACTCCCTCCCACCAGTCAGCGAATTCGGCTAGACTCACTCTCCAAGGCCCTTTGGCTCATCACACCAAGCCTGGACCTCAATGGTCAGTTTCAAGACCGCGCTTAACACCCTACTCAACGACGTAGCAGTATTGAACGGTGACGGTGCGCGTTGAGCTGTCGGATCGGTTGCCTACGCTATCGAAGGCCTGGATGTAGTATTGCAAGGTTGACGTATTGCCATACCCGTAGCTCACAGGGGGGTTGAGGCTCAGCTCTAGGTCATTAGGCCCTATCGCTGCTGAGTGTATCCCCGTTTGAACCTGGCTCATGGGTTTCGCCTGCCACTGCCCAGCTGGCCTTCCTGCCTCGACAACCCGATAGGCCACCTTGACCGCAGACACCCCCGACGGGTCGGTAACGTTGTAGGCGTTTATGCCAACCTCGATGGGGTACGTTGGCGTGCAAGAATCGTATTCATCCCAATAGATGAGGCCGGGGGAGTGACCAACTCGGCCTATCGCGGGCCCCTCCGTATCACCCGGGATCACCACCACGGTGATGCTCGCGGTGACCGGGCCACCATAGCCGTTCGCTACGAGTTCGTATGCTCTCGTGGAGGTGGGACACCTATCCTCGGAGCCAGGGTTTTCGGTCACACCCTGGCCATCGAAGTATATCTCAGTCGGGGCCTGCACTTGCCAGTCGAATCTGACGCACTCGCCCTTCGTGATCTGGGTCTTACTGACCTCGAACCTGGTGATCACGACCCGCAGCGGCGGTGTGGGTGTACTCGTTGGAGTAGAGGTCGGCGTGTTGGTGGGCACAGCGGTTGACGTAGGCGTGTGGGTCGGCACCGCCGTCGAAGTGGGTGTGGCGGTCGGCACCTCTGGCGGCACCTCGGTCTCCGTGGGCGTGGCCGTCGGCACCTCGGGAGGCGGTGGGGGCGGAGCAGGCTCCCCGCTGACGAAGACCGTCGACGGCTCCGACCAGGCCTGATTGTCCGCGTGGTCGGTCGTCACGCACTCCAACACGTACGTGCCTGGCGCTGGGGCCTGAAAGCTCAGCTCAGCGGTGAAGTACTCGTTTCCCGGGTCGGGGTTGGCGGCACCATTGGCGAAGGAGCCGTTCACCCATAACTCCCCCGAGGCTACCCCCCCAACGGCGAAGAAGTGGCACAGAACCGGGTTCTCCCCCAGGGGGATCTCGGCGCCGTCCGGCGGCCCGCCGACCCAGGCGTTGATCGTGGCGAGGGTCATCTTCATCGCCATGGGCTCCTCCTCACAAGAGGCCAGAACCACGGCGGACACCAGGAACAGGCCCGCCACAATGGCCTTGACCCGTCGATTGTTGCTCATAATGTCTGTCCTCCTTCTACTCTCTAGGATAGCGGATGAGCCGATGGATTACCCCGAAAGGTGAAGCCCTTGCCTCTGGCTATGCTGCCTTATAGGGGAAATCCAATCCTGGTGCGAGACACACCGGTGAGGAACTGGCAACGAGGCGCGAACACCATCATTCACCGAGCGACCACACAACAGAATTGGCTGCCACGCTGTGCTGAGCACCCTCATAGCCTCCTCGCTGTAACCTCGCAGCCTCCAGTTAATGGCGGCAGTATATCATAACTCTGCTAGGCTGTCAAACCTGGCCAGCTGATGCCTGCCTGTGGAACTCCTGGATGGCTGCCTTCTGCACGGCGCTGGGCCGCACGAAGGGACGGACGCGACGAATGGAGGCCCAGGTTTGATCAGGCGTCAGCCCGCTGCACACCAGATACGCAGCCACAGTTGTGGCGGCCCGGCCCACGCCGCTGAGGCAGTGTACATACACACCCCGCCCTTCATCCAGTGCCTGACCGATGAAGGCACTCGCCGCCCCCAATTGCTGCAAGGTCGGTGGCGTGTCGTCCGCCGTGGGCAGCCAGAGATGCTTCTCCAAGGATACGCCACGCTCCCTGTCGTCAGAGCTTTCCCGCAGGCTGACGGTGGCGCCGATACCCAGATTCGCCATGCGCGCCAACCCATGACGGTAGTGTTGCCCGCCCAGGTACAGGTTGGGGGCGATACGGCTCGTCCTGGGCGGAGACATACCGGTGAGCAGCCGCAGGGCATGGTCAACCAGCCAAAGGAGGGTCACCCAGAGGCCCTGTTCCCGCAGGCGACTGATGAGGATGCCCAGCCCCTTGCGGATTCTGATCATCGAAGACTAGTGGATAGTGGCAGCGTTTCTAGCCGACGCTTCCTTCTTCAACGAGGAAGGCTATCTTCACGTCCACTCTGTACTCTGTGATTTTGCCGTCCTCGACCGCGACATTATGGCGCACGACGTCGGCGCCCACGATACCGCGAAGCGTCTCCGCTGCCTTGTTCACGGCGTTCTCGGTCGCCTCCTCCCAACTGTTGGGCGAGGTTCCCACCAGCTCGATCACCTTCAGTACCGGCATCAGTATACCTCCTTCATCAGTTCTTCAGTGGACTGTTGACAAGTCCCTCACAAGGCCCGGGCTTTCCCGGGCCGGAACGGCCTCCTTGTTTTCCTGTGATCTCTGAGCATACTCGTCACCCCAGTATACTCGCCATTCGGAAATCAGACCATCTTTGACCTCCACTGTCCAAACAAGCGTTTCTCTTTCCTCTATCTCACGTGGAACATGGGAGCCTGTGGTCTGGCCAATGATCGCCACTCCATCGCCTCCTCGAAGCGCATGGAGAACATGTATCTTATGGTTGGGGAACTCCGCCAGGTACCCTGCCATGAATCCCTTTTCCATGTAGACTCTACCACGGATATCCGTGAATTTGAGATCCTCCGAGATTAGCGAAGCTATGCCTGCAAGGTCTCCTTCATTTACGTACTCGATGAACCTGAGCACTGTCGCTCCAGGGGACGATTCAGCCACTGGCCTTCCCTCCTATGCACAAGGAGCAGTTGGGCGCGTCTGCAACCGCACAACTGCCGCGATGCCCTACCGTTGGGGTATGCGCTTCCGCTCCAGGTGCTAGCATGAACGCCAACCACTGCTCGCGTCAGTCATCACGCGTTCGCACCAAGGCCGTCACCACCTCTTCAACAAGCGGGGTTGATGGTGCATCTTTCAAGTGTGCCATGCGGCGATAGACGTCCGCCGCCGCAGCGTGAAACCCTCCAGGGAGGCCAGCTTCCGCAAAGGTGGCTGAGATCTCCTCCATCTCGCCAGCAAACCGCCACGCCTTGGCCGTGACCCGTCGACTGCGGTCCACAGCCTCCCCGGCAAATCCAGGCCAGTTCCTCTCCCATCGCTGCTCCAGCTCCTCCCACACATCAAGCGCCTGCGCCGTGGCCAGGATGGCGCACAGCAGCGCTGTGCTTCCCTTGGTCCAAGCAGAGTAGCACATCTTGAGCGCCGACGCCTTGCCAATCGCCTCACCAACGACCGTGGTTTCCAGAGGGCCGGCAGAGAAGCAGGCCGCTACTTTGGCAGCGTCCCTGCCCGAGAGGTAGAGCCAGGTGAAGTTCGGTTCCCATGCGGGTGCGCCGATGATGCCGCCATCCACGAAGCTCACGCCAGCAGTCGTCATCCGCTCGCCGATGTGCACCGCTCGCTGGGGAGAGATAGCGTTGGCATCCAGATAGAGGCCCGCGAAACCGTGGCTCAGGACTTGCTCGGCCACATCCTCGGCGGCGTGGGGCGGGCAGACGCAGACCATGACCGAGCAGACTTGGCACAGGTTTGCCATGGTGCCTGCATCGTGGAGGGTGAATTGATCCGCCCGCTGGCTGGTTTGCGCACTGCGCCCTTCTGAGGCCCAATAGACCTCGCAACCGCTGTTCTGCGCCGAAGCCGCCACGGAGATGCCCATATTCCCCGGATGCAGAATGCCCAGTTTTGGCTTCTGCATTGTCTCGTTCCTTCTCGATTTCCTATCCAAATGACGCTGTCCTCCTGGCGACCCACCGCAACGAACTGTTGGGCACGCCGGCTTCTAGGATGTCCCCTGGTCACAGCCCATAGTAACCGTATGCACTGGGATAGATCGTGCTCCAACCAGGATCACCCGCGTATGCAGCACGTACACTGGTGGCCCCGGCTGCTCGCTCAAATGCGGCCTGCTAGCGGTGGTGACTCTCCCAGCATACTCACGGCCCAACACCTGATATCGATGCTGCAGCGTCCACGGATACCGGCCATTCACCCGTACCTGGTAGTTCTGGCGCACGCTCACGTTCTCTCCCAGCGTCGCTTCCCCGTGCTCCAGCACCTCTACCGTCCTGTGGGCCATCTGATACCGCCACGCCAGGAGGGCAACCCCTGCACTCAGGACGAGCCCGCCCAGTTCCGCGAAGGGCAGGCCAACGAACGCAGCGACGATCGAGATCGTCAGAGCAGTGCCCACCACGCCGAACACGAAGCCCCACGGCGAGAAGACCAGAGCGGCGATGGGCCAACCATCGGTGGATAGGATGTGCCACATAACCTGGCACGGCACGTTGCGAGGTGGTAAGGGAGGAGCAGCCAAGCTCTCTGCGGACGGAGTCGGCACCATGTCGGCTGGAAGGGGCAGGGAGCCACCGCACTTGTCACAGTTTGACTGGAAGGATGTGTAGTCTGTTCCACACCAGGGACAGGTTGCCACATCGATCTCCAGAGTTGACCGGGTCGGTATCGTGGCGCCTGGTCATCTCCATTTGAGCAGCCTGGGGCCGGCCCGCTCGAGCTGAACCTCGCGCACGTCCCAAGTCCACGCCAGCCCGTATTCAGGCGGCTGACGGCCACTTTGATCTCCATTCATCCGGCGTATAGGCCCATCCCAGCTGTGTGCACACAACCTGCCATCGATCCTGCGTCTCAGGCGCATACAAGAACGGCACATAGCCCAGCTTCAGATACGTTTTCAATGCCGCCAGGCGAAAATCCTCGGTGAAGAGATGAATCTTCCTATAGCCCGCGTCGATGAACCTCGCTGTAACAGCAGCTGATACAGCGATGCCCAATCCTTTCCCAGCATGGGCAGGATCCCCTGCCAGCCAGCCCAATTCGCCCCAAAAAGGATAGGTGCCCTTGTAGTTGTGCAGTGCCATAGCTGTGGCGACAATCTCCTTGGTCTCCTCGTGGATGACCATGAACCAGCCATTTGGGAGGATCTTCGCCAAGGAACGTTCCAGGACCTCATCATTCCAACCGGCCCAACCGGCCAATCCCATGACTTCATAGAAGCGAGGGATATCTCCCTCTTGGTACGTGCGCAACATATATCCAGGAGGCAACCGAACCATTGGTCGAGAATCAAGCAGATGCTCCGGCCAAAACATACGCAGTTGTTCGTACGAATTGTTGTTGTCCATCTTCTCTAAGCGGATAAGCTATGGAGACACAACACTTGACGGCTGTAAGACGGAAGAACTCACCGTTCGGGCGGACAGTGCACAGCCTGCGTCCACCTCTAGTTCCGCAGCGGTAAGGTGCAGGGGATCATGGGCCGCCCTTCAGTCTAACAGGCGCTACGGAAGAGCATGCTCTACATCACCCCACCGTGCACTATCAGCTGCCCTCTTCTGTGCAGCTACAGGCTGTTCTGCTCTCTGGAGAGGCACAACGTTGCAGACCCGTGCGAAGAAAGGGCAAGGAGGCAGCATGACCTGGAACTTGCACTACTCTCCTACGACCCTGAGCGTGAGCGTAAGGGCAATAGCTCCTAGTAGCGCTGAAAGCAACCCCGCAACCACCCCCGTAAGCACGGGAGACGGGTCTGTGGCCACTGCAACTCCTGACCCCACCGCACCTCCAACACCCGCTGATACCCCAACTGCCATCTTGTGTGATCTTTTCATTATATGCATCTCCTCCATGGTTGGTTCAGCGGTGAGGAAGGTTCTTCCTAGGCCTCGCGCGCTCCAGAGCCTGCCTTTCTGCTGGGCCGCCTAGCTACTGATTGTGCCCACTCCTTCCAGCCTGGTCGGTCAGCCTAGGCAGCGCACAGATTTCTAGCCACAGACACGCGATAAGGAGGGCCCGTCTCATGAACCAGACACCTGCCACGCAGCTTGCTGAGGCCGAGCGCGATCAAACTTTCACCGGCCAGCAGACAGGTCCTTCGCTGCACAGCAGCGCCAAGTTTCATGATGACTCTCTATTGAAAGACATAGGTCGTGCCGACACTGTTGAGTATGAACTGGCCTGGCATCTCCGCGGCAAACTGATTGATCGCTTTCCACCCTGTGCAATGCATGGGCACGACATACTGCGGGCCTATCTTCTTCATCTCCTCAATGGTTCGCCCAATGATAGGCTCGAATACTGGCCCATTGAGATGGAACCCGCCCAGAACTGCATGAACCACGTCCGTTCGTGCAACATCCTGGGCGTGTTTGACCGTGTTGATGATCCCGGCGTGGGAACATCCGCCGATAACTACCAACCCCTTGCCCCTTACCTTCACTGCTACGCCTTGGTCATCGTGGAAAGGATCCACAACCCAGTCCCCATCGATTCTTGCTTCGGCCCAAGGGAACCCTCTCTCAAAACCCGTTACTCGCTCCACCTCGCCTGTAACCAGCACAAGATCTGAGGCCAATGTAGAAGCCTCCTCGGTCTTGTGAGGGACTGCGCCGGCTTCCTCCAGGGCTTGCCCGTCTAGCGAGGGCAACGGCGTGGGCTGTCCGGCATAAGGGATGTTGAGACGGCGCTCAAGAAAAGCATCCGGATGGAGGGCCAAGGCTATTCCCTCACGGGTCCTTGTCAGAAGCTCTGGCAGACCTCCGAAATGGTCGAAATGACCATGGCTCAGGACTACAGACTCAACCTGGCTCAGGTCCACCTTCAAGAGATCCACATTGTGGAAGAGACACGTCGCCGATATGCCTGCGTCCATCAGTACTACGTGTTGCTCCGAGTCTGCGTGGACTTTGAGCAGGCACGATAATCCGTGTTCCGCTACGGGGGCGCTCGGAGGAGGGGTTCTCAGTCGTTGGACGAGCTCCGTGCTCTGCATCAACAGTAGGTCGGTGTAATTGTCCAGTAGGATTGTGACTTCCAGTTTGTCTGCTTCCCGCAGATGCACTTCAGCCATGGTGCGCAACCTCCATTCGCATCTCGTAGGCTATCGTTCCTGGCATCCCCGGCCCGCTCCAGCGACTTGCTAGCCTGCGCGCCCATAGTTTGCCTAGCACGACCTCCGGCTGTTGTAAGTAGCTCTGCACCTCTGCATAGAATCTCCCCATGTGCATTCCATCCATCAGTGCATGATGTCCTTGCACACTCAAGGGCATCTTCAAGACCCTCCCCTCTTCGAAGAACTTCCCCCAGGCAAAACGTGGCACAGAATCCGCTGGATGCAATTGGAGCGGATGCATGAAGCTGGTGAACGACACCCAAGGGATCGCAGTCATGTACAACAGATCGTCTCGTCCTTGCTCGTTTCCTAAGGTCGGATGCTCTTTCATGTAGGCTATCTGCTCGTCCGCTCTGGCTGCAAACAACGAGAAGTCCTCAGTATAGTCAAACGTACAGAAGCTGAACAGATCCTCATCCGCCAGAATAGTTCCAGATGGGTGTACGATCTCGTGCTCTACCACCTCTCCTGGCCGAATGCGATACCTAAACTCGGGAATCGCGTTCGCTGCTCGTGTGAGCACGTAGACGATCCCCACAGTAAACGAAAAGCCACGCTGCTTGACAACTGGATGAAATGTTGTCAGGTCTACATTTACACACATGCTGAAGTGTGGGTAATCCCAGTCCCTGAACACTCTGAAGTGTTCGCGTCGTGGCCACGTCTGTATGTCGATCCGACGCATAGCTGCCTCCCAGACTGATACATATGTATTCAGATGGATGTGGAATCGGTCTTCAGCAGCCTAACTACTGACTGGTCGGACCGCTTTCGCCACAGTGGATTGGGCTAACTAGGCGGAAAGGGTCCTGCGTGGCGCACCCGATTTGGGATGCGCCATGCAGAGTATCCGCCATGCTGCGTGGAATGAGGTCTACGCCGTGTCTAGCGGCAGGACTCAGGCCGAACTACCCGCGAGCCAACTATTCCACGGGGTTGCCGCAGTTAGGGCAGAACTTAGAGCCAGCCGGGATATCGGCCTTGCAGTTCGCGCAAATCATGGCCTCGCCAATCTTGGCCCCGCAGTGGTTGCAGAACTTGGCAGTAGCGGATATGGGATTGCCGCAACTGGGACAGGTCCTTGTGGCTGCAGTAGCGCCCGCAGCAGCCGCGCCGCCCTGCATGGCCTGGCCCATGATTCCTGCCATCATGGCGCCCATTCCGACACCGGCTCCCATACCTGCCCCCATCTGCGCAAACGTCCCGGCACCTTCACCAGTAGCCATAGCGGCCTCTTCAACGGCCCGTGCGGTCTTGAACTGCAGGTACTTTTGCATGTCCCCAATCGCACCCATCGCTGCCCGCTCGTCGATGGCTTTGGCCGTCTCCTCCGTGGGCGAGATGTTGCTCACGAACAGGATCTTCAGGTCTATACCCACGGTGTTGAAATCGTCCTGCGCCTTGGCCTTCGTACCAGCGCCAATCTCCTCGTACAGCCTGGGCAGATCGAAGATGGACTTGCTCGCCTCGCCCAGAACGTCGGTCAGGTTGGAGATGATGATGCTGCGCAGGAAGTTCTCGATGTCGTTGGTGTAGTAGAGTCCCTGCGTGCCGACGATCTTGTTCACGAAGAGCTGGGCATCCTTGATCTGCATCGAATAGGTGCCAAAGGCCCGCACGCGGACCATGCCCAGGTCCGTGTCCCGCAACGCCACTGCCTCTGGGGTCCCCCACTTCTGATCCACGTACTCCCGCATGTTGGCGAAGTAGACCTCTGCCTTGAAGGGCGTCTCGCCACTGAAGGCCTTTCCGATGAGGTCGACCAGCAACGGGATGTTTGCCGTGGAGATAGTATGCCGGCCTGGACCAAACACGTCCAGCGCCTTGCCGTCGCGGAAGAAGACCGCTTGCTGGCTCTCGCGCACTATGACCTGAGAGCCAATACGGAAATCTCCCGAACCCTGCTCGGGGATGCGATGCACCATCTCGCGACCCGTCGCATCGAAATACTCTATGACGTCGAAAACCCTTGCCATTTCATTGTCCTCCTAATTCGTCTGTCCTAGCTTACACAGACTCCCCCGCAGTCAGGATCACGTCCTTCCTGCGGTCAAGGGTAGTGTTCAGTTCCTGCAAGAGAAGCAGCGCGTCGTTGGCCAGAGGCCTCAGCTCTTCCCCGCCCATGGCTGCGATAGCTACCTTGTCCATTGTTTCGGCCAGTTGCTCAACCGAGGTAGTGAGCGCGTTGTCGTAGATGTAGAGGGCATCAAGTTGCTCCTCCTTGACCCGCACCGCGTCGAACAAACCAGCGTAACCGTATTCGGCCACCTTCAGGCGGTCGATGAGCAGTTGAAGCTGGAGCATCGTCCTCTCCAGCAACCCCAGATCTTGTAGCTTTCCCTCACTGGCCAACTGATTCTGAACGTTGGACAGCTTGCTTCGCTGCTCCTCGAAGCGCCGCGAGAGGTGCATCCGCAATAGCTTGTCCGCCTCCCGGCGCATCTCCTTCTCTTTGTAGCCCCGATAGCCAGGGATCGCACCCACCAGCTTCTCTAGCGACCCGCGGGCATCCGATACCGTACCTCTGAGATCCTCCATCATTCACCCACCTCCCGTTGTCATCCGGCCTTCGCTCCGGGCCTGTCTACATTGTAACTCATGTCAGCTCAAAAGGTAAAGCCGCGATCAGCCGGTGCACTTCATCAGACTCTGCTCGAGGAGATCGCTACACGCTCCCTAAGCGTAGAAGCAGAGCATGGTGCTGCCATACTTGCGCTGATCGGTGAGTTGCAGGTTCGCCAGTTCCAGCTCCTCGTACTCCTTGGGATGGATCTGGGCCACCACCAAGCCACCGGGCGACAGAAGGCCGCTCTGATCCACGGCCCGGAGGGTCTTGGCCCACAGCCCTTGGTATTGCGGTGGCGCGACATAGATCAGATCGAAGGGCTCCAAGTCTTGCTTTGTCAGGAAAGCAAAGACGTCTGACTTGACCACCCGCGCCCTGTCAACTAGCCTGGTGTGGGTTAGGTTGTCCTTGATAGTGGCAATCGCTTGTCTCCCCCGATCCACAAATACCGCGCTGTGCGCTCCCCGGCTGAGGGCCTCAATCCCTACGCTTCCCGTGCCAGCGTAGAGATCAAGGAAACGGGCATCCACCACCATATCCCCCAATATGCCAAAGAGGGCTTCCTTGACCCTCTCCCCGACGGGGCGAGTGGAGGATCCAGGCACCATCTTCAGCCTGCGGCCTTTGGCCTCACCTGCTATGACCCTCATGTTCTGTCCTCCATTCCTGCCTCTCGAGCCAGTTGTCCTCGGCGGAGGAATGACTGTAGCCGCGCTGGCCGATATAGACGACCGTCCAATAGCAGCCAGACGAGGATGGCGACACCTCCCAGCTCCAAAGGTATGGTGAGGCGATCCTCCCGGACCACCTCTCTGTATGCCTCGAGCATACCTCGGACCGAGTGAAGATCGCGCCAGTTTCCGAACCGCCTGCCGAAGAAAGGATGAAGCAGCGTGTGCGGAAAACGCCACATACGATCTGTGAGAAGATGGCTGTTGAAGGCCAGGGCGTAGGGCAGCCATTCGCGCGCGAGGAGCAGCGTGGTCAGCAAGATTGGCAGCTGGCAAAAGAACAGTGTATGGGCCCAGACCTGCCCCGTCCGATGCTTGGAGAGGCCGCTCAATGCCAGAGCCTTATCGCTCAGGTCGGGGGCCACTGCCCCCACGGCGACCAGGCGATAGTCTGCCTCCCGAAAGAGACCCGCCCTCTTCTGCAGCAACCTGAGGCCGCCCCAAGCGTAGGCGATGTGGCCCAGCGGCAGCATCCCCTAGTTCCCCAAAGCCTCCAGCTTCTCAGCCAGTTTCTTCAGCTCCCTCTGGTACCGGGCCAGCTTGTCCCGTTCCCGGCACACCACCTCCGGCGGAGCCTTGGTCACGAACCCTACATTGGCCAGCAACTGCTCCGCGCGAGCGATTTCGCCCTCAAGGTTAGCGATTTCCTCCTCGAAACGCTCACGCTCCTTGTCCGCGTCCACGTCGACGACCAAAGTGGTAGTCAATTGCCCGGTCACCACTCCGCTGCCGGCGGGCACCTCCTCCAGCTTGACAGCGACCGCCCTAGGCTCCACGCGAGCCAAGAAGGCAAACACGTCCTGCTGAGAAGTCAAGACTTCGCAGAGGTCTCCAGCCCCTGTGTAAGAGGCCGGCTTTGTCTCTACCGGCCAGCCCTCCTCAGCGCGGCGGTTGCGGATGTCACGGATGTGTTGCCATATCTCGTGCTGAGCCGCCTCTGCTGCCTCATCGACCAGCCCAGGTTCTGGCCAGGGAGCGATCATCAGACTGTCGCCTTCGTGGGGTACATGTTGCCATATCTCCTCAGTGACGAACGGCATGAACGGATGAAGGAGCCGTAGGGTGCGCTCGAACACGTGCACCAGCGCGTGCCCGGCTGTCTCCTTCGCGTCCTCATCCTCCCCGTAGAGCCGCACCTTGGTGGCCTCGATGAACCAGTCTGCAAACTCGCCCCACAGGAACTCGTAGATCTGCTTGCCTGCCTCGCCGAACTGGTAGCTGTCCAACAGGCGGGTGGCGTCGCTTATCAGCCGGTTGTGACGGGAGAGAATCCAGCGATCCTCGGGCCGCAAGTGGGGCCAAGTCTCGGGTTCCCCAGAAGGCAGTTCGTAGTCCGCCGGCAGGTTGCCGGTGATGAACCGGGCCATCTGCCATATCTTGTTGGCGAAGTTCCTGCTGGACTCCAGTTTCTCCTCGTAGAGCTTCATATCCTCTCCTGGGCTGCTGCCGGTGATGATCGTGAAGCGCAGAGCATCGGCTCCGTACTGGGCCACCACATCCAGGGGATCCGCCACGTTGCCCCTAGACTTGCTCATCTTCTCACCCTGATCGTCTCGCATCAGCCCATGGAGATAGATGTCGCGGAAGGGCACGTCGCCCATGTGCTCCAAGCCCAGCATGATCATCCGTGCCACCCAGAAGAAGAGGATGTCGTAGCCAGTCTCCATCACCGACGTGGGATAGAAGTAACGCAGGTCCTCCGTGTCGTCGGGCCAGCCCAACGTCGAGAAAGGCCACAGACCCGATGAGAACCAGGTGTCCAAGACATCAGGATCCTGACGGATGTTCTTTCCGCCGCAATGCTCGCACTGCGTCGGATCCACCGTGGCCACAGTGAGGCCATCGCAATCATCGCAGTACCATACAGGGATGCGGTGCCCCCACCAGAGTTGACGGGAGATGCACCAGTCCCGGATATTCTCCATCCAGTTGTAGTACACTTTGACGAAGCGTTCAGGGACAATCCTGATCCGTCCGTCGCGCACCGCCTCAATGGCAGGTTTGGCCAGAGGCTTGATCTTGACGAACCACTGCTCCGAGACCAGCGGCTCCACCATGGTGTGGCAGCGCTGGCAGCGGCCCGGGGCGTGGACGTGAGACTGAATCTTGACCAACAGCCCCTGCTCCCGGAGATCCTCCACCAGCTTCTCGCGCGCGTCGTAGCGGTCCATCCCCGCATAAGGCCCAGCCTCGTCGTTGAGGGTGGCATCGAGGTTCATGATATTCACCGTGTCCAGGCTGTGGCGCTCGCCGATGTCATAGTCGTTGGGATCGTGTCCTGGAGTCACCTTGACCGCGCCGGTGCCGAACTCCGGGTCCACCAACTCATCCGCGATGATGGGGATGCGCCGCCCCAGGGCCGGCAAGATGGCAATCTTGCCCACCATCTCTTCATACCGTTTGTCACGCGGGTTCACAGCTACCGCCGTGTCGCCCAGGATGGTCTCCGGTCGCGTGGTAGCGACCTCGATGTAACCCCCCTCCTCCAGCGGGTAACGAACGTAGTATAGCTGGCCCGGTTCATCCTCGTGGGGCGTCTCCAAGTCTGATAGCGCGGTCTGGCACCGGGGACACCAGTTGATGATGTACTCGCCGCGATAGATGAGACCCTTCCGGTACAGGTTGACGAAGGCCTCTCGCACCGCCCGCGACAGTCCCTCATCCAGAGTAAACCGCTCACGCGTCCAATCGCAAGAGGCTCCCAGGCGGCGGAGTTGATGGGTGATGATGCCCCCGTATTCGTCCCTCCACTCCCAGAGCATCTCCTCGAACTTCTCTCGCCCCACATCGTGGCGCGTAAGCCCTTGCTTGGCCAACTCCTTCTCCACCACATTCTGCGTGCTGATGCCAGCGTGGTCGCTGCCAGGCAGCCAGAGCGTGGGCTCTCCGCGCATACGATGGTAGCGGATCATCAGATCCTCGAAGGCGATGAACATGGCGTGCCCGTGGTGGAGCTCTCCAGTGATGTTGGGCGGCGGAATGACGATGGTGAAGGGCTTCCGATCCCAGTCTATCTGCGGGGTGAAGTACCCTCGCTCCTCCCAGAAGGTGTATAGCCTCTCTTCAGTCTCCCGCGGGCTATAGGTCCTCGACATCTCTTTCCCGTTCATGGTCCTCAAACCTCTCTACACAATGCCCAACTCGCACACTAGCGCCCTTCCTCACGTTAGTCCATTCTCTGTCGCCGGTTTCTCTCGATACCACCACGGCCTGAAGGCCGTGGCTTGCGCCGATCGCCCTTCGCATTCTGTGGCCTTCAGGCCGCAGTGTATCCCCTGCACCCCACTTCTTTTCACACCCACCACGGCCTGAAGGGCGTGGCTTGCGCCGATGGCCCTTCGCATTCTGTGGCCTGCGGGCCACAGTCTATCCGAGCGAAACATCCAGTGACAGTAGCAACAAGCCCCTTCCATCTTGAGGACGAAAGGGGCTCTTCCGCGGTACCACCTCGATTCCGCCAAGGCGCTGGCCCTGACGGCGCTCGCCGGGCTATAACGGGCCCAACCGAAGGAACCTACTGAGCTGTCAAGCTGTTCAGCTCCCCGACTCCCAGGCGACCTTCAGCGGTTTCGTTGCGGGAGGCTTTCAGCCGCTGACCTCCCTTCTCTAGCAACTCCAGACCGCCTACTCCTCCTGATCGCCGTCTTTGTTGGATCTTCTATTCTCTGAGCTATTCTAACCGATTTTCCGTTTCCTGTCAAGGGACGCCCGACATCGCTCCCAGCCTGAGACCGCCTGCCCCGACGGAACACAAATCATCTGTCTAGAAGCCAAGGGCTCCTCCCACAGCACCGGCACCCAGGCCCAAGAGCCCAAGCACTATCCCGGCCACGACTGAGATTGCAATCAAGGCAATCCAGCCCAGGATGACGGTGACGATGGTCTGCACCCACTCCAGATCCAGGGCCTCCTTGGTCGCTACGAACCAGGCGATCACCATCAGGACCCAGGCGATGAACATGACTGGAGCCAACAGGCAGCCCAGGGCAGTGGAGAAGGCGGCCACGGCTCCGATGACCCCCACCACCTGCCACACGTACGCCAGACCCAGAGTCCGCACTAACTCTTCGAAGGTGACGTCAGCGTTGAACACGGCACGCCCTACCCAGTTGATGACGAGCGCAGCCACGGCGAAACCGATGACGGCAAAGATGGTGCCCCCTACTGCGCCGATCAGCCATCGGACCACGTTGCTGCTTGCCTGAGCCCCGAGTTGGTTGAGGAGTGCGACCACGACCACCAGGATCCAGGCGGTGGTCGTGAACGTAGTGTCCTTCTCGACCTCGGCGTAGACTCCCTTGCGGAACGTGAACGCGCCAATGATACGTTCGATCAGCATGTCTCTCCCTCCTTGTGCAGAAACTGTGATGAGCACCTTTGAACTGTAGCACGACCCGGCCGCTTCCTACGCTATCCTACCCTCCTTCCTGTTCCTGCGCCGGCCTGCCTCCGCTTCTTGCCGACCAATCAGTGGGGTTCAGGCCAGCCACACACTATGCCGTCGATCCCTATTCCGGTTCCACGGACGAAGCGCCGGACGTGTCGATCGTCCCCAGCGAGGGCCGGCCCAGATACGTGACGTGTGAAGCGCCACTCGCATCCGCATCCAGTCTCCCACTCGCGTTCACGGTAACCCGGCTGGCGCCGCTGGCCTCGACGCTCGCGTCAGCCACTGGGAAACCGGACAGGTCCACGCGGCTCGCCCCCGAGGCATCGATGATCACGTCTTCCGCAGAGCCCCTCAGAGTCAGGTCGCTGGCACCGGAAATGTCGAATCGCGCATCTGCACATTCGATGTCGCCCCTCAAACCGCTCGCCCCGGACACGCCCACCGTGAGTGCCGCTGAGGACTTGAACCCGCTGATCGTGGCGCGACTTGCGCCGCTCAGATCAAGCCCTGCCAGATCGGGCATGGTTACTTCCGCGCGCCTGGCGGCATCCGCGATCACGTAGCGGTGGTCGGGCTCTAGGCCGATCTTCAGCGTGCTGCCTTCCTTGACTACCTGAAGATACTCTATCAGGCTTTCATCAATGTCGATGATCACGCTGAACTCGCCGCCCTGCCTGATGTCCGCCGTAAAGGCATGGCTCACTTCAACTTGGTCGAACCCGGTGATGGAGAACTCCTCGGTCACCACATTGCCCGAGACTTGTATCAACTCGCCGGTCTCCTGGATGAGGTCGCCAATGTCGGGGATACCACAACAGGCGCTCACGAATGGAACCAACACGATGAGTGTCAAGAGGATATACTTTCTCATCTCTACCTCCTTGCATAGCCTCGTCTTGTGATGCCACACGTTGCTCTCTCCATCTCGTCCTCGGAGAGTCTCTCCTCCTTCAAGTATAGCATCTATCTCGTGCCTGGCCAAGCTCGTACTCTCATGGCGCGCGATTCCTCTCTGTCAGCTGCCATGGCCTCCAAGCACAGGATCACTCACAGAAGACTCACCGGATCTACATCCACGCGCCATCCCAGAGGCAAATCCAGGTCCCCCAGCAGCGAATGGGGATCGCGACCGCGCACGACAAGATGCCATCGATACTGGCCGCGTATGCGGCTCAAGAAAGCCGGGGCAGGCCCTATGAGGTCGATCATCGGCAATCCCAGCCGCGCTATCTTCTGCTGGAGTACCCGTTGCATCCTCCCGGCCTCTTCTTCACAACGTTGTGCATCGCGATGTACATACACCAGCCTCACCAGACGGCTGAACGGGGGGTATCTCTGCTGCTTGCGGAATTCCATCTCCTCCTTGTAGAACCCCTCGTAGTCGTGGCCGCTGGCAGCCTCTATACAATAGTGATTGGGCGCATACGTCTGCACGATCACCTTGCCACCTAGGATGCTTCGTCCCGCGCGCCCCGCCACCTGGGTCAGCAGCTGGAAGGTCCGCTCACCTGCACGGAAGTCCGGCAAGTACAGTGCCGTGTCCGCCGTTATCACCCCCACGAGAGTGACCAAGGGCAGGTCCAACCCCTTCGCTATCATCTGTGTGCCAATCATCACGTCGGCCTCGTGATTGATAAACCGCTCGAGTATCTCTTCGTGGGCCATCCTGCCCCCAGTGGTGTCCCGATCCCACCGGACGATCTGGGCCTCAGGAAAGAGCTGCTTGGTCACAGCTTCCACCTTCTGAGTACCAACCCCAAAGTGCTTGATCCGCTCACTGTGGCAACTGGGGCAGGCGTCGGGCACGATCGTCTGCCAGTTACAGTGATGGCAGACCAGCGCATCCTCCGGGAAGTGGTAGGCCAGAGGCACATCGCACCGCTTGCACTTCATGACATGACCGCAATCCCGGCACATGACGAAGGTCGTCGCCCCGCGGCGGTTGAGGAACAGTATGACCTGCTCCTTGGCGGCGAGGGTCTCCCTCATGCTTTCTCGCAGGGCACGGCTGAAGATGCTTCGATTCCCGGCCTTGAGTTCCTGCCGCAAGTCCACGACTTGCACCGGCGGCAGATCCATGTACACCGCGTCGTCGTATCCCTCACCCACCTCTTTGACACCAGCACGTTCTGCCTCAATAGCGTACCGTGCTCTCTGTTCCTCAATTCGCCGCCGATGGCCCATGATGCGCTGCGGCAGGTGAAGCAGCTTGTACTGCCCCCTTTGAGCGCGATGATAGGTGACCACATCAGGGGTGGCAGTGCCCAGGATGATTTTGCAGCCAGTTATCTCCGCCAACTTGATTGCCACATCTCGCGCATGATAGCGCGGCGTCCTTTCCTGCTTGTAGCTCCACTCGTGCTCCTCGTCAATGACGATCACGCCCAGTCTGGGCAAAGGGGCGAAGACGGCCGAACGGGAGCCAATGACGATGTCCACCAGACCATCCCGGATCCGCCGCCACCCATCGTACCGTTCCCCCATGGAGAGTTTGCTGTGGAGTACAGCGATACGTCCAGGAAAGCGAGCCCCGAAGCGGCGAATGGTCTGCGGCGTCAGGGCTATCTCCGGCACCAGGACTATGCCCTGCTGACCCTTGGCCAGCAGTTCGTGCAAGGCCCGCAGGTATATTTCGGTCTTCCCACTGCCGGTGACGCCATGGAGCAGGAAGACCTCAGAGCCCGCGGTGTGCAGACTGGCCTCAATCTGCCACCAGGCAGCGTCCTGAGCCGGGGTCAGTTTCGGCGGAGTGGTCGGAACGAAGGTGCGCGCCTGCAAAGGGTCTCTCCATACCTCCTGCTCCGTAAACTCGATGTGTCCCTTCGCAGCCAGTGCTCTCAAAGTGGAGCTGCTCACCCCCAGTTCGGAGTAAATCTCGGACACGGGCGTGGAACCGTGATCGGCCAGATACTGAACAACGGCACTCTGCACCGGCGCCCTGCGCAGTCGCTCCCACACGGCAGGACTCACATCGCCGTCGAGACACGCCACCCGTTCGGTCTTGGGCTTCACCTTGGCTTCCGCCAGTTCGGAGCGTTTAACTATCACACCCCTGCGGGCAAGTCCATCGACCAACGAACGGTGATTCTTCAGTTTCAACCTTCTCCCCAGGGTATGGAGCTCCACCTCGCCCTCGCGCTGAAGCATTCGGATGATGGCCCGGTGCTCAGCATCCAAGCCGGCGGGCAGAGGCCGCTCGGTGCTGAGACGGAGGATCACTCGAGTCTTCCGCGCCATACCTGGAGGCAGCATGAGCAGCACCACATCAATCAACGGCGCCAGGTAGTAGCTGCTGATCCAAGAGGCCAACTCTATCTGAGCATGCGAAAGAACGGGGGTCGCATCGGCTACCTCGTACAAGTCTTTGGTCTCCTGTACGGGAGACTCCTCATCGAAGCCGAAAATCACCCCCTGTAGACGACGAGACCCAAAGGGGACGACGACCAACTGGCCCAACCGTACCTCGTCGCGGAGATCGGGGGGTATGGAATAGTGGAAGGTTTTTCCCAGAGTAGAGCCGTTCTCCTCTTCCACAGCGGGTTCGTCGCCCAACACCGTTCTGCGCGGCTGGACGCGGGTATTGACCACGACCTTGGCGTATCTCATCATCTACTCGCCTGTGGGATCCCGTGGAGAGGACGGTCTGAACCCTACCACACTATACCATCGTTGCCCCTGCATATCAAGAGAAAGTATCGGTTCCTGGGATTCCGGCTGCGCGTATGCTATAATGGGCGGTCACTCACCCCTTGAAGACGGGAGGGCTTCGTGCGTTTCTTCATCGCCGGCATCATGCAAGGCTCACGCCGAGATGACGACATTTGCGCCCAGGATTATCGCACCACCATCAGAGGCATTGTCTTGGACAAGTACCCCGAGGCCAACGTAATCTGCCCCTTCGAGTTGTATCCGGACAGCCCCTTCTATGGCCCTGAGGAGGGCAAGCGGACTTTTCTGGATCTAGCCGACCGGGCGACGGAGGCTGATTTCCTCATCGCCTACCTGCCTGAGGCCAGCATGGGCACTGCTGTCGAGATGTGGCAGGCCTATCGGGGCGGCGCGCGTATCTTCAGCATCTCCCCCATGACTGAGAACTGGGTCGTCAAGTTCCTCTCCGAGCGAGTCTTTGCCACCATGGAGGAGTTCGCAGAGTTCGTGGCCAGCGGTGGCCTCGACGGGATCACCAGTTAGAGAGCTTCACAGTTATTGAGTCTCCTAGAGGCACCCAGATGGAAGACGAAACGAGAACACCAGCACATCAGATAGGCGAGTTGCTATCCCAACGAGGTCTGACCCTCGCTGTGGCCGAGTCGTGCACCGGCGGGCTGCTGGGCCATCTGATCACCAGCGTGCCGGGCAGTTCCGCCTACTTCGAGGGTGGAGTGATCAGCTACTCCAACGAGGCCAAAGAACGCGTCCTCGGCGTCCCCCACGAGACCCTGTTGGCGCACGGCGCCGTGAGCAAGGAGACCGCTATTGCCATGGCCCAGGGCGCCCGACGCCTCCTGCAAACAGACGTAGCGTTATCGGTGACGGGCATCGCCGGGCCTACGGGCGGCACACCCGAGAAGCCCGTGGGACTAGTCTATCTCGGGTTGGCCGCCGAGGGCGTCGACCTGTGGGAGAAGCACCTCTGGCCAGGGGACCGTGCAGATAACAAGACACTATCGGCCGAAGGTGCACTGCAGCTACTGCTGAAGTACCTGAGACGGTAATCTCCCTCGCCTCAAGCACTGCGCACTAGCCTCCCCGCTCTTAGCCTCGGCAACCACACACTCATCAATACCGCGGCCAGCAGAGCCAGCCCCGCCCCGAACAGGAAGGGTGCTGCCGGGCCCAGCCCTTGCCATAAGAGGCCAGCGAAGATACTTGCCGGCAGGGCCATCACCCCCACTACTCCGTTGTACGCCCCGTAGGCCGTGCCATGCTGCTCAGGCCTGACCATGTCCGACACCAAAGCCCTGGCCACACCTTCGGTCATCCCGTAGTACACACCGTATAGCGCGTACAACAGCCACACCTGCCACCCCGCGGCAGCAAGAGCGAACCCAAGGTACACCACCCCGTAAAGCAGCCACCCACCAACGATCACCCCGCGCCGACCAAGGCGGTCCGAGAGAACACCGGCCGGGCTGGAAACCAGGCTGTACACCAGATTGAGCGCCAGCAATGCCCCCATCACACCCAGTACCGACAGTCCTCGCTCCTGGGCGCGGAGGATGAGAAAGGCATCTGACGAATTGCCCAGAGTAAACAGTGCCAGAATCAGCAAGAAACCCCGGAAGCGCACATCGAACCCTTTCAGCGTGAGCG
This sequence comes from uncultured Anaerolineales bacterium, assembly GCA_964347945.1. Taxonomy (GTDB): domain Bacteria; phylum Chloroflexota; class Anaerolineae; order UBA7937; family B3-Chlor; genus CAYGAW01. The sequence goes on from CAYGAW010000053.1 coordinate 53,991, forward strand.
AAGGCGCCTCCATTACTGATGCCCGCCTCCGGATGTCACGCGCCCCAAAGGCCAACACCAGTACGGCCAGCGTCGCCGGGATCACACTCAGCAACACCACGCTCTGGAACGTCACTCGTTCCAGCGTCCCGCCCATTGCCTGGATAGCCCAGATTACTCCAGCCGCAACGAGCAATCCGGTGAAAGCGCCTGCCGTATCCATGGCCCGATGGAGGCCAAAGCTCAACCCCCTTTGGCTCTCGTCTATGGAATCCGCGATGAGCGCGTCGCGTGGCGCAGTTCGAATCCCCTTGCCCACCCTGTCCGCGAAGCGCACGGCGAAGACCCAAACCCAAGACGTCGCAAAGTAGAGGATAGGCTTGACCGTAGCGGAGAGCCCATAACCTGCCACGGTCAGCCATTTCCGCTGCCCCAGCCTGTCCGACAACCAGCCCGAGAAGATCTTGAATAGACTCGATGTCGTCTCCGCTAGCCCCTCTATAAGCCCAATGATCGAGGTACTGGCACCCAGTACGTTCGCCAGGAAGAGGGGCAAGAGGTTGAGAATCATCTCACTGGAGACGTCGGTCAAGAAGCTGGTCACGCTCAATACCCATACATTGCGTGGCAACCCTCGCCAGCTCTCTTGAGTTTGCGGGCGAACCTCCTCTGGTTTGAGCAATTCTTCCCCGCTCATGAGTCTCTTTCGTCCTCTAGCACCTCATACACCAGCTCAGCGATCTTCCCTCGGCCTCGGCCAGCACACCCGGTTCCTTTGACGCCTGGTACAGGATACGTCTCTTGGAGAAGCCGAGCAAGAACTGCCTGATCATCGCCCTCACTGAGCATGATATCTGATCACGTTATCGTCGTTCGACATTTTGATTCAAGAGGAGGAAGCTGCACGCACTGTAGGACAGGTTGGCAACCTTTCCTACTCAACACTACGCTTCGAGTTTCGAATGAGGGGACTGTCGACGATCAGGGGGAAGCGTCTTCCCAAGGTAGATCAGCCTCCAGGAGAACCTGGTAGGCCCGCCCCTTCTGAGAACCGAAGAGCTGACCAGGAGGATAGCGCAGCAGGAACTCCTCGACGACCCGATACTGCTCTCCCGCCAAATGGGCGCCCTCCCTGGCATCGACGAGTTCTATCCCAACCAGTGGACTATCCCAGGGAGCCACCTGGCTCTGCTGACCCCCGGGCAGACCGTCTATGGGCCCCAGGTCGGTAGCGGTCAGTACTCCCGAGCGGGGCATGAAGACGGTGGCGCCGGAAGGCTCAACGCCCATCAACTCAAAATACGCGTCCGAGAACGCAGTCGGTGCATCAGCGAAGTCATAGGGATAGATAGCGACCGTCTTGGAGCACTCGAGGAGATTGACTATCACGTGCCTCCATGGCATATCGGGCAGTGCAGGCGAGGGCATATATTGGTCATCGAGTTCGAAGAACCCGGTATCAGCGATGAAGCTGAGAAGCTCTGCGACTTCCTCTTCGCTGATATGCCCGGTCCTGACCACCCGATCTGTTCCCACACTAGACTGCTCATCGCTGGCCAGAACCACGAATCCATCGCCGTAAATGCTCGCTTCCGCCACGTGCCTCCCCGTCGGCGGAGGCGTCAGGCCACCGTATGTGTCTGCCTCGACAATGAGGACTCCCGGACTCCGATCGTAATCCAACGAGCTGAGACAAGGAAAAGGTGTGCTCTCATCTGCCACACCTCCGTCCCCGCACGCGACCAGAATCAGGACTGTTGCCAGTCCAATGCCGGACCGGATCTGTGCCCCTACCACGACAAGCGACCGAAAAAAGTGGGGCCAGCGTATGCATCACGCTGACCCCACAACCTCTCACCTACGTCGGTGGACTGATGTCGAGCGGCTGGTTAACGTTACGGATTTCCATCAGGAAGTGCATCTCACCACTCTCATCCAGACAATTCACGGCGGCCTCAGCCTCCCTCTTGACAGGGAACTTTCCATCCACGGCCACCCAGATATTGTCCTCCGCCGAGGCGAAGGTGCAGCCAGCCATAGCAGCTCCCCAGACAGTCCCCTCGGCAGTTCGGTAGTGATGGGACTGAACGCCGTTCATCATCTCCTGCCCCAAGTACTGCGCGTCCTCGGGGTCGCCGGTGAAGAAGGTGTCCCACCAGTAGACCATGCTGAACATGTCAAACATCTCGAGCATGGAGTCATCCACGACTGGGATCTCCTGCCAGGGATCCCCGCCTTCTCGCATCCACATCTTGCCTTGCTCCTCGATGTAGATGATCTCCATGCTGGTGGACTCACCGTCCGTCACGCTGGAGAAGCCCAGTTGCTCCGCCCTTGTGGGCTCGCTCTGGCGCTTTCCCTCCATATCCAGCAAGACTTCCTGCGCCTGCCCTTCCATGGTACTCAGCCCATCGATATGAAGCGTGTAAGCGTACGAACTGAGGCCCTCCAAAGCCTCCACGTCCAGTTCGAATGGCAGTTCCTCAGGTGGAGGGGTCGGCTCTGGCGTCTCCCCTGGAGCAGGTGGTGCCTGCGTCTCCTCCTCCGTTGGCCCGCCGCCAGGAACCCCCGGCATGCAGGCCAACGTGAGCGAAACCAAGACGCCAATGCTCAACAGCACCGTCAACGCTTTCTTTCTCCTGTACACTTGCTACCTCCTTCTTTCCTTCACCCTACCTCATCAATTTTACCTTCAATCAAGGCATCAGATTGGCCTACGCCCCTGCGCCCTGCTTCGCGAGCCATGCCTCTTCGCTCACATCAGTTGGCATCACCTCGCCCGCCTCACCACCTCACGAGTGGATCACTCCCCTCAGAAGGAGCAACCCTGTGATCACAACCGCCCCTGCGAGCGCCGCCAGTAGGCACCCTCTGGCCCACGGTCGAGATGTGTCGCTACCCCTGAACAGCAGCAAGAGCCCGATGATGAGGCCCGCAGGCGGGATCAAGGCCGAGAGCGCATAGAGCAAGAGGTCCGGCCTCCGTTCCCACTCCACCAGCAGCGGACTGGCATTGAAGATCGACGAGTAGGTACCGCTGATGATGCCGATCAGAAGCGTCAACACAAAACTCCTGATGGTGATGCCGCCAAAGAGTAGCAGGGCCGTCAAGGTGAAGACGACGGTCAGCTGCGTATTGATGGATCGGTCCAAGGTTTGGATGATGCTATGATTCACGATATCCTCGACGGGTTGGCCAGCGTATCGTCTACTATTCTCACGGATGCGGTCGAACACGACGATGCTGTCATGCACCGAGAAGCCGATCACAGTCAAGAGGGCCGTCAGGAACAAAGCATCCACCTCAAAACCGCGCACCCAACCAAGGATGGAGGCGAGCCCCACCACCACGAAAATGTCGTGCACCATGGCGATGATGGCGCAGGTCCCGTATCGCACCGGCCTCATCACGTGGCGAAAGGCAAAAGAGATGTAGATCAGGATGGCCACCGCCGCCATGCCCACGACTATGTAGGCCCGTCGCTGCACCTCGCCCCCCACTGCCGGGCCAACCGATTCGAAACGCAATTCGGTGAAGCTTCCGAACCGCTCCTCTAGGTCTTGCTGGATCTTCCCCTTAGTCCCTGCATCCAGCGTCTTGCTGCGAATCAGGAAGATGTTCCCGGGCGAACTCTGCACCATCGTGTCGCCAAAGCCATACTGGCCAAAGAGTTCCTTCAATTGGGCAGGTTGAACTACCACGGCTTGCTCAAACTGGAGCTCCAGTATCGATCCGCCGGTGAAGTCTATGGAGAAATTGAGCCCGAAGAGGATCAGGGATATCAGTCCCGGGACGACGACCACGGCCGAAATGAGGTAGTATAAATAGCGCCTGCCTACTATGTCGAGCATCCCTATTCCCTACACCCCGAACCAGCGATGGTGCTTGACCATGTCCAGGTCAATGGTCAGCCGCAGGAAAGTACGAGTGACGATGATGGCAGTGAACATGCTGACCACCACGCCGATGCCCAATGTGAGCGCGAACCCTTTGACGACGCTGGCTCCGAAATACGAGCCGAACCAAAAGAGTACGGCACAGGTGATGATAGTGGAGAAGTTAGAGTCGCGGATCGACGGCCAGGCGCGGCTGAAACCCTGCTCCACGGCCAGCCCCAACCCCTTCCCGGCGCGGAGCTCCTCCTTCATCCGTTCGAAGATGAGAATATTGGCATCAACGGCCATACCCACAGAGAGTATGAAGCCAGCGATGCCCGGGAGGGTCAGAACCACCGGTATCAGTTTGAACAGCGCCAACACAATAGCCACATAGATCATCAGTGCCACATCGGCCAGCAGTCCTGGCAGCCGATAGTAGAGCAGCATGAAGACTACCACTATACCGAGGCCGATGGCACCGGCGATGAGGCTCTTTCGCAGGGAATCCTCACCCAACGTGGGACCAACCGTACGGTTTGTCTCCACGCGCAACGGGATGGGCAGGGCCCCGTACCGCAGTCGGATGACGATGCTCTCCGCTTCCTCCGGTGGAAAGCCTCCTTCCCTGGTGATGCGAACAGATCCGCCGGGGATAGGCTCGTTGATCGTGGCGCAGCTGACAACCTCCTTGTCCAACACGATACACATGATCTGTCCCACGTGAGCCCTGGTGTACTGCTCGAAGAGCACAGCCCCCGCATCGTTCAGCTGAAAGCGGATCTCCATCAGCCCCACCTGGTCGAACCCGATGCCAGCCTCACTCAGGTGGCGTCCGGTCATGATCGTCTCATACACGGGCTCCTCCGGAGCGGGGGAAACGGTCGGAGTGACGGGGATTGTGGGGCTCAACACGGGTGATGGCGTGACGGTGACCGGAGGGGTCGCCGTGATGGTGGCCGCCCCGACCTCCGCGGTAGCTGTCGATGTGGGCGCAACGGTTGGCGTCGCCACTGTTGTCGGTGTGATCGTTACAGTGGGCGTGATGACAGCTCCAGGGGCTACCTCCTCTGTGGTCCTCACCGTCATATCCGGCGGCAAGTACGTGTATCCAGCATCGATGAACTCCAAGAGGCCCGTCTCGCCGAAAGTCTCGATGGCCCGCTCTGGGTCCTCGATGCCGGGCAACTCGACGATGATCCGGCGGCTGCCTGACAGCTGGATCAGGGGCTCCGAGACACCCAAGCTGTTCACCCGTTGCTCGATGATGGCCCTGGTGGCTTCCAGGGCAAGAGGATCGACGCTCTCCTCAGGGGGTAGGTCCGCTTCTAGGAGCACCTGCAAACCCCCCTGGAGATCCA
>CAYGAW010000054.1:0-7719 GCA_964347945.1 uncultured Anaerolineales bacterium
AAGCGGCATTTCAGCAGCTACTGCGGGAGAGCCTAGCTGACTACCAGCCAATGGTCTACGCGGGAAACATTGGCTTGCTGTTCTTGGAGGCGATTCCTCCTGAAGAGGGGCTAGAGCTACTGGAGAAGCGGCGCGCGCGAGTGGAAGGTGTGCTACAAGAAGCAGACACACACGAAGTGTTTGAAGAAGCCTCTTCGCTGCTGCTCTTGCACCAGGAGCGGCATCTTACGACCGAATTGGAATGGCTAGACGAAGTCATCGCTCGAATCGATCAGTCCGATGATGATGGGCAATGGACCGGGGCTAGCCTGGCATGAGCCAACAAGCTGAAGCGGATTTGGCGTCAAAATTGTCGGAAATGCCACCAGGAATGAGATATCTGGAGATCCTGGTAGCTTCGATACCGAGATGGCCCTTCTCATATTCTCTCTCGGTCTCCTCGGACTTGACAAAATGCAGCCTTCATGCTATTATTGTTAAGCTCTTTTAAAAGTATGGAATTAGTTCTCTGGGGGCGCACATGGATTCCGATTTCTCACATGAGGCGATCAAGGTATTCAAGGCTCTGTCGCACCCGACTCGGTACGAAATAGTGAGGATGCTGGTGTGTAACAGAGAGCTGGGATGCGAAGACTTTGACGGCGCTTTTGAGAAGAGCAAGCCAGCCTTGTCCCATCACTACAGGGTGCTACAGGACGCGGGCTTGGTCGTCAACAGAAAAGATGGTCTCCGTGTCTACTATAGGGTGGAAAGAGAGCAGCTAGAGAGGTTCGTGCCTCAGTTCTCCGAGGTTCATTGCAACAACGACCGACAAGCTGCCGAATCGCCTGCGTAGAGCCCCGCTTGCGGATTGAGATATACTGATGAGGATTCATTCAGCCGTCTTGAGAGACGACTGTTACAGGGGGGAGTTGATGACATTGACGGAATTGGAGTTGGACGAGAGCGCACTGCGCGACACTGAACTGGACATGGAAATCGACGAAAAGGAGGAGCCTGTATCCTTCAAGGGTGTGGAGAGCGACGACGTCATTTCTCTCTACATGAGAGAGGTTGGCGGCATACCCTTGCTGAGCGCTGAAGACGAGCGGGAGCTGGCCCTGGCTTTGAGGGAGGGCAAAGCTGCCAAGAGTCGGCTCGCGAGTGGCGAGCCCGGCCCCGACGAACAGGAGGAGCTGGAAAGAAAGGTCGAGGAGGGAGACAAAGCTCGCCGGCGCTTCATCGAGGCGAACTCTCGCTTGGTGATCAGCATCGCTCGGCGCTATCTGGGGCGCGGGTTGCCTCTCTCCGATCTGATGCAGGAGGGGAACCTGGGCTTGATCAAGGCGGTGGAAAGATTTGATCCTGACAAGGGACACCGTTTCAGCACCTATGCCACGTGGTGGATTCGTCAAGCTGTTCTCAGGGCTGTCGCTGACCAAGGCCGCACAATCCGCCTGCCAGCTCACATAGTCGATGAATTGAACATGCTGAACCGGGTGAGCAAACGGCTGGCGCAGGAATTGGGTCGAGAGCCCACGAACGAAGACCTGGCGGCTGAGTTGGACATGTCGCAGGAGCGGGTGAACGAGCTCCGGCGGCTGGGGGGGCAGCCTCTTTCTCTGGAGACACCGGTGGGGGAGGAGGAGGAAAGCACGCTGGCGGAGTTCATCGAAGACGATGTCACGCCTACTCCCTCTTCCATGGCCTCGGAGGCCTTGATGGGAGAGCGAGTGGAGGATGCCCTGGAATCTCTCACACCGCGAGAGGCCCGGGTGCTACGCCTGCGGTATGGGCTTGAAGACGGAGAGGACTACACTCTGGAGCAGGTGGGGGAGAAACTGGGCCTTACTCGGGAGCGTATCCGGCAGATCCAGGCCCAGGCCCTGCGACGCCTACGCCATCCGAGCCGTAGCCGCAACCTCAAGCCTTTCCTGAACTAGAGAGGAAGCAATTCCCAGGGGGCCAGTCCTTTCGCTGGCTCCCTGGGTTTGTGTGAGCGATCTTACCTCGCCGACGCAGGGAGGAAGTGCGCCTGGTGATGCAGAATACAGTGAAGTCGATGCTCGGCGCAGGCCTCGTCCTCTTGGCCTTGGCCCTGGGCTTTCTGGCCGCGTCTTCCTGGAGCAGGAGAGCTGAGCAGCAATTCATCGTCGCTGCCGACATCGACCCCCAGTATTTGCCACTGCCGGGGAGCCAGGGTGAAGGGCCAGGAGAGGCTCCCTCCGTAGAGCCGCCTGTGATCGAGACCCCGTCTGATGTGCAGCAGGCCGCGATTCCTTCCGTTGAGGCTCGCGCTCTGTGGGTTCCCCGTTGGTCATACACCTCCAAGGCGCACGTGCAAACGATAGTCAACAAGGCGGCGTCGGCCAACTTCAACATCCTGCTCTTTCAGGTGCGCGGAAACGGGGATGCCTACTACTCCTCGGTGTACGAGCCTTGGGCCGACCGGCTGACGGGTACGCTAGGGCGATACCCCGGGTGGGATCCTCTGGACTTTGCCATCGAACAGGCTCACGCTGCTGGCCTCCAGTTGCACGCCTACATCAATGTCTATCCTTCTTGGCTGGGGACGGCACCCCCCAGGAGCACCACTCCGCGACACATGTATGATCGTCTGAACAGTCTGTATGGCAAGAAGTGGGTTCAGTGGGACTCGAACCGCAATCCCATGGGGCTGAATCAACATTACCTGTCGGCCAATCCTGCACATCCAGCCGTTATCGATCACGTGGTGGCTGTGTGCAAGGACATCGCCCTCAACTATGAGGTCGACGGAATACATCTGGACTACGTACGATACTCGGGTCCTTACTTCTCATACGATCCGGTCAGTGAGGAGCGCTGGCGGGAAGAGGGAGCCAGCAACAGGGGGGATTGGCAGCGAGCACAGGTCACTGAGCTGGTCACGCGCATCTACGACGAGGTGCTGCCCTTGCGGCCGGGGATGGCTCTCTCTGCTGCAGTGTGGCCTATCTACAAGGATCGCTGGCAGTGGGTCACCTACGGCAGCACGACCTACGAGGGGTACGGGGGCTTCTTCCAGGACTCGCGGGGCTGGCTGAAGGCGGGGAAGATGGATTTCCTGGCTCCCATGCTCTACGGGACTGCGGTGAAGGGCAGTCGTGAGCGCTTCGAGACGCTGGTCAAGGACTTCATGGCCGAGTCCTATGGGCGGCACGTGTACGCGGGAATCCACGCCGACTACGCGTCTTTCTCAGAGATCCAGGCGCGCATAGCGTCGGCCCGCCGGGCGGGTTGTCAAGGCCAGACCATCTTCGCCTACTCGGTGGTGGATGCAAAAGGCTACTGGGACGAGTTCCGCACGGGACCGTACGCCCGGTCTGCCAAGGTTCCATCCATGCCCTGGAAGCAGTAGGCTCGCATCAGACCAGCACGAGGGGTTGGCCCGAGCCAGGAGGGGCCAGCACCTGGCCGTCTTCATAGACCTTGGTTCCTCGCAGGTAGACCTTTTGCACCCGGCCTTGGACGCTCATGCCCTCGAAAGGCGTCCACTGGCACTTGGTGTGCAACTCGACACCACGTAGCACGTAGCTAACCTCCGGATCCACCTCTACGTAGGCCCCCTCAGGAGGCTGGATACCCAGGATGCGTGCTGGTCCGTCATGGGTCAGTCTGACCAACTGCTCCAGAGATAGCTGGCCGCGGATCCTGGCGTCCAGGAGCAGTGGTAGGCTGGTCTCCAGTCCAGGAACCCCTGGTGGGGGCGTTTTCCCCTCCTTCTCCTCCTTCGTGTGCGGGGCATGGTCCGATGCTACGGCATCTATGACCACCAGGTTGGCCCACAGGGAATCTCTGTCCTCTTCCTTCCCCAGTGGCGGCTTCATCTGGCCATAGCCGCCCAATGTCTTGGCATCGTCCTCGGTCAGAAACAGGTGATGTGGGGTCACCTCGCACGTGACCTTGGCACCTCGTTCCTTCGACTGCTTGACAAGCTCTATCTCCACCCTACGACTGACGTGGCAGACGTGCACCCGTCTATCATACAGTTGGGCCAGGCCGATGACGATGGCAGTGGATAGCCCTTCGGCGTGAGCAGCGATGGGTCTGTTCCTTGGCCAGGACCGGAAGTGTGCCATCAGGGTGCCCAGATCCCGTACCCGGAGCGGGCCGTAAGTCTCATCCAGATACATCTTCAGCCCAGCGAGATGATGGTCCGGTACTGGCTGTGTTGCATTGCTCGTGCTGGCACCCAGGTAGAAGGCGAAATCGCACCGAGCTTTCTTCCGTGCCAGATCAATCTTCTGCTGAAGAGTGCTCTCGTCCACAGTCGGTGGCGTGTTGTTAGGCATGTCCACCACCGCAAGCACTCCTCCGGCCAAGGCTGCAGCCGTGCCTGTGGAGAAGTCTTCCTTGTGGGTCGCGCTCGGGTCCCGCAGATGCACATGGATGTCGATCAAGCCGGGCAACTCTAGCGTTGGCATCTCTCGTGTTGTACGCCCCAGCGGGCTAGGGTGTGGTTCGTGCGTCGCGTTGCGCTTGTGCCGAAGTCGATGGCTATGGTCGTTTCAGTAGGCGCCGCGCGCGAAGAGGACTGTAGGAATGGTCCTCAGCATGATCTTGAAGTCCAGCCACAGAGACCAATTCTCGGCGTAGAAGAGATCTAGCATGACCATCTCATCGAAACTCAGATCGCTTCTGCCCATGACTTGCCAGAGACCGGTTATCCCCGCGGGGATGTTCAGACGGTCGTGATGCCAGTCCTGATACTCCTCCACCTCCGAGGGGACAGGTGGGCGAGGACCCACCATGCTCATGTCGCCTCGGAAGACATTGAAGAGCTGTGGTAGTTCATCGAGGCTGAAGCGGCGGAGTATCTTGCCCAGTCTGGTACGGCGGGGATCCTCTTTGATCTTGAAGATGGGGCCCTTCGCTTCGTTCAGGGTTGCCAGCTGGGCCAACTCCTTTTCGGCTTCATGTGTCATGGAACGGAACTTGTAGCAGGTGAAAGGTTTGCCTCCCCGTGCGAGGCGGGTCTGCTTGAAGAAGACAGGACCAGCCGAGTCCAGCTTGATCAACGCACTGATGAGGAACAAGAGGGGAGCCAGAAGGAGGAGGGCAACACCCGAGATGGCGATGTCGATAAGGCGTTTCACGGCGATCTTCCAACCCTTGAGCGTCGGCTGCTTCATGCCTATGAGCGGAATGCCGTTTATCACGTCAGTGTCGACCTGACTCAGGCTCATCTGGAGCAGGTCGGGCACGAAGCGTGCTTGGACTCCTCGTCGCTCGCTGTCTGCGATGATTCCGAGGACCTTGCGTTGGGACATCCAGGGAAGGCTGACGATGACCTGGTCCACCTCCTCCCTCTCAAGGACGGAGGGCAAGTCCGCCGTGCTGCCCAGGGCTCTGAAGGGACCTATGTCGTTCTCCTGTTTCTCTGGATCGTCGTCGATGAAGCCTACGGGGCGATATCCAAGCTCGGGCCTGGCCAGGATACTGCGCATGATGGCCCGCCCCACCACGCCGGCACCAACGATCACCACCCGATCTACACCCACGCCGCGACGCCGAAACCGGGCTCTGATCTGCCGCTCTATGAGGCGGCTGAGGCTGAGCAGGGTCCCGATGAGCAAAACGGCGTAGAAGAAGATGAGTCGGGAGTAGAAATGAGCACGGTAGAGGAAGAAGATGAAGATCATGATGGCCATGCTGACGAGGGTGCCGGTGAAGATAGTGTATATCTCGTCGAGCCATGTTGTCCCCCGTCGTCGCCTGTACAGTCCCTCCATGGTGAAGACGATCAACAGGATCACAGTCACCAGCAGAGCAACTGGGATGTAAGCTCTGAAGGGGACGTAGTATGCTTCGGCTACGGCCCGTATCCACTGCAGTTCGTACCGCATGTAGTACGAGAGCACGAAGGCCACATTGATCAGTATGATGTCCGTGACGACCAAAGCTAGGGTCGACCAGCGTTTATATGTACCAAACACCTCGTTCCTACCTTCGGTAATCGGTCATAGCCCGGTCGTACACTTGCACAGTCTCCGTGGCCGCTCGCCGCCAGGAATAGGTCCTTGCCCGGCTCAACCCTCTTGTTGTCATCTCGGCTCGCAGTTCAGCGTCGCTCAATAGACGTTGCATGGCCCCTGCCATCTCTTCTACGCCATCGGGGTTCACCAAGATTCCCGCGTCATTCACGACTTCGGGCAGGGAAGAGGTGTTGGAGGTGACCACCGGAGTGCCACAGGCCATGGCTTCGAGCGGTGGCAGGCCAAAGCCTTCGTACAGTGAGGGGTAAACGAACAAGTCTGCTGCGTTGTACCAGAGAGGTAGTTCCTCGCCGGGGATGTAGCCTGGGAAGAGGACTTGTTCCTGCAGACTCAACTCCTGGGCCTGAGTGAAGACCTCCTCGTGGTGCCATCCCTTGGGTCCGCCGATGACGAGAGGAGGAGCCTCAATCCGCTGTCTCAACAGGGCATAGCTCCTGAGCAAGGTTGTCAGGTTCTTGCGAGGTTCTATGGTACCCACGAACAGGATCATCCGTCTCGGCAGGCCTCGTTTGCTGCGGAAGCCATCCAGTAGGCCCTTGTCCTCGATGGGGCGGAAGTCGTCGTCCACCCCACAGGGCACCACATCCACCTTGCCCTCTGGCACATTCAGAAGCCTTGTGATGTCGTGTTTGGTGCTGTTCGAGATAGCGATGATGCGTCGAGCTCTACGGGCAGAATAGCCAGTGCCCCACTTCAGGTAGACTCGTCTCCAAGGTTGGAAACGCCGTGGGAAGAGGAAGAAGCTAAGATCGTAGATCGTGATCACCCCAGCGCACGGCAAGATCACTGGCTGAACGAAAGCCAGAGAGTGGAGCAAGTCAATGCTCTCCCGCCACAGGTGAAGGGGTTGGAGCAACTGCTCCCAGATGATTCTCACGGCCGGATTGACCGTCGGCAGGGAGGTCATCTTTGCTCTCAGGTCAGGGAGAGCGCGGCTTGCCTCTTCGTCGCCCAAGAAGACGGTGTAGCGGTGCTGATTGCCGATGCTGGGAAGACACCGGAGTAGATTGTAAATGTACCAGTTGATGCCGGCGGCCCGGTAACTCCTCGAGAACGAGAGTAGGTGGGCGTTCAAGCCAATGTGCATGTTACTCACGTATTATACTCACACGCACAAGCGCAAGCAAGGGTGCGCGGCTACCCAACCTGACACACGATGAGAGGCGCGTCACTGTACGTGCTACCCCATTTGGACATAAACCTCGCGCGTTGCCTTGGCGACTTCTCTTTGGGTGTATACCCGCATCACCCGTTCTCGCCCCCTCGTTGACAGAGAGTTCCGTGTCTCTTCATCCTTCATGATCTGGCGTAACTGTGCTCTCAACGCTTCCTCGTCATTCTCAGCGAAGACCAGACCAGCGTCGCCGATGACGTGAGGGATCTCCCCCGATTCGGAGCCCACCACGGGTACGCCGCATGCCATGGCTTCGATCAGCACGCGACCAAACTGCTCCTTCCAGTGGCTGCTGGTCCTCGATGGGAGAACCAGGACATCGAGCCGGTTGTAGAACGAAGGCATTTCCACTGTAGGGCGCGGCATCTCGAAGGCGACCCTGTCCCCCAGCTGCAGTTCTCCGGCCAAGCCTTGCAGCGGCTGCTTGAACGGCCCGTCACCCAGAATGGAGAGCGCCCACCGGCCCTCAAGGCGTGCTACCGCCCGCAGGAGGATGTCCACCCCTTTCTCCTCCACCAGTCGTCCGACGTAGCCGATTCGAAAGCGGGA
>CAYGAW010000055.1:0-79827 GCA_964347945.1 uncultured Anaerolineales bacterium
CGCCTACTCCTGGCAGGAGGAGCCCGTCAGCCCACCACCCTTGCTCCATCGCATCATAGACTGACTCCCGCCGTGGGGCGCTGACGAAACCGTGACTTCATCAAGGCGCGCAGGCATCACACTCCCGCAACTGTCCAGGATACTGGCCGCCTACGATCTCATACACGTATACCTGCCGCCCCAGTGCCTGCCCCCGCTCGTCGAAAGAGATCGGCCCAGTAAGCCCGTCGTGTGCCTCGACCCCGGAGAGAGCCTTGATGACACCCTCCCGGGTGGGCTGTCCCTGCTCCAGAACCGACATCTCGATCGCATCAAGTAGCAAGGTTGCCGCATCGTACGCCAAGGCCGCATGGGGCCCTGGCAGACCGCCCGACAGCGCCCAATAACCCTCGACGAAATCCTGATCCCTCACGGGAGGCGCGACGCTCATGTAGACCGCGCCGTCAGCCGCATCCCCCGCCACCTGCACGAAGTGCGGGTTGTCCAGGCCATTTGCGCCCATGAAGGGGATGTCTATGCCTGATTTCCTCAGCTCAGCTACTAGCTCCGCACCTTGCATACCGTCTCCTGCGAAGAAGATCAGGTCATGACTTCCACTGGCGAGGAAAGACAACAGACTCCGCTGATGGTCATCGGGGTACTGAGAGACGACCGCCCCCATCTGCTGCGCCATCGACACGAACGAGTCGACTACTTCCGATGGACCTCCCACGACGGCCACGCGTCTGGCATCCTGCTCGACGACGGCGTACCGCGCAGCCGCTGCCCCCAGCACTCTGTCGTCCGCCACGAGGCGAAAGGTCTGCCCGTGGCCCTGCTCCGTCACCTCGGTAGCCGTGGTTGCCGACACGACCAAGGCCAACCCTGCCGCACGGTATATGGGCAGGCTTGCCACGGTGGTCTGCTCGCCAAAATGACCGATCACGCCGACAACGTCGGGATCAAGGGCCATCTCACTGGCCCGCTGTGCAGCCGTCTCTGGATCTTGATCGTCGTTCAGCGCTACTAGTTCCACCATGTGCCCTTGCACACCTCCGGCCTGATTGCGCTCGCTGAGCGCCAACTTCACTGCGGGTAGCACCTCGTAACCCAGTGGCCGGTACAGGCCCTCGAAGGGAGCGACCAGCCCTATCTTGACCATAGGCTTGGTGGATCCCCGAGGAATGCAGCCGCTCGAGAGGGCCAGCAGGAGGAAGGCAACGACGGGTCCTGACAGTCTGGTCACGAGATAGACCTACTGTCCTTGGTACAGCTCTTGATTGCGCAGGTGCTCCTCATAGGTCTCGGCGAAGGCGTGGGAACCATCGAAACGAGAGAAGAAGAACAGATACGTGGTCTCAGCTGGTTCGAGCACGGCCTGGAGCGACGCCAAACCGGGATTGCACACGGGCCCTGGCGGTAGTCCCGGATAGAGGTAGGTATTGTAGGGCGAGTCGACCTGAACGTCCTCTTCAAGGGACATCGGGATCTTCCACCACTGATCCGTGTCCTCCTGATAGCCCAGGGCGTACTGCACGGTGGGGTCGGACTGTAGATACATGCCCTGCTGCAACCGGTTCAGGTAGACGCTGGCTATGGTGGGACGCTCTTCGGGCACCACGGCCTCTCTTTCGACGATAGAGGCTAGAGTCACCACCTCGTGGATGGTCAAATCCTGCTCAGCTGCCAGCTGGCGCATCTCTGGCGAGAAGCGCTCACCGAAGGTGGACAGCATGAGGTCCAGGATCTGTGCCGCATCGTAGTCTGCGGGTACTCTGTAGGTCTCAGGAAACAGGAACCCCTCCAGCGAAGTGGCCGCACCGTCGGGGCGACCATACAAGAAATCATACGCAAAGGCACCTGACTCCACCAAGCCCAAAAAAGCCTCGCTGTCCACCAGCCCCTGCCCCTCCAGAAGCTCCGCGACCTCTTCCGCCCTCTTCCCTTCTGGAATGGTTACCGTAACCTCTCGCAAACGCCCATGTTGCAGGGCATCCACGATCTCATCCATGGTCATGTCGGCCCGCAGTTCGTACTCTCCAGCCTCAAGCTGTGCATCGACACCTCGATACCGCGCCAAGTATAGGAATAGCTGCGCGTCCCTGATCAAATCTTCCCGCTCCAGACGCTGTGCAATCGTGGCTGCCGTCTCTCCCGGATTAATGCCAAAGCGCACGGGTGTGGAGTCATCACCAGCCGGAGTCTCGATATCATCGCGGCGCACATTGAGATAGACCCCAATGAGGCTCCTCTCCAGTGTGGAAATCTCCAACTCCCCAGTGTCTACCTTGAGGGATCCCGCCGGGCCTAGGAGGTGTCTTGCGCCAAGAGATATCGCGCCGGCGGCAAGCAAGAACACGACTACGATCAATACCCAGCGCAGCAGAGTTCTCAGCGTGTCGTCTCCTCCCAAGGAACCCTCGCTTTCTCTTCTCTGAGAGAATCTAGGTAGTCCTGCAAGATGACAGCGGCCGCAACGGCATCAATGCGTGTCCTCCGGTCCTTTTGCTTCGTCCCGGCCTCAATCATCATCTCCCGCGCCCGCACCGTGGAAAACCCCTCATCCCGCAGAATTATTGGAACTCGCACCGCTTCGCGCAGTCTCTCGGCGTATGCTTCCACGCGGCGCGCCTGTTCCCCCGCCGTGCCGTCCATTTGGAGAGGGTGACCAACTATGATCTTCTCGACATCGTACTCTTCCACTAGAGAAGCGATTGCCGACACGTCTGCCTCGTCGGACCGACGTCGAACAACCTGCAGACTCGTAGCCAAGGTCTTGCTGGGATCGCTCACAGCGACCCCTATGCGTCTGTCTCCGATGTCGAGCGCCATCAGCCGCATCCGCTTCTCCTTGCCGTACTGCCCTACTTCGCCCCGCCTTGACCAGACACGACAACGACCGCTATGCGGAACGGGAGCCATGGCACGCGGCCCCACCATTCAGGGGACACCTGAACCGACGGCTCACCGACCAAGCTCAAGTGCCGCGCGAGATACTCTTCCGCGAAGGACACCGACTGGCCTCTTACACCTTCTCGGATGTCCGCCTCGTCGAACTCGACCCAGGTCACCCCGTCTGCTCGAAACTGGAATGTAAGGCTCCCGTCGTAGTTGACGTCACCAATCTCCTCTACTTGATACCGCGCTTCCTCAGTGAGAAGCTGGAATCCATCGCGCACCTCGAGCTGGAGCATACGCCATCCCAGCGCCTCAACATCTTCCCTATCGATGACTGATCCTCTGACCAAAGCCCTCATGTGTAGGCCCAGGGCATCAGCCACTTCATCGGGGAACTTGTCATATGTCTCGGACAACACGAAGGTCATCAGAGACTCAGGGGGGAGGAACTCCTCCCCGGTGAGTTGTGCCACAAAGGCGTCATAACCCTCTTCCCTCAGTTGTCTTAGCGAGGATTGTCTCAATTGTTCCTTGTCTGCGTTGGTCACATATCGAACTTGACTCATGCCACCACCCTCGGTGGGCGTAACGTTGATGACGTTGACCTGGCGGTCCATGGATCCTTCGACCCGATTGATGCTGAATGCCGGCACATTCCCGCTGGGTCCAGGTTCGATGGCCTCAATCGGCGCTCTACCCCTTGCCCCCACAGCAGCTGGTAGGGTTACTGGCTCAATGGTGCGGAAGCGAATCGTCGTGCCGGCGCTGGTGGTGACAATAGTGTCGGACAAGACGGTGGTGGCCTGCGTTCGCCTGTTAGTGAAGACCACTTCTCCTGCGGCCTTGGCATCTGGCTCATCCCTGACGGCTGTGGTGGGCATCTGCTCGCTCCCCACCAGTTCCATCTCCACGACCCGCACCGGTACTCGCAAACTAACAAAGTCAACACTGTCCACATCTGGGCTGGCGGTCACAGTGAAGGTACTGCTTATCGGATAGGCTTCCGGTTCCAAAGTCACCGTCGCCGAGGGTACGAGCACGATCAACGTAAGCCCCACAAAAACCAGCATGGCCACGAATGCCAAGGAGAAGACTACTGCCTCTCCCATGCCCGATGTGCTAGCCTGGATCGGCACAGGGATGGGTCTGCCGGTTAGCCTTCGCTCAGCTAGGATGCCAGCTGAGTCCCGGTGGAGCGCCGGGGACACCTTCCACTTCGCCTGTTGCGCGCTCTTCACGGAAGAAAAGGTGCGAAAGCCCACTCCGCGAGACAACTCCTTCAGTTCCCGGTCTCTGGTGACGATAGCGACTTCCTTCTCCGAGGCAAGGACTTGTCTTGCCAGGAGTTTCAGATCGACCAGGCTGTCAAGCCCGGGGCAGTTCTTGGGTACCACTACCACTACGCGCCTGCCTGGCACACCCTTAAGGCGCTCGCGGATGGCCGCAGAGCTGTCGTCCGGCCCCAGGTAGATAACCTCCACCTCGCTCAAGCCCTTCCCCCTCCTACGAACACCGGTGCTCTCTTCACTTCCTGCAACAGAGCTTCCAGATGTCTGCGTTCAGAAGTACCGGCCATTGCATAGCTCGCGATAGCCATCGATGTAACATGCTGCTGGCCTTCCAGCTGCCTCGTCACGTCGAGCACTCCAGCAACGTCGCCCGGCCTCATCAATCGCACCTCTGGGTGCCGCGTGAAATCCAGTCTCTTCATCCAGCGATGAGAATGCACTGCTTCCGCAATCCCTGGCAAACCGCTGCCTCCCCCACACAGTACAAACTGATGAGGCAGAGCTTCGTCCCCGCACATGCGACCCAAGGTATCTTCAAGAGCTACCACCCAGGGGTCAACCGCCTGCTTGACGACCGCACGTATCCGTGCCTCACCCGACGGATCCATAATGCGATGACTGTACGCCAGTTTGAGCCGCTCCGCCTCCTTCCAGGGAAGGTTGAAGCTCTCAGCAAGGCGGTCGGTAAAGTCTCGTCCTCCCATGGGAATGCTCGACGTCCGCCATGCCTTCCCATTGCGAGCCAACATCACATCGGTGGACCTTCCGCCTATATCGACACATATGGCTTCCCTTTCGACGACTGAGTGGGCCAAGGCCTGCCAACCCGATGCGATCGCTGAGACGCCCAGCCCCAATTCCTCGGTCATCGCTTCAACAATTCTCAGATACGGTGACGAGGCAACCACATTGCAGATGGCAACGGTCACCTTCCCGCCGCGGAAACCGACGGGATTCTTCACGTGCCGCCCGTCAATGAGGATGTCTGCCACCCCAGCTTCCAGCAACTCAAGCGCTTCCCGTTGAGCCCATTGGAGAGGAAGAATACCCTGGGACAATTGTCGCAGAGCCAAGCGTTGAACGCGCTTGACAACCTCCCTCAGTTCCTTATCAGTCACCCGCCTATCGGGATCGGGACGCCTGATCGTGGCCCCAAACGTATCGGCCGTGGTCGCCCTGTTCGGCAAGCCAACCACGACCCAATCAGGTACAACCTGCCTACCGTAATAGCCCTCCGTCATGTCCTCCGCTTGACGGAGAGCTCTGTCGCAAGCTCTTGTCAGCGTTCCCGCGTCAGCGTTGGAACCACTCACGCCCCCCACCATCGGCTGCCGCAGGAACGCTCTCCCGGCACCAATCACAGCGCACATGCTTGGCTGCAGCTCCAACACGAGAGCCTTCACTTGCTCAGTGCCTAGGTCGAGAACACTGCAATGGGCTTGCTGTTCCGTCCCCTTCGTACGTCTCCCCGCTATCCTGGACCACAAGTCGTGCAACTTTACCTTCGCCCTACCAGGTCGGCCACCAGGCTCAGCGCTTCTGCTATCCGTTCGGGATCCTTCCCTCCCGCCTGTGCCAGAGTCGGGCGCCCTCCCCCACCCCCACCCACTACCGCAGCAACCTCTTTGATCAACTGGTCAGCCTTCAAGCCCTTGTCGACTAGGTCCGGGGTCACCGCTGCGACGAAGCCTGGCCTGCCACTCACTACAGCGCCCAATACTATGACTGCCGAGCCCAGTTGGTCTCTCAGCCAGTCAGTCATCTCCCGGAGTGTCTCCATGGTGGTAGCCTCAACCTCTGCGGCGACGAAGCTAACCCCGTTGACCTCGCGCACTTCTTCCAGCACTCGACTCACCTCGGCTCTGGCCAAGCTCCGCTGCGACTCCAACGCCTCTTTCCGTTGAGACTCCAGATCAGATATGAGGGCGCTCAAGTTGGATTCAACATCCGCGATTGTTCCTCCCAGCTGGGAAGCTACCCTACCAAGAAGATGCAGCTGTTGCCTTACGTACGTCTCAGCTCCGCGGCCGGTCACGGCCTCGATGCGGCGCAGCCCTCTACCAATACTGCCTTCGCTCAAGACGTGGAAGAACCCGATTTGACCAGTGGCCCGCAGATGGGTCCCGCCGCAGAGCTCACGAGTATAGTCGCCCGTGCTGACGATCCGAACTTCATCACCATACCTCTCACCGAAGATGGCAAAAGCCCCAGAAGCGACGGCCGCCTCGTAGTCGGTAACTTGGGTGACGACCGGCAGATCGTCCCTGATCTTGGCATTGACCAGCCTCTCTACAGCATCCAGTTCGTCCGTCGTCAGTGCCTGCAAGTGCGTGAAATCGAAACGTAGCCTCTCAGGAGCAACCTCGGATCCGGACTGCTGAGCGTGATCTCCCAGGACTTCACGCAGAGCCTTGTGCAGAAGGTGGGTAGCTGTATGATTACGAGCAATATCCAGACGCCTGGCCTCGTCCACCTTCGCGACCACTACGTCTCCCACTCGGACCGAGCCCCGCGTGACAGTCCCGTAGTGCAGGGTGAGTCCGGGCAGCGGGCTCTGCGTATCCGACACCGCTATCTCGCCCGCGGGATTGCTCAGCGTGCCGGTGTCACCAACTTGTCCCCCGGCCTCAGCGTAGAAAGCCGTCTGCCGGAGCACGACGGCAACCCGATCGTGCTCTGTCACTTCATCCACAACTTGCCCATCCCGTGCCAAGTTGATGACCTCGGTCGTCGCCTCCAATGTCTCGTAGCCTAGGAAACCGGTCTCAGGCAACTCCAGAGAACGATAGAATTCGCCCTCCTTTGCCAATCCGAAGGCCTGCGCGTGCCTTGCCCGTTCGCGCTGCTCGAACATGGCCTGTGCGAATCCTTCTTCATCCAGCACGAGCCCCTTCTCGGCAGCCATCTCTCTGGTCAACTCCACAGGAAACCCATAGGTGTCATACAGGCGGAAAACCTGACGTCCCGGGATCTGTTTGGTCCCTTCCGAGGAGAGCCCAGCGATCAGGTCCTCCACTATGGTCGAGCCGATAGTCAAGGTGTATTGAAAGGCCCTCTCCTCTTGAGCCAGGACCTCCAAGATGAAGTCTCTCCGGACCCTTACCTCGGGGTACTGCTCGCCCATGACGTCCATCACTACTTGAGCTATCTCTTTGAGGAAGGGATCTTCCCTTCCCAACAGCTTGCCATGGCGCACTGCGCGCCGGAGAATGCGCCGCAACACGTATCCACGCCCCTCATTGCTGGGCAGGACGCCATCGGCAACCAAGAACGTGATCGCACGCCCGTGCTCGGCGATGATACGGAGCGAACGATCCACTGTCTCATCGTCACCGTATGACCTGCGCACCAACTCGCCAGCCCTGCCGACGATAGGAGTGAAGAGATCTGTTTCGTAGACAGAGCCCACATCCTGCATTGCCGCAGCTGTCCGCTCCAATCCCATACCAGTATCGATGTTCTGCTGGGGGAGAGGTACGAGCTTGCCCTCCGAATCCTGGCCGTACTCCATGAAAACCAAGTTCCATATCTCCAGGAATCGCGCACAGTCGCAGCCGGGCAGGCAGCTCTCCCGACCGCACCCCACCTCAGCACCGCGGTCATAGAAGATCTCCGAGCAAGGGCCGCAGGGTCCTGTTTCGCCGGCAGGGCCCCAGAAATTGTCTTCCTTGCCCAGGCGAACTATCTTGGAAGCTGGCAACGCAATCTCCTGCCATAGAGAGAAAGCGTCCTCATCGTCATGGTAGATGCTGGCCCAGATGCGATCCTCGGGCAGGTCCAAACATTCTGTGACAAACTCCCACGCCAGCTCGATGGCACCTCGCTTGAAGTAATCACCTATGGAGAAGCTGCCGAGCATCTCAAAGAAGGTAAGGCTACGCTCGTTGCCGACTTTGTCGATGTCTGTAGTCCGAAAGCACTTCTGCGCAGAGGCTAGACGCCTTGAGGGTGGCTCCGCCTCGCCAGAGAAGTATGGCTTGAACTGCACCATTCCAGCTCCTGTAAAAAGGAGAGTTGGGTCACCCTCAGGGATCAAGGAAGAGCTGGGGACCACCAAGTGCCCCCGCTCAGCGAAGAAATCCAAGAACGCGAATCTTATCTCTGCACCGCTCGTCGGTCTCATCCACCGATGCTCCAACAACGTCTACGCATGGTGTGAGTTTGGAAAACATTCTAGGACAACGGGCTATCATTGTCAAACCTCCACCCCGTTGCGAGACCTTGACTTACCGAGCCCCATTGCTTAGAATCCCGCTGCCGCAGGAGGAGGTCAGTTGACAAGAGACGCCGTGGCATGACGACCAGGGGGCACTACTTGACGAACGTTCATGTGGTGATATAATAGTAGGTTTAGAATGGCAAGGAAAGGTAAGGATTGATGGAACAGATAGAGCTGAGAGCCGAAACGCGAAACCTGTTCGGCAAGAAAACCAAGCGTCTGCGAAGATCGGGAATTGTCCCTGCGACCCTCTACGGACCGAGAATCGAAGCTATCTCTCTTCAGGTGCCAGAGCGAGATCTGCGTCTGGTACTGGATCGAGCTGGCATGAACCAACTGATCACGCTGTGGATAGATCAGGCAGACAAACCGCGTATGACGTTGGCTCGTGAGGTCCAACGCGATTTGATCACCCGGTCCCTCATTCACGTTGATCTGTACCAGGTGGTGATGACCGAGAGGATCACGGCCGACACGCCTCTCGTGCTTGTTGGAGAATCACCTGGTGTGGTCGGCAAAGAGGGGTTGCTGGTGCGAGGCCTCGACTCGGTTGAGGTACAGTGTCTCCCTGGTGAGTTGCCGGAGTCCATAGAGGTCGATGTGAGCGTGCTAGAGGAGAAGGATCAAGCGATCTTGGTCCAGGATCTCGTCGTGGACGACGCTGTTGAGATCCTGACCAATCCCGACGAAGTCGTGGTCAAGCTACTGCCGTTCAGGGAAGTGGTGATCGAAGAGATCGTCCCGGAAGAAGTCGAAGTCGCTGAAGTAGAGGCCATAGCCGCAGCCGAGGAACGCGAAGAGGTATTCGCAGAGGAGGCGGAGCCACCGACCGAAGAGCAACCGGAAGGCGACTAGGATCAGTCCTTCAAGGACCGCGACCTGAAGAGAGGAGATATCTGTGTTTAGTCCTTTGAACGCCGTTCTGGGTCTATTCTCCCGAGACATCAGCATCGACTTGGGTACAGCCAATACCTTGGTCCTGGTGCGAGG
Source organism: uncultured Anaerolineales bacterium (assembly GCA_964347945.1). Lineage (GTDB taxonomy): Bacteria > Chloroflexota > Anaerolineae > UBA7937 > B3-Chlor > CAYGAW01. The sequence goes on from CAYGAW010000055.1 coordinate 9,376, forward strand.
CCAAGGAATCGTAATCAACGAACCATCCGTGGTCGCCATCGAGAAGAAGAGCAAGAAAGTTCTGGCCGTCGGTGACGAGGCCAAGGAGATGGTCGGACGCACACCGGCTAACATCGTCGCGGTCAGACCCCTCCGGGACGGAGTCATCTCGGACTTTGATGTCGCCGAGAGAATGCTCCACTACTTCATAAAAAAGGTCCATGAGCGGGCTCTCCTCCCTATTCCACGACCGCGGGTCGTCGTGGGTCTCCCCAGCGGCGTCACGGAGGTCGAAAAAAGGGCTGTGCACGATGCCTGTGTCAACGCTGGTGCCCGTCAAACTCTACTTATCGAGCAGCCCACCGCCGCCGCCATAGGAGCCGACCTTCCCATAAACGAGACAGTGGGAAGTATGATCGTTGACATCGGAGGAGGAACCTCGGAAATGGCGGTGTTCGCCCTCGGGGGCATCATCGCTAGCCGCTCTCTGCGAGTGGCTGGGGACGAGATGGACGAGGAGATAATTCGCTATGCGCGTGAGAAATACAACCTCCTGATCGGCCAACGGATGGCTGAACGGATCAAGATCGCCATCGGCTCCGCTTACCCTCTCTCGGAGGAGCAGAGCATGACGCTGCGCGGCCGCAATCTCATCACGGGTCTCCCGGAGGCCGTGGAAATCAGTAGCGTTGAGGTCCGAGAGGCCCTGTCGCCTACCGTGAACCTGATCGTCGAAGAAATCCGTACCACCCTCGAAGAAACCCCACCAGAGTTGATTGCCGACTTGATGGAACAAGGCATAGCCCTCGCCGGCGGTGGTGCTCTCCTCAAAGGGATAGCAGAACGCCTCTCCGACGAAACCAAGATGCGCGTCTATGTGACTGATGACGCGATGACGTGCGTGGTTCGTGGCGGGGGGATAGTTCTCGAACACCTAGATACCTTGACCCACTTACTGACCACCACTCAGCGACGCAACACACGGCGCTAGCGCAAGGAGGCTGTCTTGTCGCGGTTCCGGCGAGGAGGAATTGCCATATTCCTCCTCCTTTTCCTTTCATTAGCGGTGCTTGGCTTGCTCCTCGACCGAGCCAACCGCCTTCAGCCCGTGAAGAATGCTGTGAGCCTAATTACTGTGCCTGTGCAGGAGGGACTCACCTCCCTGGCGGGTCGCGTCGCCAACGCCCGTCGCTTCTTCGCCGATGTGGAGGCCTGCCGGGCGCAGAATGAAGACCTGCAAGTGCTCGTCGATCAACTCATCATCGAGAATGTGCGCCTGCGCGAGGCTGAGATCGAAAATGTGACTTTGCGAGAACAGCTCAATTTCAAGCAAGCCAACCCGTCCCTTGAACTCCTGTCGGCGCAGGTCATTGGTCGGGACCCGAGCAACGTGGTGAGCTATCTGATCATCGATCGAGGCACTGCAGAAGGCGTTGCTGTCGGTATGCCGGCCCTCACGCACCGAGGGCTAGTGGGAAGAGTGACAGAGGCCAACCTTCGCTCCTCCAAAATCCTCTTGATAACGGACCCCAGCAGCTCGGTCAATGCTGTGATTCAAGAGTCACGCGCCACAGGCGTGGTCCAGGGAAAAGCGCGGGAGGCGCTTACGATGCGTTACATCCAGCAGACGGAGGAGGTTAGTCCCGGCGACTTGGTGCTTACCTCCGGGCTGGGAGGCAACTTCCCCACGCGACTGATCATCGGCCAGGTGACCTCGGTTAGGAAGAAAGACGTCGAACTGTTCCAAGAAGCCGAAGTGAGGCCGGCCGTCGAATTCTGGCGGCTGGAGATGGTCATGATACTCACCAGCTTCGAGCCTATCGACTTCGAGAGTGAGGAATAGGTCCGGGGGTAATTGCCTATCAAGACCTACGCCGCTTTTGCATTGCTGGCTGCGGTGGCGCTGGTTCAGTCATCGGTGCTCTACCGCTTCTCCCTGGTGGGCGCACGCCTCAACCTTATGCTCCTTGTCGTAGTGTCATGGAGCCTGCTGAGGGGACCCAGAGAGGGAATCGTCTGGGGCTTCATTGGCGGTCTGTCTCTGGACTTTCTCTCAGGCGCGCCGATTGGCAGCTGTGCATTCGCCCTCACTGTCGCGGGATATCTCGCCAGCCTGGGCCAGTTGACTCTCTACCGTACGAGCCCGGCGTTCCCCTCTGTCGTAGCTCTCGGAACCAGTCTAGTCTATGATATCATAATCATGATACTTCTTTCCACGACTGGTCGCTTGGCGGCATGGCAAGAGACCCTCGTCGCAGTCACCATGCCGACTGCCTTACTCGCGAGCTTGATGATGCCCCTGGTGCATCGAGGCCTGACTTGGCTTCACCGCAAGACGCTTCCGGAAGAGACGGAACTCCAGTGACAGAGTAGTTGATGGCGAGATCCGGGCTCAACAAGATAGCTCCGTGTGCCGGGGCACGGATGACTATCTGCTTGCCAAACTTGCTCGCATCATATGCTGGCCGAGTGGAGCGAGCTCATCTGCTTTAGTGGCGACTTCTACCGCTTGGCGCCACTCTCGAAGGGGAGGAGCAGGCTGGATGATGACCTGCACCTGGTCATATCTGCGCCAGCCTGGCGAGAGAGCGCTGCCATGCTTGTGCCAGCCCGCAGTCGTTATGCGTTCGGCCAGCAGGTGGAAACGGGGTGAAAAGGTGAGACACTACCATGGAGTTTGGATCAGGGAAGAGGTCCCTTTGGGTAGCTACGCACTGCAGGTGACACCAGTTGACCCACCACGCCAGACGGCATGCCTCTCCTGGGTGACTGACGCTAGCCTGGTACAAGGCTACCTGGAGTGGTCACCAATCGAGGCGAAAAGCTAAGTGTATCGTCCGGCATTTAGGCCCAGCACCGGTGTCCCTCTGGTCTTGGCTGCGAGCTTGATAGCCGGGGCCTTCTTGAGCCGCTTCCTCACCGAGAATGCACACTTCGGCTGGAGTGTCTTCTCCCTGTGGCTAGCATCGGCCGCCTTGGTGGCGCTGCTCGGACTTTCGGCTGCGCTTCTTTGGCGCACCGTGGTAAGGCACGCGTTGGGCAGAGACCCGTTGTTGGCGGACGCATTGTGCCTTCTTCCTCTGCTTCTGCTGGCTCTGTATTTGTTTCAGCGGGAAGTAGATACACTCCAAGCCTCTGTCCTTCTCCTTGGCTCCCTCTCGCTGGTGGCAATTCTGATGGTCTCCAGGAAAGTGAGGAAAGAATGGACGGATAGAGCACTTCTGACGTTCATCTTCTTTCTGCCGGTCGCCATGTACGTCAAGACTCTACTCCCTACCGTCGGCGAACACGACACCTTCGAGTTTCAGGTGCTGGCGTACCGACTAGGTATCGCCCATCCCACTGGCTATCCGCTGTACATCCTGCTGGGAAAGCTCTTTTCCTTCCTCCCCGTCGGAAACGTCGCCTATCGTCTGAATTTGTCGTCGGCGTTGTTCGCTGCCGGCGCCACGGTGCTAGTGTACGCCACCATCCACCTTCTCACGCGGCATCGAGCCGCGAGTGCTCTTTCAGCATTGAGTTTCGCCTTCAGCTACTCGTTTTGGTCCCAAGCTGTGGTGGCAGAGGTCTATGCACTTAACGCCCTGCTCGTCGCGTCGATCTGCTACCTGCTCCTTCGTTGGAGCCGCGAGGCGACGGATGATCCCAGAAGCTGCCAGGCCAAGCCGGAGGCGCGCGCCGCGCCCGTCCCAGCCAGGCTCCTGGCCCCACTCGGCCGCAGGTGGGCACTGCTGGTGACAGCTTCGTTCGTCTGCGGTCTGAGCCTCACTCATCATCGTACGATGCTGCTGTTGCTGCCCGCCGTCGTGCTGTACCTTCTGCTGAGTAGGCGTTGGACTGGCGTTCAAGTCGCCAGCGCACCAATACTGATCGGCGTCTTTGCTGTGCCACTTGTCGGCATACATCTGTACATACCGATTAGGTGGTGGCAGATGCACGGCAAGATCATGCCCGTGAGCGAGTTCACAGACCTGATCCTGGGGACTCAGTTCGCCGGCGCCCTGCGGTGGGATGCCTGGCTTCGAGAACTGGATCGGCTGCTCATGTACATTCGTGTCCTGCTGGAACAGTATCCTCTGCCCGCACTGGCACTCGCTCTCTTCGGCCTCTTCTGGCTATTCCGACCTGGAAGAACCTCCACGGCATATCCTGGTTGGAAGGAAGGGGTCTTCCTACTGACAGTCTTCATCGCCTATGTTCTCTTCGGTCTGAGCTACTACGTCCCAGACGTCTCGCTCTTCATGATCCCCTCACACTTGGTCATCGCTATCGCGCTGGGGATCGGCCTCAGCGCCTCGAGTCAGCTTGCTGAGAAGTGGCTCTCAAGCCTGGATGCAGTCCCGCTCTCAACAGGGAGTACGATTGTCGGGGCAGCAACCCTATCTCTCGCAGCTCTACTTCCCATGAGTCTTATCTGGACCAACGTGCCGAGAGTGGACAGAAGCGACGAATACGCTAATTACGAGTGGGGTCGATACGTCCTACAGCAGGCGCTTCCCTCCTCCGCCGTGATCCTGGCTGACAGTGAGAAGATAGCCCCCCTATACTATCTCCAGAAGGTGGAAGGCGTGCGAGCCGACACCGAGGCAGAGGTGTTCCCCGACGAGCAGAGCAACCGTGAGGAAGTAGAAAGGAGATTGGCGGAAGGAAGGCCTGTATTCCTGGCACGCTTCCTACCGGGCCTGGAGACGAGATACCACCTGCGATCTCTAGGGCCTCTTGTCGAGGTCAGCACCCACATGTTGACGGAAGTGCCCGTCGAGATCACTAGCTCGGATTGGAGCTTTGGAGGTGAGGTACTATTGCGGGGCTATCGCCTAGACTCGACGCACGTCAGCGCCACCGACACGGTGCGTCTGACGTTATACTGGGAAGCTACGGAACGGATAGCGCAGAACTACGACGTTCGACTTCGTCTTGTAGGCCCTAGCGGGCGCGTGTGGCACCAGACTAGAGGAAGGCCGCCGGTGAACGGCTTATATCCTACTGCAGCCTGGCGTGCTGGAGAGATCGTGCCGGATTTCCACGAGTTGTATCTGGAAGGCAAGGTGCCTCCTGGGAGATACGCGCTGCAAGTCGGCTTGTTCGCGCCTTTCAGACAGGAGGGCCTCGCTGAAGTAAACACCGCAGAGGAATACGTCGCCATTGCGGAAGTCTCTATCAGTTATGCAGACCAATGGTCACCCACCATTGACCACCCCATGCGCGCGAGCTTCGACAATCGGATTATGCTGCTTGGATATGACCTGCCCTCGACTGCCTATCCCGGGGCAGAAATCCCCCTGACGCTCTATTGGCAGAGGATAGGCCACGTGCCCGTGGACTACGATGTGGCGATTGAACTGTGGGGATCTGGTTCAAAGCTCCTGCGGAGCAGTGTCGAGCAGCCGCTGTTCGGCGAATATACCCCATCTCGATGGAGAGAGGGTGAAGTACTGGCCGATGCGCACCTGGTAAGGATACCTCCCACTGCCTCTGGCCTGCTACACCTGCGGATTGCCATGCAAAATCCCGCAACCAAGCATGCCTTGCCGGTGGTAGACGGCTGGCCGGCTCGGCAACAGTGGTCCGCTACCCTTTCCGAAATCCGCGTCGAAGGATTGCCCGAAAGCACGAGTTCTGCAGACTATTCGCCCGCCAATTTCGAGGGCAAGATCCTGCTTCTGGGCCATGAGATTCACAATGTCCAAGTGAGAAAGGGTGGGTCTCTGGAACTGGACTTGACCTGGCAGGCTCTAGCCCCCGTTCATGAAGACTACACAGTGTTCGTTCATCTTCTGGACGAGTATGACCGGATCTGGGGTCAGGAGGACATACAGCCCGTCTACGGGACCCGCCCCACCAGCCAATGGCGCGAAGGCGAGACGGTAGTAGACCCCCATACAGTATGGACCGATGGGAACGCACCACTGGGCCTGTATCGAGTCCAGGTTGGCCTCTATCTTCTTCGCACCATGGAGAGACTACACGTTCTCGACCCCTCCGGCAATCCAATTGGCGACAAAGTCATCATCGGCCTGATGGAGATAGTGCCCTAGGGGCTAGGCGAATTCGTGCACTCACATTTCACTTGTGGGCGCCATTGACCTGCAGGACCCAACACCTGGGAAAGAGCGCTGCGCCTGGTCTTGTAACGTGGTCAAGTGTGACGTATAATCGTATTCGCAATGGAGACCAAGGGACCGAACATCAAGGTTCTCGTATTCAGGGCCTTCGTTGTTGCCAGCTTTGCCCTGCTGGCCTTTCAAAGCTGGCAGCTCCAGATTGTGCGAGGCGAACAGTACCTCGAGCAGGCAGAGGGCAACAGATTTCGTCTTCGAGCCATCGATGCCCCGAGGGGTGTGATATACGACCGCAATGGCCGTCTGCTGGCTGGTAACGTGCCTAGCTTCGCCGTCTATATCGTCCCAGCGGATCTACCGGAAGAGGACGAGGACTACGTGTTCCAGCGGTTGTCCACCCTCCTAGAGATCCCAGTGAGCATTGAAGACCTCGACATCGGGTACGAGCCACTGGCCGAGCGCCATTCGCCTTCTCAGGGAGAGGAGTACAAACCAGAACCACAGATGATGGAGCGCGTGCACGCTGGTAGGGGAACCCCGCTCGCCCCTGTGCGTGTGAAATCGGACGTGCCCAGAGACATCGCATTCATCATCGAAGAAGAGCGTCTCGAGCTACCCGGTGTGATCGTAGAGACCGAACCCCTGAGGGAATATATCTCCAGCACCCTGGTCTCTCACGTGGTCGGCTACGTAGGGCACATTCCTGAGCGGGAGTTGGAGACTTACATCAACGGCCCGGATGCGGACTATGATGCGAATGACATCGTGGGACTAACCGGAGTGGAGCTCACCTTTGAAGACGAATTGAGGGGCCGCAAGGGCCAGAGACACGTAGAAGTTGATGTGACGGGAAGAGAGATAGGGACCATCGGCGCTCCTGTACCACCCGTATCCGGGCGCAATCTAGTTCTCACCATTGATGTCGACTTGCAGGCGGTGGTGGAAGAAGCACTGCGAGCAGGCTTGGCCGCAGCCAATTCCGACTCGGGGGTAGCCATCGCCATGCATCCTCAGACGGGCGAAGTGCTGGCCATGGTCTCCCTGCCTAGCTACGACAACAACCTCTTCATTGGCGGCATCTCTCAGGAAGAGTACGCCGAGCTGAGCGAGGATCCACGGCATCCCTTGGTCAACCACGCCATAAGCGGGCAGTACCCACCCGGGTCTACTTTCAAGGTGGTAACCGCTGTGGCAGGCCTGGAAGAAGGGGTAGTGGATCGATATGCCCTGTTCAACTGTCCTGGGACCATATGGATCCCGCACCGCTTCGCTCCCGATAACCCTGATCTGGCGCAGCCGTTCAACTGCTGGGCTACTGATGGCCATGGTTCCCTAAGCATCGTGCAAGCAATCGCGCAGTCCTGCGATATCTATTTCGGCCTCCTCGCTGGAGGATATGGAGAATTCGAGGGGCTGGGGGAGGAGGCTCTGCACAATTACGCTGTCCTCTTCGGTGTAGGTCGGCCGACGGGCATAGACCTACCCGGCGAGAGCACAGGATTGGTCCCGGATGCAACCTGGAAGCGCCTGACGTATGGTGAGACCTGGGTTACAGGGGACACCTACAATGCCGCCATCGGGCAGGGTTTCATCCTGGCCACGCCTTTGCAGATGCTAGATGCCACAGCTGCGATTGCCAACGGCGGACGTCTCCATGAGCCACAGATCCTTCGTGAAATCAGAGATGCTGACGGCCGTGTGGTTACTCCTTTCAGTCCCCAGTTGATTCGCGAACTGCCCATCTCCGACGAAACGATAGGCCTTATCACGCAGGGCATGCTGGGCGCGGTCTCGTATGGTACGGCGCTGGGAGCCAGGTTGCCAGGGGTGGCTGTGGCCGGCAAGACAGGTACCGCTGAGTATCCCGGGGAGCGTGACTGGGAAGGGAACCTTCCGACACATGCCTGGTTCACGGCCTTCGCTCCCGCAGACGACCCACAAATCGCCCTCGTTGTGTTCGTCGAGGGCGGCGGAGAGGGCAGTAAGGTGGCAGTTCCGATCGCCGCAGAGATCCTCAGTTACTATTTCAATGTACCAGTGCTCGAATCACTGGAATGACAGGTACATTCTGCGCTTCCGATTCGAGGCAACCCCAGCAGGGAGCAAGCGCGGGCAACCGGAGACTTTAGTCCCCGACACACCCATCGGGACCTCTAGAAGCAGGAGAGAGTGACTGATAGACGGTAGAACTTGGCAGCACTTTGACTTCAAATTGTTTGGAGCCACCCTCGTCCTTGTGGCTTTGGGCGTAGCACTGATCTACAGTGCCACGCTCGCGTCTGCGCCGCCGAGCCAAGACTGGTGGGACACCTTTCTTGCTCGTCAGATCATCTACGCCGTCTTAGGCATAGCGCTGATGCTCCTTGTTTCCTTCACAGACTACAGCATCTTCGCCAATGTCAATCACCTCATATACGGCCTCACAATACTATCGCTGATACTTGTGTACGCAGTGGGTCAGATATCCTTCGGGGCGCAGCGTTGGATCAGCCTGGGGTTCTTCGATCTCCAGCCTTCGGAACTCGCAAAGGTGCTGCTCATCATCGTGCTGGCTAAATTCCTGGCGGACAGGCGGGAAGATCTGAAGCGACTGCCGTACTTCCTGATGTCGCTGGTCTATGTGGCAGTGCCAATCGTCTTCGTTTACATCCAGCCGGATTTAGGCACGGCGATTGTTCTCGGCGTGTGCTGGCTGGCCATGGTGCTGATGGCGGGAGTGCGTTTCAGGCACCTGGGTCTCATTGCTGCGATTGGGCTCATCGCTTCGCCCCTGGTCTGGAGTGCGTTGCATGGATACATGCGGGAACGCATCTTTGTCTTCCTCAACCCTGAACGAGACCCGTTGGGCGCTGGCTATAACATAAACCAGGCCCGCATCGCCGTGGGCTCTGGGGGCTGGCTTGGGCAAGGGTTCGCGAGGGGAAGCCAGAGTCAGCTGCACTTCCTGCGCGTCAGACACACTGACTACGTCTTTTCTGTATTAGGGGAGGAGTTGGGGTTTGTGGGCGTCGTCCTGGTATTGATCCTGTTCCTCGTGGTCATATGGCGCATGTTGAGAGCAGCCGAGATGGCGCGGGACACCTTTGGTCAACTGATCGCTTGTGGAATCACCACAGTGATAGCCTTCCAGGTTATTGCCAATATTGGCATGAACGTAGGCCTGTTGCCCTCATCGGGAGTACCGCTACCATTCGTCAGCTATGGAGGAAGCGCGCTTGTGGCCCTTCTGATCGGGGAAGGCGTAGTGCAAAACATCATCATACGTCACAAGAGACTCGAATTTCAGTGACCGGCCGCGTTTCGCGACAACCGTATGCAGATAGGAGCGCAAGGGTTCCAGCTGGATTCGACGCGCTACCGCTACTTGAGGTGATCAACCCACGATGCGGCAAGACTCTTGGCGGAGAGTGCTTGCATGACTGATAGCTCCCAGTCAGTACGTGTGCGCTTTGCGCCCAGCCCGACAGGGTACCTGCACGTGGGAGGCGCCAGGACGGCTCTCTTCAACTGGCTGTTCGCCAGGAACCGTAGAGGTGCCTTTATCGTGCGCATCGAGGACACTGACAGACTGCGTTCTACCGAGGAGTCTACAGGAGGGATTCTGTCTTCCCTCGACTGGCTAGGGCTGGACTGGGACGAGGGCCCACGCGTAGGTGGCGAATTCGAGCCCTATTTCCAGATGCAGCGGTTGCCGTTCTACCAGGCGGTCATGGAACAACTTCTGGAGCAGAGAGAGGCCTACTACTGCTATTGTACGCAGGAGGAATTGGAGGCTCGGAGAAAAGCAGCTCTCGCTGAAGGGAAAGCCCCGGGGTATGACAGACGTTGCCGGTACTTGTCACCCCAAGAGACAGCAGCATGCGAAGCCGAGGGCAGGAAGCCTGCGGTTCGATTCGCCATGCCATTGGAGGGAGAGACCGTCGTTGATGATCTCATCCACGGTCGGGTCCGGTTCGGCAACGAGCAGTTGGATGACTTGGTGATTGTGAAGGCTGACGGTTCTCCTACCTACAACTTCGCAGTTGTGGTCGACGACGTGCTGATGAAGATCAGCCACGTCATCCGTGGCGATGAGCACCTAGCCAACACACCGCGCCAGATCAGGATCTATGAGGCCCTCGGCTACCCCGTGCCGCAATTCGCGCACGTGTCCATGATCCTCGGTGAGGATCGCGCCAAGCTCTCTAAACGCCACGGTGCCACTTCGCTGAGCGACTATCGAAACTCCGGTTATCTCCCTGAGGCTCTGTTCAACTTCCTGGCTCTCCTGGGTTGGGCATACGATGATCAGACCGAGATCATGAGCCGCGGTGAGATCATCGAACGCTTCCGTCTGGAGAATGTGAGCCCCGCTCCGGCGGTTTTCTCCAAGGATAAGCTAGACTGGATGAACGGAGTCTACATCCGAAACCTGCCCGCGGATGATCTGGCCACACGTCTCTTACCGTTCCTGGAGAACGCAGGACTGACGGTGGAAAGGAAGACCGTGCGGCGGCTTGTGCCTTTGGTCCAAGAGCGCATCAAGGTGCTCGCCGATGCGGTGCCTCTTGTTGACTTCTTCTTCCAGGAGCATATCACCTACGACGCGGAACTGCTGATCGGCAAGGGGATGGATAGCGCACATTCCCTGACCGCTCTGGGGAGAGTTGGCGAGGCTCTGGATCGGCTCCCCACCTTTGACGAGACAGCCTTGGAGAGCACTCTGCGCGACCTCGCTGGAGAGCTGGAGTTGAAGGCGGGTCAGCTGTTCGGCATTATCCGGGTCGCTGTCACAGGGAAGACAGTGGCACCCCCCCTCTTTGGCACCGTGAGCGTTCTCGGCAAAGAGCGGGTCCTGAGTCGCATTAAGGAAGCCGAGAAAGCGCTTACGGATCTTGTGGATCCAGACGAGGTGTGATACAATAGTAGCGGTACTGGGGGATCGTCTAGTGGTAGGACAGCTGACTCTGGATCAGTAAGCGGGGGTTCGAATCCTCCTCCCCCAGCTGATCCGATGCGATCGTGGCCCATCTCGGATGGGCCTTTTGTCTATGTGCGGAGCAACTGCTTAGAGCCAAGGGAGCTCCTTGTCCAGGGCTGCCTTCGCGATCAACTCGTGGAGTGAGTGCCTGCCCACAGACAGCCCGTAGAAGCGTCACGGATGTCAATCGCTCAGGTGGAGGTTTCAGAACCGCGTCTCAAAACCCAAATAGCCACATTCTTACACAAGCGGGTTCAGAATCGCCCTAAAGTCCTATTGCTTTTGTCAACGAGCGGTGATATAATAGCATCAGCAGAGTTGGCTGCTAGTAGATCACGGACTTCTTCACCATGTCACCCACGGATGGAAAAAGGGGCTTGCTTCGCAGGCTCAAGGACACGGATGTAGCCGAGACTCCCGAGGAGAAGGAGCGGGAGCAGCCAGAGCCCGGTAGAGACCCGGGTTCTCGGACGCCGGAGACCTCCCAGTCCGAGAGACCAGTGGAGATCGTGCGCAGACACGGGATGGACCCTGAGGAGTTGCAGGCCCTCTCTGATTCTGTCAGGACTGACGATGAGTTCCTTGCTCCGGGAGAGGCACTTGCAGGCAGGTATGAGATACTGAGGTTCCTTAGCAAAGGGGGTATGGGGGCCGTCTACCAGGCTCGCGACAATCGATTTGCCGACGTTAACAAACTGGTAGCCGTGAAGGAGATGATTAGCCCCGTCCGCGACACCGTGACAGGGAGGATCAGCCTGGAGACCTTTGAGCGCGAAGCCAACATATTGGCTAGCCTGAGTCACCCCGCCATACCCAAGGTCTTCGACTACTTTCATCACGAGCGCCGAGTATATCTGATTATCGAGTACATCGAAGGGACTGATCTCGAATCCTTGCTGACTGAGATCGACTTCGCCCTCACCCAAGAGAAGGTCGTCGACTGGGCCCTTCAGGCTTGCGACGTTCTGTCCTACCTCCACAGCCACAAGCCAAACCCCATCGTGTTCCGTGACATGAAGCCCTCCAACATCATGCTCAGGGAAGATGGACGGATCATGCTCATAGACTTCGGAATCGCAAAGGTGTTCCAGGCGGGCAAACGGGGCACCATGATTGGCACGGAAGGATACTCGCCACCAGAGCAGTACCGAGGTGTAGCCGAGCCGAGAGGAGACATCTACGCTCTGGGAGCCACGTTGCACCATCTCATGACTCGCAGGGACCCCCGCAAAGAACCTCCATTCACATTCCACGATCATCCCATTCGGGACTACAATGTGACGGTGACTGCTGACTTTGAGACCACGATATTCAAGGCTCTTGAGTATGAGGTTGAGGATCGCTACGCATCGGCAGAAGAGATGAAGCGGGCACTGGTAAGAGTCTTGGCAGGTTCGCCCCGGGCTACGGACTCGCTGGTCTACACCCGCACTCTGTTGGCGCAAGATGTATCACCTATCTGGTCGTTCAACGCAGCGGACGAGATCCGAGCTACGCCGACGGTGGTTGAGGGTGCCGTCTTGTTCGGTTCCTATGACAACAACCTGTACTGCTTGGATGCAAAGACGGGAAAGGAACGCTGGAGCTACACCACCGACGGTGGAATTGTGTCGTCCCCATCCGTGTGGAGTGAGACCGCTTTCTTCGGCTCTGAGGATCAGGTATTGTATGCGGTATACACTCGCACCGGACGGATAGTGTGGACTTGTCCTACCGACGGAAAGATTCGGTCGTCTCCAAAGGTAGAGTATGATCACGTCTTCTTCGGTTCCGATGACCACCACCTGTATGCGGTAAGCGGCAAATCAGGGCAGGAGCTGTGGCGATTCGCCGCAGGAGGCCCCATACGTTCTTCGCCCGTGATCGCTGGCGAAATCATCATCTTCGGTTGCGATGATGGTAGTGTCTACGCTCTCGACGTGCAGAGCGGCGAATCTAGGTGGCAGTACCACGCCGGACCGGCGCTGCAGTCGTCTCCCACCGTGGCGGGTGATATGGTGTTCATTGGATCGGATGACCGCTGTATCTACGCCTTGGACCTCTCAAACGGCTGGGCCGTGTGGCGCTATCGGACCAAAGGCAAGGTCATATCTTCGCCTCTGGTCAGCGCGAACATGGTGTGGTGCGGTTCGAACGACCACCATCTCTATGCTCTGGATGCCAGAACCGGGGTGCTCAAATGGCAGTACAGCACTGAAGGCCCGGTGGTGTCTTCACCTAGACTGGCCGAGGGAGCAGTCTACATTGGATCTGTTGACGGGCATCTCTATTGCGTGGATGCCAAGACGGGAACTCTCCTCTGGCGATTCCGGACCGACGGAGCCATCACGGGCTCGCCTGGTGTGAGCGAGGGCATTGTGTACATTGGTTCCACTGATCAGACGATGTATGCGCTGCCGACCAAGACGACGGAATAGCTCAGTCACATTGACAGACTACGCGGGAACCGTCTGGGCTTCGATGCGAGGGACTGATTGAGTTTCTGGGACAAGCTCCTCGGCAAGAGAGGCAGTAAAAGAGAACCTACGCTGCCCGAGAGGGCGACGGCTCCGCAACCAAGCCAGAAGGCAGATCCGCTTGAGATCGGACAAGGTACCCACATCGGCAGGACCCGCGAAGCCAATGAGGACACCTTCTTGACGTTGAAGTCGGTGATCGGGGACGAAGCAGACCCTCTTGCCGTCGCGCTACTGATCGTCGCAGACGGCATGGGGGGGCACATGAAGGGACAGGAGGCGAGTTCTCTTGCCATACGGGTGGCGGGCGAAGTCATCGTGAGAGAGGCCTTGCTACCCGTACTCTCACGTCGCGCATCCGAGATCGCCATTCGCCCTATTCACGAAATCCTGACCGAAGCCGCTGTGTCCGCCAATCAAGCGGTTGGAGAAATGGAATCGGATGCAGGAACAACACTCACATGCGCCCTGGTGCTAGGACACAGCGCCTACGTGGCCCATGTCGGCGACACCAGAGTGTACTACCTGGATGACGACGGGCTGCAGCAGATCACTCAGGACCACTCCCTCGTGAACAGACTCACGGAGTTGGGTCAGATCTCCGCCCAGGAGGCACAACATCATCCCCAACGCAACTTCCTGTATCGGGCCTTGGGACAGGGCCACGATCTGAAGGTCGACACCTATTCTCGGCGCCTCGAGACCGGCAGCCATCTCATCCTGTGCAGCGACGGCCTTTGGAGTGCAGTGTCCGACGAAGAGATCGTAGACGTGATAGGGATTTCGTGTTGTCCCCAGGAAGCCTGCAATGAGCTCATTGCCCGCGCCAATGATCACGGCGGCGAAGACAACATCACGATGATATTGGCCAAGATCAACTACTAGCAGAGGAGACCACCATGGCCCGGAGGGTGATAGTCCACCTACTGAATGAAGATCCCGTTGTCGCCGAACTGGAGAGATTGCCCGAACCTGGAGACACCAACATCGTAGTATTAGATCCTCGCCGCCAAGATGGAAAGCCCATCCACTACTTGAGCGATAGCGCGACGACCGTCATGTTTCCCATGCACCGGGTGAGTTCAATTGAACTCTTCGCCGAAGAGATGGCGGTGGAAGAGGAAGTCAGAATCTACCGGGAAGACGAAGGCATTTCGTCGCGATAGAACGCGCTCGCTACGTCCTCAGGCCGTCTGCCAGTTCAGCGTGCCTGGTCACGACGGATCCCAAGTCCAGAGTCAGAAGCTCGCCGTCCTCGACTATCACGCGGCCGTCGATGATAGACAGATCGACGCCAACGGGACCGCAGAGAACAGCGGCTGCTACGTGATCACAGGCTCCTGAGAACTCCAACCGGTCTACATTGATGGCTATCAGATCGGCGCTCCTGCCTGGCGAAAGAGCTCCGATGTCGTCCCGTCCAAGGACCGCCGCGCCGCTCAGCGTGGCCATCTCCAGCACGGTGCGTGCACTCAGAGCAGTGGGGCCATGCTTGACCCTCTGCAGAAGCATGGCCATCCGGGCCTCGTTCAGCATGTGGGATGAATCGTTGCTCGCACTTCCATCGACTGCCAGGCCCACTTTGACTCCCAGTTCCCGCATGCGCGGCACAGGAGCAATACCCGAACCCAGACGCATGTTGGAGGTCGGACAGTGAGCGATTCCGGTGCCCGTTTGGGAGAACAGTCTCATCTCGTCGTCCACTAGATGGACCCCGTGGGCGTAGGAGACATCGTCGCCCAACCATCCCACGTCCGCCATGTACTGAACCGGCCGACGGCCATACTTCTGCTGGCAGAATTCCTCTTCGTCCAGAGTCTCCGCCACATGAGTGTGGCAATGGACACCATAGCTTTGGGCCAACTCACGGGAGCTGAGTAACAGGTCAGTTGACACTGAAAAGGGAGAACACGGCGCAATCATGATCCGGCACATGGAGTACGCCTCAGGATCGTGATATTCCTCTATCACGCGCCGACAGTCAGCGAGGATAGCCTCCTCATCCTCGACGACCTCGTCGGGGGGTAAGCCGCCTTCGGACTCACCCAGTGACATGCTGCCTCTGCACGGGTGGAAGCGTATTCCAACCTCCCGAGCAGCACGAAGTTCGTCCTCAAGCTTGACCCCGTTTGGGAAAAGGTACAGCTGATCGACGGCCGTCGTGCAGCCCGTGAGGACCAACTCCGACAAGCCCACCAGGGCACTGACGTAAACCGCTTCTGGAGTCAGCTTCGCCCAAATGGGATACAGATTCTGCAGCCAAGTGAAGAGAGGCGCATCCTGAGTGGAGGGCAAGCAGCGCGTCAGGGTTTGAAACAGGTGGTGATGGGTGTTGACCAAACCCGGCAGTACCATCTTCCCCTCAAGATCGATGACCCTATCTGCCTCCCCTGGAAGCTCGCTTGTGCGGCCCACAGCCTGTATGACATTGTCCTTCAACAGGATGGCGCCCTCTTCAATCTCCCGCCGTTCTTCGTCCATAGTGACCAGGAGGTCAGCGTTTCTCAGAAGCAAAGTAGACATTCAGCCCATGACTCCTTTCTCCAATGTGCTGCGGTGCCGACCCCTAAATTCGGCAGTAGATATCCCACCACGACCTTGGCCCTCACTCCGCCCTCACCGCCCAGGCTTGGGATGGTTGCGTCAACCGCTTCTGCTCCCTACTCGGCCAACCCAGCTAGGGACATCAACCACCACTGCTCGTGGAGTCTATTAGCGCCCTCATTCGGCTCAGCCTCCGTTCAGAACCGTCGCGGAGGCGATTTCCCAGGTGTCATCGTGCTTATGTAAACTGATCTCCTTGGCTATCGGCTTCCCGCTCCTCGGAGAGACGACGACCCCCACTGTGGCTCGATTCTGAGATGGATCCACGCTGACATCCTGTATGAATACATAGGATCGCCCCGGGTCGCGCACCCGGAAGTACTCTGCTTCACGATACTGTCTCTCATAGGCCGTGCCGACCAGCCACACGATTCTGGACCCATGCCCGAAGTCACCGCGGAACTCGCCTGGGGAGAGGCGGATGATGATGTCATCAACGTCTCGCCCCTGCTCATCCAGTTCGTGGGCCACGACAGCCCGCCGTATAGCGTCCCTTTCCGAGTTCCACCACCCCGCGCAGCCAGAAAGGCACAGAAGCGAAGTCACCAAGGCTGCGGCCACACAGCTCTTCACCGACGTCTTTTCCATCCAAATAGAGCCACTTCATGTCATGGCAGCTGTCAGGTCGTGGTGCACCGCAGCTGACTCTTGCTGCCCTCAACACAATAACCCTTCCCGAGCGGGAAGGGTTGTCGCTGCACGAGACGCCTCCTAAGTTTCCTGCGCCTCCGCGATTTCGTCTATGGTAGACCTGAGGTACACCTCGATAAAGTCGTCCAGATCACCATCCAGTACGTTGTCTACGTCACCCCTCTCGTACCCGGTGCGGTGGTCTTTAACCATGGTGTAGGGATGCATGATGTAGGACCGGATCTGATTGCCCCACTCAGCCGACACGTGCTCGCCTTTGAGTCGAGCTTGCTCGTTCTCCCGTTCTCGTATCCGGCGCTCCAGCAGGCGCCCATGGAGCACCTTGAGGGCCATTGCACGATTCTGAGCCTGCGACCGCTCGTTCTGGCAGGTAGCTACGATTCCCGTCGGAACATGCACGACACGTACAGCTGAGTCCGTCTTGTTGACATGCTGACCGCCTGCACTGCTGGAGCGAAACGTGTCAATCCGCAGATCATTTGGGTCGATATCAACCTCAGCGGCATCATCAATGCTCGGTAGAACTTCGACGAGTGCGAAAGAAGTGTGGCGACGGTGGGCAGCATCGAAGGGAGAGAGCCGCACCAAACGATGTACCCCCCTCTCCGCCTTGAGATAGCCGTAGGCGAAGCTTCCAGCTACCTCCATAGTAGCGCTCTTCAAGCCAGCCTCCTCGCCGGGGGAACTGTCAATGAGCCGAGTCTTGAACCCGCGGTTGTCGGCCCAGCGCATATACATCCTGGCCAACCTTTCCGTCCACTCCTGGGAATCCGTCCCCCCTGCACCGGCATGGATGGCGAGTAGGGCGCCGTCGCGATCATATTCCCCCTGGAAAATCAGGCGAAACTCAGAGCGATGCAAGTCCCGATTGAGCTGCTCCACATCAGCCTCTAGCTCCGTTTGCAGCTCTTCGTCGCCCTCTTCCGCCGCCAGGACGAGAAGTTCCTCCAGTTCCCCAGCGCGGCGCGCCAGCTCGTTCCATTCCTCAATCTCCTCCTGGAGGAAGGACAACCTCCGCGCAGCCTCCTGGGCCTCCACCTGGTCCGACCACAGGTCCGGCTGTGTCAGCCTTCTCTCTAGCTGACGGATTTCTTTCTCCTTGCCAGCTAGGTCAAAGACCCTCCTTTGTCTTGTCTATGCGCTGCTCTAGGCGGTTTAATGCCTCAACCAGGTTTTCCACACGCACCTCCACCAGTCTCAACCTAGACTGTCTGAAACGATGATTCTTCAAAGAGCCCTGCTATGAATTCCTCAGCATCGAACTCCGCCAAGTCATCTAGTTGCTCCCCCGTGCCTACATACTTGATAGGGATCCCCAACTCGGAGGCGATGGCGAACACGATACCTCCTTTGGCGGTGCCATCTAGCTTGGCCAAGAAGATACCATTCACATCCACAGCCTCCTTGAAGTTCCGTGCTTGAGAGAGAGCATTCTGCCCTGTAGTGGCGTCTAGCACCAATAGGGTCTCCTGCGGCGCCCCCGGAATCCGATTCTTGATCACCCGATAGATCTTTGCTAACTCCTGCATAAGGTTGTATTTCGTATGCAGGCGCCCGGCTGTATCCACAATAAGAGTCTCAGCTTTCCGCGCCTGACCAGCCTGGATCGCATCGTACACCACTGCAGCGGGATCTGCGCCCGGCTGATGAGCTACGACATCGACGCCTAGCCGCTCCCCCCATATCTGCAACTGCTCGGCGGCTGCCGCCCGAAATGTGTCCGCCGCCGCCAGTAGCACCTTCCGTCCTTGTTGCTGGTGCCAGTGAGCTAGCTTCGCGATACTCGTGGTCTTCCCAGACCCGTTCACTCCCACCACCAGAATGATCCACAAGCCGTCTTGCGTGTCGATCGGCGAACTCACCCCCGCCTCGAAGCTGTCCACCAGCTTCTGCCGAAGCGCGTCCTCCACCAAACTAGCCCTATTCAGCCCCCTGGAGCCAGCTTCATCCCGCACAGCCTGGACAAGATCGATCGTCGTGGTCGCACCCACATCTGCCTGGATCAGCAGTTCCTCAAGCTCCTCCCACACCTCATCCGTCAGTTCATCCTGTGCGAGAAGCTTCCCGATCCGTCCGAAAAACGAGCGCCGGGTCCGAGTCAAGCTCTGTTCAATATTCTTTCCTCGTCCGAACACCTTCTCTCCTCTGCTAACTGGATGTCGGCACCACACTCCGACGAATCACACTTCGAATTATACAAGATGGATTCCCCCCCTGCAACGAGATATGAATGCGCAAAGAAGGGCATTGTGCTACAATTGCACGGCGGAAGCAAAGAGCATCAGAATGACTGAGAATGAGCAAGCAGTGTCCGTGGATTTGGTGATCCCGGTTTACAATGAGGAACGAGCCCTGGAACCGAGCGTAAGAGCTCTGCGCGCGTTCCTCCAAGAACGCTGCCCCTATAGGTGGCGCATCGTCATAGCCGACAACGCTTCCGTTGACCGCACTCTGGAGGTGGCCAAGACGCTGTCCTCTCTCTACCCGGAAGTGAGCTACCTACACCTGGACCAGAAAGGGCGCGGCCGGGCTTTGCGACGCGCCTGGCTTGATAGCGAAGCTGATATCTTGAGTTACATGGATGTGGACCTGTCAACAGATCTTGAGGCGTTTCCGTTGTTGGTCGACGGACTTGCCAAGGAGGGGTACCACATCGCTATTGGCTCACGTCTCAAGCACGGGGCGAGAGTGGAACGGCAGTTGAAAAGGGAGATCATCTCCCGGTGCTACAATGTGTTGATCAAGCTGATGTTCCGAAACAAATTCTCGGACGCGCAGTGCGGGTTCAAGGCGCTGACCCGACACGCTGTTCAAGACCTGGTACCGATAGTCAAAGACCAAGGTTGGTTCTTCGATTCGGAGCTGCTCCTTAGGGCTGAGCAGAAGGGATACCAGATCTACGAGGTTCCTGTGCGCTGGATCGATGACCCGGACAGTCGGGTTAACGTCTTCCAGACCGCTTGGGGTGACTTCAAGGGACTTGTCAGGGTACGGTTCACCTCCATCGAATGAGTTGCCAGAAGAGTAGAGAATGCCTTGGTCAGTGACTTGCCTGAAAACGATGGGGAGTGAGCGATTATCTTCACCCGTCGGTCTCGACAGATTCTGCGCCCCTCTACCCCGCAACCGACCCCGTAGCTGGAGCGAGTGATGGTCATCGGCGTATGCACGTTGGTACTAGACATACCTAGCAGCCATTCGCTGAAGGACAAACGTCGTGTCGTGAAATCGATTCTCGCCAAGGTGAGGAATCAGTACAACGTCTCCATCGCCGAGGTAGAAGCCAACGACTCCTGGCAATCGGCCGTGGTGGGCATTGCCTGCGTTTCCAACGATGCGAGTCACGCCCACGGCCTACTCAGCAGAGTAGTCGAGACTATCAGCAACACCAGATTCGAAGCCCAGGTCGCCGACTACCACATAGAGATACTCTAGCGCCCGTTCCTCCTACCGCCTGCTGACTCCATCACTTCGCTGTCTTGCGTCGACGTGTGACTCGTGTGATTATGTAAATGATCCGTCCGTGCTCGGCAGATTATGTCAACCGCCCCCTTCTCACCCGATCAACGATCAAGATGCTTGCTACGAGAAGCAAGCCGCCTACGGACAGAGCCGAGCCCAGCAGGCGACTGGGAGTGTGACCAAAGCGGATCGCAACGCGATGGTCGCCCGCGGGGACGCGGAGCGTAATCAACCCATGAGGCCCCGTAGGATGGATTTCCACTTCTTGATCTTCCACGTAGCCGCGCCAGCCCGGGAAGTAGTAAGTGTAGAACTGCACTTCAGTCTCTGCGGGTGTGCTGACGAGCACCTCTTCGGAGGCCCCACCATGCCTGATGTTCTCTACCGTCGCCCCTTCCAGCAAGGCCCTGGCTTTGACCAGCGGCTGTCCTGACAGGTATTGCTGAACCAAGGGAGTGTTGTGAGGTTGCTCCGTCACCCAGGCCGTCATCCCTACCCTGTCCGGGGGATAGAAGGACTCAAAGTCAATGATGGCCACTGGCTGCTCTGAGCGAGGAGACGGCGCAGTGTACTCGGGGAGCGTATAGTTGTGACTGGCCAAGATGACCACTAGTAGCAGGACACCTACCCCAGCGCTCCACGCGAAACGCGGCTGCCGTCGCTCGGCTGGAACAGCGTGCACCGCTGCCCCGCTCAAGAAGGACATTGTGAGTGCAGCCAGGCCGAGCAGCCGCCACGGAAACTGGATGAAAGCGGCCAGCGGCAACACCTGCCAAACCGGCAGAGCGACTGGCACCATGGCCAGCACGATAACCAGCGAGGCGGCGAAGAAGAACAGTACGTGCCCTTTGCCGCTCACTCCTTTCCACAACGAGCAGGTCACCCCCACTATCGCCAACGTGGCAGCCGCGAGCCCCAATTGGAGCGACATCTCATCGTTCAAGCCCTCGCCGGCATATCCATAGCCCCAGAAAGGCGAAAAGAGCTGCGAAGGATACACAAAGTGCTTGGCGTATCCGAAGCTGCCCTGAGTCCATTGACTCTCCACAATGTAGCTCTTCTCGGCCAGCATGGGCACGAGGAAAATCGAGCTCAGCATCAAAGCCAGGGCCGCTGCTGCTATGGAAAGCCCCGTAGCCCGCAGGAATTCCGCCCAACCAAGCCGGAGCCTCGAGATTAGTAGGAAGCCTACGTAAGGCACCAGCAGAATTGTGAAGATGAGTGCTGTGGCTGCGTGGGTGAGAAAAAGCGCGGCATACGCCAGGCTTGCCAGGACGAGACGGCGCACGGACCACCGCTCTGCCAGGTCATGGAAGCCCACCAGGATCAAGGGCAAGAATGCGAAGGCAAACGACTCCACGAAAGCGCTGCGCACGTATACATCCAGCAGGCGATAGGGTATGAACATGTACACAATCGCCGCCAGCACACCTGCGTCCCCTCCCAGCACCCTCTTGGCATAGGCGTACATGGTCAGCCCAGAGAGGACAAAGCCCAGTATGTAGGTCGCCTTGACAGACGCTGTGAGACTCGCACCCATCAGGTGAAACACTTCGGCTACATAGTAGGCCAGCGTCGAGTAGATATTGAACAATGGATAACCATACCCGAGCGCAAAATCCACGCCCCATCGAGGATAAAGCACGCCATCTCTTATCGCCTGGTCAAACTGGTTCAGGTAGAAAACGCTGTGAGGAGCGTCATGGGCGTTGAGGAAGTAGGGAGGTCCGACAAGGGGAGCCCAGGCGAAAGTCGACAGGGCCGCGATGAGAACTACGTTCCAACTGAGCCGCTTGCTCAGCCTCTTCCGAAGATCCGTCATTCGATTCCAGCAACCTACTCTGGGAGAGAGAAGTCTATCCTCGCGACTTCCTTCGCCAATAGATTTGCCATCCCAAGACAGCGAAGACCGCCAATAGGCTCAGCCAAGACAGCCACCTGCTCACCACCCGCACCGGTGTGTCTTCGAACCGCAAGAGGAGATAGTACTCTCCCACCGGCACCCACACCGAGACTCGACCCAGGCTGCCATGGGGCAACACCTCCAATTGCCTTTCTATCTTGCCTTCCGGCCCTGTCAGCACATAGGCCTGCCAGCCGGGATAGTAGAAGATGTCGAAGATGATCCTCCCCTCCTCTTCGGCATGCACCCAAAGCTTGTGATAGACGGTGCCTGTATCCCGAAGATCAATCGCCAGACGTCTCCGAGGCTTGGGCAGCGACCCCAGGTCAACCTTCAGATCGGGAGCTTCACCTTCGATCGTCACGTGCTCTGCAAAAGACGACCATTGAGGCACCTCGTGGGTCCAGGCCACCGAGCCTGTCATCTGGTCGCTACTCTCCATGAAACGCATCATTCCGGTCAGGGAAACCGGGCCCTCGGCCGGCTCTATGATCTGAGGCGACAGATAGGAATAGCTGCCGAAGATGACCAGCACGATCAAGGCCAAGGTCGCTACGGCGGCTGGGCGCTTGCCATTGCCATCCGATGCCGCCATGACAGAACCTCCCAGGAAGGCGACACACGGCATCACCAGGGCCAGCAGGCGCCACGGGAACTGTGCGAAGATCACGATGGGCAGCAGCTCCCAGAATGCCACGGAGGCGGCCAACATCAAGAACGTGATGACCACCAAAGCCGCCTGGAAGAACAACACCATTCGTCTTCGCACCTGGTTCTTGAGCCGTGCCACCGCCGCAATGGAAAGCACCGAAAGGACAAGTGGCACTGCCCCAATCTGGAAGGGCAGCTCATCATGCGGCCCCGGTCGGCTCAGACCGTAGCCCCAGAACGGGGAAAAGAACTGGAAGAAGTAGACGAAATCGTCTCGATAGTCGTAGTAGCCGCCCAGCCACTGGTCCAGCCGCACGTACTTGAATTCCGCGGCCATCGGGAGCCAGAAAACGGCGCTCAAGCCAAACCCGAGGACTAGCGCGACAACGGGCATGCTGGCGTTGCGCGCCATGGACTTGCCCATCAACATCCACCATTCCCCTCTCGAAGATGTCGCTTGGCCGGCATCCTGCCACGATTTGGCGAGCACCAGGAAAACGAGGTAGATGCCCAAGAAGGGCGAGAAGAGAAGCAAGAGCCCGTTGTGCGAGAATACGAGTCCAGCATACGACAGCGCAGCGCCCAACAAAGCCACGGGACGGGGACTCTCGACAGTCTCGTAGAAACACCATAGGACCAGGGGGAAGAAGACCAGGGCTACCGACTCAGCGAACGCTCCGCGCACGTATACGTCAAGTATGTGATAAGGGACATACACATATAGGAGACCTGCTATCAGACCAGCAGTGCGACCCAGTATCCTCCGCACAAAGAGGTACATGGTCAAGCCGGAAAGCACGAATGCCAGGGCAAACACTACCTTTATGGCCGCGGTGAGATCCAGGCCCAACAGGTGGAACGACTCGGCAAGGTAGAATGCCAGAGGGCTGTAGATGTTGAACAGAGGGTAGCCGTATCCGAAGGCGATGTCGGGGGACCACCGGGGATAGAAGATGCCGTCGCGGATGGAACGATCGAACTCATACAGAAAGTAGACGCTATGCCGTGCGTCATGAGCCCCCCAGAAGAACCCTGGCTGAAACAACGGCGCGATAGCAAAGACTGTGAGCGCCATCACCAAGATAATGTTGATGTCGAAACCCTTGACCTTGGTCAATACAGTCCCTCAAACAGGAGCATTGCGTCCACGGCCTCCACAGCCTACTCTAGAGTTATGACGGTACCGCGAGTGGATACTGGCAGCCTCTCACGGGTGTCTGGATCGTACACGCCAAGCTGGATCCTGTATCCCTTGCGCGGACCCTCAACATCTATCTTCAGTTGGTGTTCGTCCACCACTATCTCACCCATCTCCCACGAACTTGTGGGCTTCTCACCCTGCGCTGGCATGGCATCGCTCTGTCCCCAAATCGTGCCTTCGGGGTCGACAACGTGCACGAACACAGTGTAGTCCGTCCCCATCGGTCTTAGCGCCTGCCAATACAGGGTTAGCCGCACTGTCGCTCCGTGAAGCAGAGGACCTTCCCGCCGATAACTCAGTAGAGTCATTTCATCCCCTACTATTGCCAGCGGCGCCGCACCGACTTCCACGTCCGTGAAATGCGGGGTCAGATAGCTGTAACTTGCCAGGACCGTCAACGTCAGCAAGACCGCCTGCCAATGAAACCGACCTAGCTCCCGGGCCAAGCCCACGGCGCCTCCCGAAGCCGCCGCCATACTCAGACCGACGAGAGCCAGAAGCTGCCATGGGTATCGCAACAGTAACGAAAGCAGGCTGATCCGCCAGATGAGAGCCGCGGGATGGAGCAGCAGCAGAACCATGACGAACGATGTTGTCACGAAAAACCCTACTCGTCTCACCACCGTGGGATCCGCTTCTCCTGCCCCCAGCCAGAGCATGCCAGCGAACAAGGTCAAGCCTGTGGCCACCAGGCCCACCTGGAGCGGCAATGTGTCGTCCCAGCCCGGCAGACTAGCCCCGTACCCCCAGCTTGCCGACAGCAGCTGGAAAGGATAGACGAAGTGCTGCCAGAAATCCTCCCCGCTCTGCAAAAGGATTCCGTGTCTCAACGCCATCGGTAGTTGCAGAAGCATGGCAAGACCCAGGCTTGCCGGTAACAGCAGAAGCGCCTGTCCTCTCGCTCGCCGGGAGGGAGAGAGGACCAAGACGTAGGCGAGCAAGAACAGGACAAACAACAGTGCTAGTCCAAGGTTGGTCAGCGCCAAAGAAGCATGCAGCAGAATGGCCGCCACACCCCATAGCGCGGCCCTCTGGGACATGAACTTCTCATAGCACAGAAGGATGAAGGGATAGAGCACGAGAGCCCAGGCCTCGGCAAAGGCACCTCTCACATACACTGTGGCCAGATGATAGGGCAGATACGTGTAGACGACGCCTGCTACCAAGCCTCCTCGAGAACCGTAAAGTTGCTTTCCCAGCAGGTACATGCCAACACCGGAGGCCACGAAGCTGATGAGATAGACACCCTCGATCGCTTGCACACCTCCGATCCCTAGCCACCGCAGAAACTCGGCGATGAGGTAGGGGACGGGCCCTTCTCGCGTGAGCAAATCCCACTCCCCCGCGGCACTAGGCAGCCAACCCCAATTGCCCCAAAGATTGCGCTCCAGGTCATAAAGATCGAAGACGGGCAGGAAACCGGAGTGGGATTGATGGAAGCCGGGGCGGGTCAAGGGAGCGAAGGCGAAGACGCTAAGGAGGGCTACCAATACGAGGTTGACGTCCAGCCGTATTCGAAACTCTGACCACTTCATCTACCAGCGGATCCCTCTACCAACCGAACGACGGTCCGCACCCTTCTGTTGCCACTCTCCTCATGATGGTGCAGTAGACACTCACGGAATGATCACGATTTTCAACGACTCAGTCGCCTGAGCCGCCAAGAGTATGGCATCGTCCACCTCATCCAGCCCGAACCGATGGGTGACCAGATTCTCTGCGCGAACTCTGCCTCGGCGGATCAACTCCAGAGCGGCCCGCGTGTCGTCAGGTGCGCACGAGTACGTGGTGACAAGGG
Organism: uncultured Anaerolineales bacterium; assembly: GCA_964347945.1. Classification (GTDB taxonomy): domain Bacteria; phylum Chloroflexota; class Anaerolineae; order UBA7937; family B3-Chlor; genus CAYGAW01. The sequence goes on from CAYGAW010000055.1 coordinate 35,103, forward strand.
TCTTCTCACCGAAGAGCAGGTCATGCACCTCCACTGGCAAGGTGGCTCCTGGTGGCAGTGGCGCGTAGATGAGCACTGTACCGCCTTTCCCAGCAAGCCTCAAACCCTGCTGCATCACTGAGACGCTACCAGGCGTCACGATCACCAGGTCTGCACCCACGCCCTCGGTCAATTCCAGAACCTGGCTGTCCCAATCGGGCGCGGTTGCGTTGATAGCGAAATCTGCCTCGAACTCCAGCGCCCGCTGTAGACGGTACTCCACAAGATCCGTGGCTACGATCAAGCTTGCGCCCCATATCCTGGCCAACTGGGTGAAGAGCAAGCCACTCACCCCAACTCCAATGACCAGGACTGTGTCACCTGTCCGCATGCGGACTCGCTTCATGCCTCGGAGGGCACAGGCCGTAGGCTCAATCAGCGTAGCCTCCTCAAACCCGAGATGCGTGGGCAGCTTGAGCACGTCTCGTTCCACATTGATGGCCCTCACGCGGATGTATTCCGCGAACCCACCAGGGTAGATGCCGTTCTCTCTAAAAGTCGAGCAGGAAGAGTAATTCTCACGCCTGCAGTAGTGACACACAAAGCAAGGGACGTGATGATGAGCGAAGACCCTGTCGCCAACTGCGAACCCTTCCACCCCGCTCCCCACCCGGGAGACGAAACCCGCTGGCTCGTGCCCCAACACCACGGGAGCCTTGCTGTCCGCATACCACTCCATCAGATCGCTCCCGCAGAGGCCACAGGCTTTCATCTGCACCAGCATCTCTCCACGGCCGATCTCAGGTATCGGCATGTCCTCCAGTCGAATATCTTCGCGATTGTAGTACCTCGCTACTCTCATGCCTGTGTCCGAACCATCCTAGGGGATGATTGCCATCTTGATCGCCTGGCCTGCCGCGACCATCTGCAAGGCCCGCTCCACATCCCTGAGGGACAGCTGTCCGGTTATCAGAGGCTCTGCCTTGACCACTCCAAGACGCAGTAGCTCAAGCGCCTTCCGAACCGTGTGGGGCGTGTGATGAAATACTCCCTTGATGGTCAACTCACCGTAGTGCAGTTGGCCCGTGTCCAACGGTATCTGTGTCCCAGCAGGACAACCGCCGAACATGACCACGCTTCCACCCTTGCGAACTAGTCGCAGGGCCATTTGCCAGACCTCCGGTGCTCCAGCAGTCTCGATGACTACGTCAGCTCCTCGGCCATCGGTCAAATCCCCCACTACCGCGAATGGGTCCTCGGTCTCCGGATTCACTACTCTGGTTGCACCCAATTCACGGGCCAGCTGCAATCTCTTCTCGTTGAGGTCAATCACCACGATCTGCTCCGACCCTCTGTGCACCGCCAGCTGAAGGTGCATCAGACCGATGGGTCCGCCTCCTCCGGCGATCACCACGCTGTCGCCAGGAGAGATGCCAGCAGCCTCATTCCCCAGGACGACGCAGGCTAGCGGTTCGACAAGGGCCGCCTCCTCGTACGATAGACCAGGCGGAATCTCATAGACGTTCCGCTCCACGATGCGTGCAGGCACTCTGATGTACTCGGCGAAAGCACCCCAGTTGAACAAGATGTCGTCACAGAGATTCTGCTTCCCACGCTTGCAGAAGAAGCAGCTGTTGCAAGGAGCAGAGTTGGCAGCCACCACTCTCGCACCCTCGGCGAATCCCGTCACCCCATCCCCGACCTCGCATACATCACCTGAGAACTCATGGCCAAAAAGCATCGGTGGCTCCATCAGGTGATGCCCTCTGCGGTAGGTCTTGACGTCTGTCCCGCAGGTCAAGGCTGCCTTGACCCTCACCAGCAACTCGCCTGGATCAATCGCGGGCAGGTCCACCTCCTGATAGCTCAGCCGGCCTGGTCCTAAGTATACTGCCGCTTTCACTCGTGAGTGTCTCTCTTCGACGGGATCACGCACAGGAAACCGAACGGTTCCTGCCCCAGGCACTTGAACCGATGCTCTTCTCGCGGCGAGACATAGATCATGTCGCCGAAGGAGACGTCCACCGAGTCGTCTCCCACAAGGACTCGTCCCTTGCCCCTGAGGACCATGACCCCATGATCGTGCTCGTGGCTATCCAGAGGAGTCTCGCCGCCTGGCTCAATCTCGAAGTATCGCATCGCGAAATGGCCTGCTCCTTCCTGGGGTCCGATCAGCCATCGCACAGAGACTGCGCGCACCCCTGGCGAGTCGTAGGCTTCCGCCTCAACGTCCTCCCACTCGAAATCGCCCTTTTCGCCGGTGAATCTGTGTAGAGAGCCCATAGAGCTCCTCCTCACGTTGCACAGCAGATTCTAGCATACCTGGGGCGAAAAAAGGTAGGGGCGCGAAGAGCGACAAGAGCGCGGCACAAAGAGAAAGCCAACAGACATGAACCGCCTGTTGGCTAGAGCCTGCGTCCCCCATCTTGCCGTGTGCTATCATTGTTTTGAACCTGCCGAGGCAGGTGGGTGCCTACCTGTCGGGTTTGCCCTCTCGGACAGCGCCTCCAGAGATCGGCTCCCTGTATATAGGTATTGGCTCAAAACGCTGATCACAGCATCACGAGCATGACGGGAGACGCATTTCTATTATAGCACATTATCAAAACCAGTGCAAGCTGGGCCTCAGAAGAGAAATCCTCTAGCCCAGCGACGGACAATCTGTTATAATGCGCCCACGATGTCTGTACACCCGAACGTAAGAGTCGATGTCTGTCCCGGCCCCCGGGCCTTTGTCGATTTGGAGGAGGAATGGAACGACCTCCTCAGGCGGAGCACCATGAACACCATCTTCCTAACCTGGGAGTGGCAGGGAATCTGGTGGGACTGCTTCGGTGAGGACGCCCAACTGACCATACTGACCGTCCGAGAGAAAGGAGAGCTAATCGGCCTCGCTCCGCTCTACGCCCGGCGTTCCAACGACGGCCAGAGGACACTGCGTCTTGTTGGCGGAGTTGAGGTGTCCGACTACCTGGACATCATCGCCAGCACCGGGAAGGAGCAAGTGGTCTACACGGCGCTGTGGCACTTCCTGGTCGACGAGCATCGTTATCCGTGGGATGTGTTGGACCTGCATAACGTGCCCGCTACCTCACCGACTTTGACAGTGATGAGAGACCTCGTAGGGGACACACCTGGGTTTGAGATTAGCGCGGTGGTCGAGGATGTGTGCCCCGTTCTGGACCTGCCCTCCACCTGGGGCGAATACTTGTCACTCCTGAACAAGAAGCAGCGTCACGAAGTGCGCCGCAAGATTCGCAAAGCTAATAGAGAGGCGGAAGTCACCTGGTACTACGCACTGAACGAGACATCACTCGAAGCTGAGGTGGACGATTTCATCCAGCTTCACCAAAAGAGCGATAAGCAGAAGATGGCTTTCATGGATCAGAGAATGCAGCCCTTCTTCCATGCCATAGCTCGAGCTGCCTTGGAGCAAGGATGGTTGAAACTGGCGTTTCTGGTTGTCAATAGTGCAAAGGTGGCCTCTGTGTTCTGTTTCGACTATGACGATGCCATTCTCGTCTACAATTCCGGCTACGATCCGGCCTTGCACTCTTCCTTGAGTACGGGTATTGTTCTTCTCGCGTACTGCATTGAAGATGCGATAGAGAACGGGCGCAAGGCGTTCGACTTCCTCCGTGGCGAGGAGGAGTACAAGTGTCGCTTCGGCGGCGCGCGAACCGAGATACACAATGTGAGAATCAGTAGATGAGGCGAAGACAGTGTATCGCTTAGCTATGCTGAGTGTTCACACCTGCCCGCTGGCAACGCTGGGTGGCAAGGAGACTGGCGGGATGAACGTCTATGTTCGAGACCTCAGTCGCGAACTGGGGCGTCGAGGCTTCCACGTGGACGTTTTCACCCGGTCGCAGAACCCAGATATGCCACAGATTGGCGATTTGGGACCCAACGCCAGGGTGATACATCTCAAGGCCGGCCCTGAGGCCCCGTACGACAAGAACCTGGTCTATTCGCATCTGCCGGAGTTCGCCAGCAACCTGAGGGAGTTCGTAGCGGGAGAGAACATCGCGTATGACTTGATCCACAGCCACTACTGGCTCTCCGGAGTCGTGGCTCGACAACTGCGGGCTGAGTGGAACACGCCGGTGTTGCAGATGTTCCACACCCTGGGAAAGCTGAAGAACCAGGTAGCCAGGAGCACAGGACAGCGCGAGACGCCCCATCGTGTGGAAACAGAGCGCCAGATAATGAGTTGTGCCGATCGACTCATTGCCGCCAATCCCCTTGAGAAGGCTCAAATGATCTGGCTCTACGGGGCAGACCCAGCCAAGATTGATGTGATCCCGTGTGGAGTCGACATGACTCTTTTCCATCGTATCCCACGAGACGAAGCCGAGGCGTACATAGAAATGCCCGAGCATCATAGAATGGTGCTCTTCGTGGGCCGGATCGAACCCCTGAAGGGGATAGACGTGTTGATGGAAGCCATGGCCCTCGTTCTGGAGCAAATGGATGAGCTGCGCGACGAAGTCTGCCTGTGCATCATTGGCGGTGATCCAGATGGGGGCGTTGACACGGTGAACCAGGAGATGTCTCGCTTGCAGCAGATGCGAGAGCAGCTGGGCATTGACGACGTGGTCACTTTCCTCGGCAAGAAGGCGCAGGATGCGCTACCCTATCACTATTCCGCTGCCGAGGTATGCGTCGTTCCCTCCCACTACGAGTCCTTCGGAATGGTCGCACTGGAAGCCATGGCTTGTGGTACGCCGGTTATCGCGTCCAAGGTAGGAGGCCTTACCTTCACCGTAAGAGACGGACAGACCGGCTTCTTGGTGCCCAGTGATGATCCGAGGGCCATGGCCGATAGGTTGCGCCTGCTGTTGGCGGATGAGAAACTACGATCGGCCATGGGGCGGCAGGCCATCCAACTGTCTCAAAGGTACAGCTGGACCGCCGTCGCATCTCAGGTGGTGGCCGCATATCGCAATCTCGTGGCCCAGGCCCGTGCCGAGATATGCTGTAGAGATGGCGATGAGCGAAGCGCGACACGGGCAAGCTGCTGTGAGTGACCGGGGCGTCTGGCTCGCGTCTCTGTTGGATCAGCAAAGAACCCCCTCGGAATTGAGGGGGTTCTGCACATCAGGGCCGATGATTTGCCTAGGCCGTCTCAGACCAGTACGTAAGCTCCGGCCTCGCTTCTCCGGTAATAGCCTCCCTGGTGATCTCGCACCTTCGGACATTCCCCAACGAGGGTATCTCGTACATCACATCTAGAAGCACCTGCTCGATGATAGTACGCAAACCTCTCGCTCCTGTCTTGTACTCCAGGGCCTTCTCGGCCGCCGCTTCCAAGGCGTCATCCGTGAACAGCAATTCCACGTTGTCCAAGGCTAGTAGTTTCTTGAACTGGTTCACGATGGCATTCTTGGGTTCGGTGAGTATGCGGACCATTATCTCTTGGTCCAGGGGCTCGACGCTCACCACCATCGGCAAACGCCCCACAAACTCCGGTATGAGGCCGTATTTCAAGAGATCGTCGGCGATAACCATTCGCAGCAGTTCGGCCGAGGTCAGTTCCGCCTTTCCCCGCGCCTCCCTATCTTTGAAGCCTATGGGTCTCTTGCCTCCCGCCCTCTCACCAACTATGGTGTCCAGCCCCTCGAACGCTCCACCACAGATGAACAGCACGTCGGTGGTGTCCAGCTGGATGAAGTCTTGGTGAGGATGCTTCCTTCCGCCTTGCGGCGGGACGTTGGCGACGGTGCCCTCAATGATCTTCAGCAATGCTTGCTGGACACCCTCTCCGGAGACGTCGCGGGTGATGGAGGGGTTGTCGCCGGCCTTGCGCGCCGTCTTGTCGATCTCGTCTATGTACACAATTCCTGTCTCGGCGCGGGCGAGATCGTAGTCCGCAGCCTGAATCAGACGAAGGAGGATGTTTTCCACGTCCTCGCCAACATAGCCCGCCTCGGTCAACGATGTAGCATCGGCGATGGTAAACGGGACGTCTAGGATCCTGGCCAGCGTCTGGGCGAGCAGCGTCTTGCCGCAGCCTGTGGGGCCGATGAGCAATATGTTTGTCTTCTGTAGCTCCACGTCGTCAACAAAAGATCCAGCGAAAACCCGCTTGTAGTGATTGTAGACCGCTACACAGAGCACTCGCTTGGCCTGATCTTGCCCAATGACATACTCATTCAGCCGTTTGTAGATCTCTTTGGGCGGGAGTATCTTGCCCACAGCCATCGGACTCGTAGGAGTAGATGGCTCCTCTTCCGTCAGGATCTCCTGACAAAGCTCAACACACTGATCGCAAATGTTGACCGACCCTGGGCCAGCGATCAGGCGCCTCACCTGATGTTGTGGCCTGTTGCAGAATGAGCAGTAATGCAACCGCTCCGATGTCGTGCTCGTCATGGCCCCTTCTACTCCTCCTCGGAAGGCCCCGATAGTACCTCGTCGATGATGCCGTACTCCACGCCCCCCTCAGCGTCCATGTAGTAGTCACGGTCAAAGTCCTGAGCGATCTTCTTCACGGTTTGCCCAGTGTGCTTGGATAATATCTCGTGGATCTTGTTTTGCATTCTCAGCAGTTCCCGTGCCTGGATCTCCACATCGGGCGCGTAGCCCCGAACACCCCCGCCAGCGGGGTGCATGTGTATCGTACTATTGGGTAGACCGTATCGCCTGCCCGGTGTGCCAGCAGCAAGGAGTACTGTGGCCAAGCTTGCCGTGGATCCCACGCATATCGTCGACACCGGAGCCTTGATCAACTGCATAGTGTCGTAGACTGCTAGGCCAGGGTAGATCAGACCGCCAGGACTGTTCACATACATGTGTATGTCTTTGTCGGGATCCTCCCGATCTAGGAATAGCAACTGCGCGATTATGACGTTGGCCACGCCGTCATCTATGGGCGTACCGAGAAAGACTATCCGCTCTTTTAGAAGCAGTGAGTAGATATCGTAGGCACGTTCTCCCCTGCCTGTAGACTCAATGACCATCGGAATCAGACTGTGCACGCCATTACCTCCCCGGCAACTTGCCGTTCACATATACTGCGCAGCCTGTCTAGGAAGACAGGTTCTCGGCAGACGAGACGTTCCCCTCGCCGTCAGCAGGGGGTTCCTTCTCGTCCACTACCTCCGGACGCTCCTCCTCTCCGATCTTGCCTGAGGTCTCGCCAAGTCGCTCGACGACCTTTCGTCCGTAAAGTCGACTTCGGATATCGTCCTTCACTTGCTCGCTGTTCAAGAGTGCATCTCGCAAGGCCTGGGTGTCCCGGCCATACGCCTCAGTCACCCTGGTCACTTCCACCTCGATCTCTGAATCATCTACCTCAATGCTCTCTTCTTCCACGAGTTTCGCTAGGATGAGGGATTTCTGCACGCGCCTCTCCGCCGTTGGCCGGAACTCGTCTAGCAATCCCTCCACAGTCGTGTCCGCAGTGGCCAGATATCCTTCCAGGGTGAAACCTTGATTTTGCAGGTCAAGCGCGAACGTTCTGACCATGGCCTCCAGCTCCCGATTCACGAACGCAGGCGGAGAGTCTACGGTAGCCTGCTCTACGAGGGAGTCCAGGAGTTCCTCGGCGAGGTCATCCTTCTGATTGGCTTCCCGCCTAGCCCGCACATCTTCGCGGACCTTCGCCTGCAGTTCGTCCAGACTGGCGAAGCCGCCCACCATTCTAGCCAGCTCATCATCTATGTCGGGGAGATTCTGCTCTTGCAGAGTGTGAAGGTGCACCTGCAGCGAAACCTCCTGACCAGCCAGATCTTCATCATCGTAGTCCTCAGCGAATGTCACGGTAAAGCTCTTCTGCTCGCCTGGCGAGACTCCCACCAGATGGTCGGCGAAGTCAGCCACTGGAGAGTCCGCATCTTCCCGCAACTCATACTCTTGCTGCTCGAGCTCCAACACTACCCGATCCTCGAGCCTTCCTTCGACGTCCACCAGGGCGAAATCGCCGATCTCTGCCGGCCGATCCACAGACACCATCTCGGCGTACTGCGCCTGAAGGTCCTGCAATACCTCCTGCACATCATCATCCTCGACGTGGATCTCCTCCATCGCCACGGGTATGCTGCGGTAGTCACCTAGCTCGATGACTGGTTCCAGAGACACCGTCATCCGCAAAGTCAACGGCTCCCAGTCGGCAATCTCGAAATCGTCAAGCTGAATAGGTTCTAGACCGCTCTCCTCTACTGCCTCATCATAGACTGCTTTTCCCAGGTCATCTATGACCTCTCTGACCAACGCCTCCTTCCCCACGCGCTGTACGATAACCGCGTGCGGAGCCTTGCCTCGGCGGAAACCAGGGATGTCAACTCTCGTGGCCAGACGCCTCGAAGCCGTCCTCAAGAAAGGATCCAACCACTCGTCTTCGACCTTCGCCGTCAGAATGGCTTGTCTGCTTTCTATCTCCGTCGCGGAAACTTCCAACTCTGTGGTTCAACCCCCTCAGATTATTATATCACAGAACGCATGAATCTTGTAGAATGGCCAGACGGAGAAAAGGGGCCTAAAACAGCCCCCTGCAAGCACAAGAGCGGGCGATGGGATTCGAACCCACGACCTTCTCCTTGGCAAGGAGACGTTCTGCCAGCTGAACTACACCCGCTTGTTTCAATCCCTGTGGGGAAGGTGGGACTCGAACCCACACGGATTGCTCCACGTGATCCTAAATCACGCTCGTCTGCCAGTTCCGACACTCCCCCGTTTCTACTATTATACCACGGATTCGCGGTCTGCACAATGTTGGTCAGCCAGACTCATGCCGGATCTCCCCGGCGGTGATCCTGTCCCAGAATCGTGTTCCAGAGACCAGGTTTCCGAGGCTGCTCACCGAGTTCTGACAAAGTGAAAGAAGTTGCTGAAGATGCGGTCCTGACTGCCGTCGTCCACCTGGTACCCCTTGCTTGCCATCTCAGCGGCGTCAATGCCGATGTCGGCCAACCACGGAGCTCCCAGGAGCACGCTCTCAGCGAGGCGCGCATCATATTGCGGATTCGCTTGTACACCCCAGACAGGCAAATCGCGATAACGAAACACTTGGATTGAAACAAGATCCGAGGAGGCTAGATTCACGCCGCCGGGTGGCAGCTGCGTCACTTGGTCCCCATGCCACAGGAAGGCGTAGAATCGTTCGTTGATGCCGTCCAGCAGGGGATCGCTGAGGCCGTTCTCGTTGATGGTGACCTCAAGCCAGCCAACCTCGAACTGTGGACTCCGCTCGACCCGCCCTCCCAACCAGTGCGCCAGCAACTGGTGCCCCAGACATATCCCGAGGACGGGCACCCTTTGGCCAATCGCCTCCATCACCCGCTCGCGTTCCTCCTGCAAGAAGCCGACGCTGTCGAACTGGCTCGGGGGGTATTCGCCTCCTGACAGAATCACTGCGTCGTACTCCGTCAGATCGGGAATCGGGTCGCCATTGTAGGCGAGGACAGGCACAGATGAAACATCGTTCTCGGCCAGCACTCGGTCAACCTGCAGGAACCGCGAGGGGCCGTGAAGGATCACCACTGCCTCCAGATGTCCCCGTGGTGTTGAAGTCGGTGTGGGAGATGGTGTCGGAGTGGCTGTGGGGGTAGCAGTGGGTTGTGGCGTCGCAGTGCTCGTGGGTGTCGATGTGGGGAAAGGCGTCGGTGTCGGTGTGACCGTCGGCGGAGCCAATGAATCGATCCGTTCGCACGACACCGCTAGTGGCAGCAGCACGAGAATTCCGCATACCAGCAAGCCTAGAATCCCACAGTACGACCTCCCTCGCCATCGCCAATGAGCGCATTCCACAATGGCAGTATTCTATCACACGACGCGCGTCGAAGGCTACCTACAGCTCGTTCGGCTCCGCGGCATTCTCGAACCCAAATCCGGCTGAGAGACGCGAGTAGTTGCAGCATTTGAACCAGGCATCCGGATGTCGTGGGCTCAGCTTCTGGGATAGGCTTGGAGTTCAAGCTGGCATAGGCGTCGCCGCGGCCCGCTCCCTGGCTATTCGCTTCAAGACCCAAGTCGACGGCTGCGCCCATGATCAGCTGCTTGATCTCTCTCGGGGTCAGCCCAGGGTCAGACTCCAAGAGAAGCGCAGCGACCCCCGCAGCGTGAGGGGTGGCCATGCTTGTACCCGAAGCCTCTGTGTAAGCGAAATTGAGGGCGTTACCAAGAGATGTGTCGTGAGCCCGGCACGAGACGATGCCCGCTCCAGGGAAGACCACATCCGGCTTGACACGGCCGTCGGCCGTCGGTCCCCTCGAAGAAGCCTCAAGAATGTTATCATCGTCGGTGGAGGCTCCCACGGTGATTACTTGACGTGCACAGCCCGGCGGCCCGATGCTACCTGGAGTCGGCCCAGAGTTGCCGCCCGCCGCACAGACCACAAATCCACGCTCTGCCACCAGATCGGCGGTTTCCGACAGGGCATCAGTGCCGTCGCCGGGGGGAGGTCCCGACAGCGAGAGGTTGATCACATCTACGTTCTGCTTGACGGCCCAGTCAATGCCGGCCATGACATCGCTCATCAGAGCGGAGCCACGGCGATCCAGCACCTTGGCTACAAATAGCTGTGCGGCCGGCGCCACACCTCTATACTTGCCGCCAGAACCTCTGCCGTCTCCGGCGGCGATGCCAGCCACATGCGTCCCGTGACCGTTGAGATCTGACATACCCTCGCCTGTGAAGTCGGCCACCCCGGTGATTCGCCCGGCGAAGTCCGGATGCTCCAAGTCGATTCCAGTGTCGAGGATGCAGATTCCCACCCCCGCGCCCTCGTAACCCTCGTGCCAGACACTAGGCGCCCTGATGACCGAAGTACTCACGTCGAGACAAGCATGGACCGGCAAGTCGGGCCAGATTCTGTCGATGTCGGGCTCACGGCTGAGGGCCTCAATCTCAGATGGCGCGGCAGACAAGGCTACGGCCGGAACCACACTCAGCACCCTGGACGGAGGCTCTGGCAACCGAGCCGCTTCGATTGCCTTGCTCTTGGCAATGTGCTCCTTATACTTGACGATGATCCGGATGCGATGATCACCGGGCCGAGATGTCATCTCCTTGGCTAGGACCTGATGGATTCTACTCCCCTGCACTCCCATCACCTCTGAATGTACTGCTGTTTCGCACCTTCTAGACGCTGATCAGTATTGGGCGTGCCATGCAGTCTCGCGCACCGATGAAATGATCCCCACTCCTCAGCTGGCCCCTTTGGGCACACCCAATGAACTGGTCAGCACGGGGATCCACGCACTGCGATAAGGGCCGAACCAGCATCCCTAGTCCAGCGACGGAAGGCCACTGTGGAAGAGTCCCGACCCGGCAGCGACCAACAAGCGATCACGAGTTACATCAACAGTGAACGCTCGCAAGTCGTCGAAGGGATCCACACCGTCGCGGGAAGCACGGAACTGCCTTATGAACTGGCCGTCCCTATTGAACTCTACAATCCGGCCCTGACTCGGCTCCGCGACGAAGACCGACGACGCATCTGGAAGCGCGAATATGCCCGCAGGATGCTCCAAGGGAGGATATAATCCATCCTGTGGGAAAGGCTGAGCTGTCCCGCCCGCAAGCTTGATGATAGAGCCATCCGACATTAGCAGGTAGACGAAGCCATCTATGGCCATGTCAATCACGTCAGGCCACTGGACGTCCACCGGGCCTTGCACATACTCAACTGGCGGATGCAGGTAGTCGTCCCCAGACGGGACGTACTTGATGATACTCTCACGCCCCACGTCAAGTACATAGAGATTTCCAGAGTAGGTTCTCAGTGCCTTCGGGCGTTGCCACTGCGCCGCATCGGCGATGGCGACAGGCCGGACGTTGCCGTCTGAGCCCAACTCCAGAATTTCTCCCTCGGCCGTCAGCATTAGAAGTGCCGGCGTCAGCCGTCCGTTGGCTGCCTCAATCCATTCTATGTCCACGATCTCGGTAGTAGGACCTCCATATGCCGCTGTCGATAGTTCCCACATCCAAGGCTCTTCATCTGCGAGAAGGACTCCGTCTTGATCCAGCGCATACCGATACAGACGCTGTCCACCCTCGTCGAGGACGTACAGTTCGTCATCACGGGTCAGCATTCGTCCAGCGACGTGGTCAGGCGTGGCTAACGTGTGCTCTTCGCCGAACATCATCGGGATGGAGCCCGTCAGCCCGTCCCATTGTCGGTCCATCTCCTCAACTAGTTGCCTCAACTCTACGCTGTCACTCTCATTGATCTGCGACTCGTCAAGCAACCGCTGGGCTTCTGCGAGCAAAGTCAGAGTGGCCTCGGTGTCGTCCTGTTGGTCTGCCAGCACAAGCTGTTCCCACACTTGGGTCGCCAGTCTCTCTACCTCCGCTTGCTCGAACCGAGATCTGACCCGCACGGCAGCGGTGGCCACCAAGACGACAACGCCCAGCATGATGAGAGCTCCTATCAGCGTTCGGCTCCTGCGGGAAGGGTGGAAGCCGAGGACTCTAGCTCTTGCCATCGGACGCGCCGAGGCCCCGTATGTGACCGTAGCACCCTGTCGTTCCGGCAGGATGTTAATGAGAAGCCCTTTCGACGCTGCCCAAAGACCGATGAGTGCCATCCGACAACCGTTACCCAGCCGCTCAAGGACGCGGTTCCGCCTGGTCCAGGTGCAGGCTCGGCTCATGAAACCTAGGCACGATCTGAGCAACCTCAAGGTCCCTGTCCAGAGGCCGAGGAGCAGAGAGATCACCGCAGTCGCGGCCAGCCGAACACTTGCCTGCCGCTGTCCCAAGAGTTGTTGCGATTGCCGCTGCTTCCGGCCCAGACCCTGCATCTCCCGTCCGTCGAACTCTGCACTCGGCTTCGAGGTACGGACCCTACCGATAGGTTGGACTTCTCCCAGAGAGACGTGGTCTTCACACAGGCGGATGCCCTCCATGTCGACAAACGAGCCTGCTGCTGCACCGGCATCGTCGTTGTCCGATTGAAGCGACGACACAGATGTCTGCCCCGGAGATGCGACAGTCGTTGTGACACCTGTGCCGTAGTCACCACGACCTTCGGACAGCCAATCGCCGTGGGGGGTCATTCTCACAAGCAGTGCTGAAAGGTCAATGTTCTTGCCCAGACGTCTCTCCAGACCTCTCGCTACCCCATCCATCCCGTGTTCGTCCAGGATAGTCGCCAACTCACCACCGGCCTGCTGAAACGCGCCCTCGTCGCCGCCGCACATGATCAGCACACACTCACCAGGCAAGATCTGGCGATAGGAGAACTTCGGGTCCGACAGGGTCTGGCTGTGTCCCAGCAGAGAGCCATTCTCGGGCCAGTTCTGATCGGCGATGGGTTCGCTACGTGGGCTGGGATTGACGAAAGCGCGCACTCGTCCCCGGCTCAGAATGAGAATGGAATGGGGTCCCACACCACAACCATAGGCATCCATGCCACGTATTGCCACGCAGCCCAGGGCAGCGAGAAGCGCCTGTCCCTTTCGCCGCACCCGATTCCTAAGGTACAGATACTTGTTGGCGTTCCTTACAGCTTGTCGCAGGCGATTGGTCACTCCACCTTGTGATCGACGGTAGGTCTCTCGCGCGACTGCCTCTACTCGGTCACAGACGAGTTCTGTACCAGCGCTGGTGTTGACCACATGTGACACTGCGTAGAGTGCGCCCCACTTGTCGGACGCAGTCGGTGAAGCAGCATCAGACCCAGAGAATCTGCTCACCTTGACCTTGCCGTTGACGACAAGCAACCTAGTAGCCTCCCCACCCAAGTGCTCTTTCATCATCTGCCTCCTGACGGGCGCCTGGTAACGGAACCCGTTTGTCGCTCGTGAGTACAATAGGCTATAATGGTTCTTGGGCCTACTTGCCTGCCCAAGGTCATCATGCTCAAGAAGGTGGTTCTGCCCGTCGTCGGGTGCCTGGCTCTCGCTCTCCTCGTCTTGCTGTGGCTTCCTGGCCAAGCCCAGCAGGTGTCACCCACGTACTTCCCACAGACCGGCCACTATCTTGATGAACCCTTTCTATCTGTTTTTGAAGCGAAGGGCGGACTACAGGCATTGGGTGCCCCGATCACCGAAGCCTTCGAGGAAGACGGCCTCCTGGTCCAGTACTTCCGACGCGCGCGCATGGAGTGCCCGGTAGGAACCCAGGCCCCAAGCGAAGTACACATGAGTCCGCTGGGAGAACTCCTCGGTCATGGAACGCCGCGAACGACCCCAGCCCCAGACGTGATGATCAGGGATGGACTCTGTCGTTACTTCCCGGAAACCGGACACAACATCTGCTTCAGCTTCCTTGGCTTTTACACGGATCACGGCGGGTCCGACATCTTGGGACTCCCCATTAGCGAACTCACCGTTGAGCCAGGGGTGATCATCCAGTATTTCCAGCGTGCGCGAATAGAGTGGCATATGGACGCGCCAGCGGACGCTGCAATGAGACTTGGAGCTCTCGGCCAAGAACACTTTGAGGCGACAGGACTGGATCCGAACCTGCTCCTGCCCGTGGAATCGGTGACTGTGTCTCCCTCCAGCACCCGGCACATCAACGTGGGAGACAACGTCAGGGTTGGAGACACCGAAGGGGCAGGCCTGCGGTTGCGATCCGGCCCTGGTCTCGGCCACGATACCATCGAAATGCTTGAGGAAGGCACCACTCTGCGCGTGGTCGGAGGGCCACAGGTTGCCGACGGCTTCACCTGGTGGTACCTGGAGCACCGCGGAACCCTTGGCTGGTGCGCCGAAGACTGGCTTGAGCCCGACCAGACTGTTGGCTCGCCATAGACCCTGTCCACACCTAGATCCGAATCCGTCTCTCTCGATCACGAGCTCATTACCCCACTATTCCCCTATTCTGGCATCACGAAGCTCCGCCCCAATGTCACCACAATGTCACTGCCCTCCTTCAGGTTCGGATCCAGGATGACATACTCGGGGCCCACGCGCAGCAAGGCAGATATGAGGGCAGCCGTGCCAGCCATCTCGCGACGACTGGCGATGAACGTTCCGTCGGACTCGATTTGAAGTCCGTCGCTCTCCGCGCGAGCAGTGTATCCGCGCCGACGCAGATAATCGGCGATTTCGATCGCTAATCCTGGACTGGATGCATCAGCACGTACGAGGATCCGAGCTTCTGCCAGTTCCGGGTCCCAAGACTCAGTGATGACAGGTGAATCCTCCAACAGGTTAGCTATCATCCCCCGAATGCGCTGCAACCTTGGCAAGAGTACCTGTGCGCCGTCAGGCGCAACGTAGGGGATCGTCAAGGATTCGTCAATCACCCTCAGCTGCACGTCCTCCAGTTCGATTCGGGTTGCCAGATTGGCCAAGGCCAGCAAATCTTGGGCGGGCAAGTCAGTCGAGAAGGCATCGCGGAACACCGGGAGCAAATCACGAAGCGAGAAGATTATGTCTAGTCTCAGAGCCTTCTCCCTCATGGCCAAGATCACCTGCTGCTGCCGACGCATCCTGGAGAAGTCACTCGTCTCGTGACGAGCCCTCACGTATTGCAAAGCGGTCTCGCCATTCATGTGCTGGCTCCCGGCCGGGATATAGATCCTCATGTATCCATAGCTGTCGTCCGGGTAGCGATCATCGCTGATGGCCTCCGGCACGTCGACCGTGATACCGCCCAAGATGTCTACGATTTGTTTGAAGCATTCGAAATTGAGTGTCCCATAGTAGTCGATGGCAACTCCGAAGTTGTGCTCGATGGTCCGCTTCATCAACCCAGGGCCAGCCTCTTCCGTGCCTTCGAACTCTCCGTAGAAGTATGCGCTGTTTATCCTATTCTCACCGTGTCCCGGGATCTCGACCCAGAGGTCCCGGGCAATTGAAAGCAACGCGACCTCTCTCTCCACCGGGTCCACGCTGGCGATCATGATTACATCGGCCCTACCCGGCAACGCTGAGCCAGGGCGCTGATCAATCCCCATCACCAAGATGTTCACCCTATCGGTGCCCCGCCACATCGGCAACGGCTCGGTTGCGGGCACCACCGTCTCCACGGGCACAGATCCGGCAGGCCCGTGTTCCGTCCCCGGGGAGCGGTCTATCACTTTCACCGCCTGTCCCGCGCCGTGTGTCAGACGATAGCCCGTTTGGAAGCCTGTCACCAGAAAGGCTATGGCCAGTATGCTGCTGACAATTCGATCAACCCGGGCAAGCAAGGACGTTCGTTGCCGCGCAGGCTGTCCAATCACTGGATTTCTCCTTCAGCCTGACTCAGACTGTGCAACGGCGCGAAAGAGCGCGTCTGCGTCTCTGGGCCTATTTCTGGACCCCAGTGTGCCTCGCCGCCCGGGTGGCAACGACGACGACTATCAGCGCCAGGCCAAGCCCCACCGTCTCCAGCAGGCCAAGCCCTGTCTGAGGCATTCCCGGTGAGTCCGGGCTAGGGCTGCTCATGCCTGGACCATTCTGACCACCGCCGTTCTCCGGGCCTTCGACTGTCGGACTTGGAGTAGTCGAAGCCATGACCAAAGTGGGAGTCGGCGCCCGTGTAGGTGTTGCACTGGGCAGCGGCGAAGGAGTAGGAACGTCAGGCTCCTCAAGCACCGGCGTGGGCGAGGCCGCCTCAAGCGGTGGCATGGCGACCTCCGTGGGGCCAGAGATGAGCCTGAACATCACCAGTCCTCCGATGCCAAGCAGACCCAAGACAAGCGACGCCGTGAGCACGAGTGCAACCACCATGAACAACCTGCTACTTCCCGTGTCTGTTCCCTTCTGCATTTTCCTTCTGAACCTCCTTCAAGCTATGATCACTCTCTCTTCTCTGTAACTGACAGAAGCTTGGCTTCCACCGAGCACTACTGCCTTTCCACGGCGAACAGATCTTCGTACCGGCTCAGGCCCCGCAGTAGTTCCTCAACGACCTCTGGTTCCATCCAGTTCGTGACCAACCGAGTGTCAGCCTCAACATCGCCCTCGGTCCCGCCCTGAGTGCCGTTCTCACTGAACGTCAATATCACGACCTCGTGCCTCACATCCACCTGGAACGCCTCACCCAGGAAGCGTAGCGTGTAGACGGCATCGGCCCAAACTGGGACCTCGAAGCCACCCGACCCATAGTCCGTCTTCGAGCCACTGGTGACGCTCACCGAATTGCCCCACGGGTCAACGATGTCCAGGCGTATTCCTTGGCGCGGGAAACATCCAGCTATGGCTCTGACTCCATCGCTCCGAGGTTGCCGGACCACGCTCATGCTCCACTTCGCTCCGGGCCGCCCAGGACTTGGCTGAGGCGCGGGGGGCGGAACGGGCTCAGGTGAGGGGCCCGGGGACGGAGGCGCTGGAGCGGGCGGCCGCACCGGGACGGTGATTCCTTGCCGTACGAAACGCGCCATCGCCGACACAGCATCTATGGTTTGCTGGCGCGTGCCGTTTGGGCCATCGTACCAAGCGGCTGGTTCCTCGCTTCCAGACAGAATCGAAGGGCACACAGCGAACAAGTACTCGGGCAAGCGATCACCGTGGGATAGCATTCCATACCTGAACCACGAAAACATGGCCACATGATGGGCCTGATGCAGGAAGTCATCTACCTTGGGATAGCGACGGTCGGTGAGATCACCATACTCCCATCCTCCTGCGGCACAGATGAAGGGTGGAGCGAAACCCAGTTCATCTTCGAATACCTTCGCATACGCCAGGAATCCCAGGACACAATCATGGTCGTCATTGATGGTCTGCCCCGGGCGCTGGCCTTCGCGGCGCCAGCGGTTCACTTCCTCTATCGAGCCCGCGAACTCCCACTCGGGATGCTGAACCGGCAACGCGCGCTGGTTGATGTCATCGTACGGATAGCGCGCCGGGCGGTTTCGGCCATAGTTGTGGCAGCAGAACCAGCTGTGCCGGAAGATGTGCTCCAGTCCTCGTCTCTTCGCTTCGCTGATGACCTTTCGCAAGTCCTCGGTCCTATTGACCTGCAGCCCGGGATAGGCATCAGCCTCGACCAGGGACTGCGCTTGCGTCAGCCAGCGTGAGGCAAACACTTCCATGTCCACGCGACCTGTCTTCCACTCCGTCGCCTTCTCTGGAGCGTTGTACACCTGTATGTAGGCCGGAATCTTCAGCTTCGATAAGATCCTCGCATCCTTTGCGAAATCATGATCCTCATCGACTAAGCATCTTGGCCGCACCACTGGCATGATGCCCCTCTCCCAGTAGGCCGGGGCCGCCTTTCGCAGTTGTGCATCCTCCTCAGTGGCCAGCACCACCCATCTCAGGTTGAGCGCCTCCACCCGCGCCAGATCTGTGGCTATGGCCTGGTCCGAGAAATCCAAGCCTGCATGGATTCCCAGGCCGTTGTCGCCAGGAGGACGCGGCCAATCGGAGTATCCCGTCCTTAGTTCGGGCCAGGTGTCTACAGGCACTCTGTCGGCGCCCACAATCTCGACATCGGTATAGTAGTGCGTCAGGATGTCCGCGTAGGTTGCACCCTGCTCCGCCATGGCGATGGCCCCTTGTTGACACATGCCTACGCCGTGCCCATGCATGGATGGGTAGGGCTTTATGCAAGGTACGCTCCTGCAATAGGGCAAAGCCCGAACCCAAACATCTTCGCTGTTGCGGGTGTGTCCGTCACAATGGTCGAAGTAGAAAGCTTGGATCACCTCATCGCCGTGCAGGGCCACTATGTCTGCGGTGTCCTCCACAGCTTTGTCTGTGCTAGGGTACGTATCTGCCGACCAAGCCTGGCAATGAGTGGTGGTACAGACATCGGCGCTCTGGGCGCTGTGCCTCGGATTCGCCACTGCGAATGCCGCGTAGCAACGGGTGGCCACGGCCTGGGCCTTGATCGCCTCAATTGGGGCTTCCTCGTCCATCTGTCGCGGGACCACGCCTCGAAGGTACTCTTCGAGACGCATCACCTTGACATTGCCGTCCGTCGTCAGAACCCTGATCTCCGTCGGTACATGCACGCGGAGTTGGCGCTTCACCTTCGGCAAGGTCTTCAGTCGGACAGCAGTCTGTGGCAAGCGTGGTTCGCCATTAGGCCTGTACCAACTGTGCCTCACGAAGAAGTTGTCATCCTCTGCTGCCAACAGCCAGAACGCATTGTTGAAGACGTAGTACGGAACGTCGCCGTTCATCAACATCTGGCACATCGCAGCATGCCGCTCAGCATGTAGAGCTTCGTTGATGGCAGGGGATCGAGGGTCGTCAGCATCCCCCAGCCGCACACCATTCTCACAACAGATCATGGGCAGCCGCCGTCCGGTGTACTGGCGGACTATCTCATCGTACCATTCGAACATGTAGAAGCCTGTGTGATCCTCGCAGCCTGGAGGGCGCTGGAAAGGTTGTGCACAGCGCCAGCGTGCGCTGCCTCCCTTTCCATAGTCCAGCGGCTTGTTGAAGGCATAGTTGTGGATGCCGATAGCCATCTTGTCGTACAGGTATTTCTTTCCACGTTGGTTCAGGATGGCCAATGCAGACTTCAAGAAGGAGGTGTCCCAGTAGTCACCGGCCGGAGCCAGAGGGGTAAACACTGGAATGATCCCGTCCACCGAGTACATTGTTTCTAGGCAAGGTATCAGGAAATCCATGAATCGAGCGGGCAGGCCTTGGGCATTCCACTCGGCCCACTCAAGCCTGAGGTTGGGTTCGTTGAACGCGTGCACATAGTGCACGCCAAGGGAGGCATAGTACTTGCAGGCCTTGCGCAACCCAGCCTGGTCGATGAAGGTCACGAATCTCGTGTAGATGCGGATAAGCGGCTCGATGTCGTGGTCAATCAGCCCGCGTAGAAACCACTCGGGGATCGGGTTCACGCCGTCGGACAGCACCAATAGCCAACTGGTGCCCATGGCCTTCAACTCCGGCACGAAGGTGTCGAAGTAGCGACGCTCGTAGTGCCATTGATCCGGAAACCAGTGAAACCCTATGCCGGTGTCTCCCCTTGGTCTGGGATAGTCGAGCAAGTTCACAATCATCCTCCTGTCTGGCCATGCTCGCGGTCCTCGGCGCTCTGCGGAATCAGCAATTCCTGTCCAAGGGCCAAGATCGCCTCAGGATCCAGTTCGTTCAGAGCCGCAATCTCATCTACTGTCGTACCGTATTGCATGGCGACATCCCACAGATTGTCACCGGCGCTGATCACGTGCACACGTCGCCGTTCCGTGCGCTCTGTCTCTACCGAGACTGGCTCTCCAGCGAGGACGTCGCCAGTGGTTGCTTCCTCCACAGCTGGGATAGCAAGCTCCTGACCCGGCTGCAAGCGATCAGGCTCCGGTAGCGAGTTCGCGTCCACCAGGGCCTGCGGCGTGACTCCGAAGCGCTGCGCGATTCCCCACACTGTGTCTCCTGCTTGTACGGTGTAGTGGGTGAGCTTCGGCCGTTCAGGGGTGCCTACCGGCGAAGCGGTCGGCGAGGGTGCGGCGAGCTCTGGCTCCGCCTCCACCGTTGGAGTTGCGGTCGCCATCGGCTTCTCCCTCGTGCAGCCGCCAATCGGAAGCGCGACCGTTATGCACAGCACAGACACCCATTGCCATGGGATCCTGCGACCCACGGGATGACCTCCTCTCAGTCTACTTGGGAGCGTTCCTCAGGGCGTCATAGGCCGGCCTGGTAGTGCCATCAGGATTAGTGATGGCCCACCAATACTGCTCATCGGCCTCGGTCCATTTCACATCCGCAATGGAGAGCACCGTCATGGGGCCCATCCACGGCGACCAATGGTCGCGTGCCCATTGAAAGGCGCGTACTATGTAGTCAGCCTTCGTTTCCTCGGACACCGCATGCCACTGGTACGGGGATCCGGGTCTAGGATCGCTCGTCCAGCCGAACTCCAACACGGCCATCTGCTTCCCTGCGTCGCCGTTCTGCACCATGATCTGGCGCAAATCTTCGACACGCCTGAAGCAGAAGAAGCGCCTTCCTCCCAAGGCAGGGTTGTTCGCCACCTCAGCTGGATCTGTCTCTGGGGCAGCCTTGTAACCCGGTGCATGAACGCCCAGCACGTCGAAATAGTTCTTGGCGCCGGCCTGGTACATCTCACGCAGATATTGGGCATCCGGAATGGCGTGGGGGAGCCCAGTTCCTGTGGGAGCCAAACCCGCCGTCATGACCACGGCGTTGGGGTCGGCCTGCTTGATGCCACGATGGGCCACTCGCAGGAGAGCGACATATTCTGCGGCGTTGGGTGCCTTGCCACCCCACTCGCGCGCCAGATTCGGCTCATTCCAGATCTCATACGCATGGATCTTCCCGCGATATCGGCTCGCCATAGCGTAGAGAAAGTCACCATAGTCAATGTAGTTGTCCGGCGGACCGTTGTTCGCGCCGTCGGCTCTCGCCCAAATCGGCTGGAAATCCACGCGAGCAATGATCTTCAGTCCACGATCATTGAGGATCTGGACCAGCTGGTCCGCAACCGACCAATCGAAGATACCTTTACCTGCCCCTTCGATGTTTTTCCATGGGAACACCTCTTTGACCCAGGTCACTCCCGCGTCCTTTGCCAACTGAGCATCTCGATCGCGGTGCTCCCCATTCCACCACATGAAGGTATGAACCCCGTACTCTGGCGTCTTCGTGCCAGGCGCCGGGCCAGGCTTCGCGGTCGGTGTCGGAGAAACCGTGGGCCCAGGTGCTGGAGTGGTCGGTCGGGGTGTTGGCGTGGGCGAACTGCTCGGCGAGCATCCCGGGATCGTCAGCCGCTGGCCAACCCAGATGAAGGAAGGATTGGCCAGGTTGTTGGCGATGGCAATGGCCCACACCGTAGTGCGATACGCGAGAGCGATTCTCGTCAAGTTATCGCCACGCTTCACGACATAGACACAGGTCTGAGCTGGCTGAGAGGGCTGGGACGGTGCTCCCTGCCCGGGAACCCGGAGCGTCTGTCCCGCGAAGATGAGGTTGGGATTCACCAGCCCGTTCAACGAGACGAGGCCGTTGACGGTGGTTCCAAAGCGGTAGGCAATACCCGATAGGGTGTCTCCTCTCCGCACCACATAGGTGGTCGTCGAGCCCGACGGAGGCGGCGCAGGAGATGTCGAACCAGTCGGGATCACCAACCTCTGGCCTGCGTAGATGTAGTTGGGATTGGCTATCCCGTTCGCCTGCGCGATAGCCGTGGTGCTGACACCATAGCGCCGGGCTATCAAGGTAAGATTCTCACCCCACTGGACTATGTGGATCTGCGAAACCGTACTTTGAGGATTCGTCTCAGGCGCCCCCCAGACAGGAGATGCCAGGCCTGCGAGAAGCGCAACCAGAGATACCACCATCACCAGCCGACGTTTTCTGTTCCCCATTTCTCTACCTCCTTCTTGCGACCGTCATGGACGACAGGGTGCTGCTGGTCCGCGATCCGTCGATCTGAACCGAACTGCCGTGTGATAAACACTCTCTAAAACCCTCTTCCATAGGCCATACCAATAAGCCAGCCAACGACATACGCGACCACCAGGATGACCAGCAGAAACCTCACCTGAAGCAGTCCACTGGTTATCGATGCTGTGGCTCTCCAGAAGATCAGCCGAAGCATGCCCACACCTCCAGGACCGGGCTCCTCAGAGCCTGCGGCCTGCAACAACTCACCGATATACAGTCCGTTGAAATGTCAGGACGAACCCTGTGTGGATTGTCCAGTCAGGGTGCTCCGGAGTGCCCAATCCCATCCCCACCATGATATCGCTGGGCAACCCTTCTACATACGCGCTGTAAGAACAAAGCACGTTGAACATCGGATACTTCACCGGATAGTCCCACGGGTAGCAGCAACTCTGGGGTTCGCTGACCACCCGGTTGCGGCCGCCGTTCTCAAAGATCACGGCCTCTCCGAACACGCGCTGCCCGGCTTCGTCCAGCAGATCCACGTGGATCTGGATGTCTTTGCGGCTCTCCTCCTCACTCAGCCATCTCGCGCTCACCAGCCGCCAGTAGCGATCGCCTGCTCGCAGCTGTATCCCTCGATCCGCCACAGTCCGCATTCCTACGCACGGCAAAGCGTTCAGCCGCGAATCCCATTCTACGGGGGGCAACGGTGTGTTTGGCACGGCAGTCGGGGAGGTATTGCTGGTTGGCACAGGAGTGGGATTCCCTCCGGAGTACTGGAAGACGATGCTGTCGAACTGTCCGGCGGTGCCGCAGTCGGTGAACCGGATTTCCGCCGTGCCCGACTCGGGTACTGGATTAGCCTCGCTCTTCACGATGTCAATCAGAAACGTGAAAGGAGAATGGAAGTTCTCCGGAGCCAACGGCGCGAACCCCCACATACCCGGGTCCTGGCCCGCTCCGCTTATGTTGTAGACGACATGACCCGCGAAGCGTAGCCGCACGGTCCTGCCGCTCACCGGCTCGCCTCCAACACCTCTGATCTGGCCCTTGAAGTACACCGTTCCGCAGTTGGGGTATTGGCGCATGCTACCCTGCACGTACGTGAATGCGTACGCGGATGGCGTCGGCTGGCTAGGAGGCCTCGACGTCGGTGTCGCCGCCTGACGAGTAGGGACAGCTGTCCTCGTCGGCACGGGCGCTGGATTGTCGTCTGCAGGTGACCGAGCCCCTGGTATGACCAACGATTGGCCAACGTAGATGAATGATGGATTCGCGATATTGTTCGCGAGGACAATATCCCACATGCTGACGCCGAAACGGGTGGCAATGCCTATCAGGGTGTCCCCCCACTGAACGTGATAGGTCGTACGGGTCGTGGGCTGACTCGCTGGCTGGCTGGGCGCTGCACCCCCAGGGACCGCCAGCCTCTGCCCAACGATTATCAGGTTCGGGTTGGTTAGACCATTCAATTGCACCAGGCGCTGCACCGTCGTTCCACGCCGAGCAGCTATGGCAGACAGCGTATCTCCCCTCTGAACCACGTAGACCCCGGAGTTGGCGGGTGCGGGAGATGTGGTCCCTGGGATAGTAAGCCTCTGGCCTACGTAGATCCAATCGGGGTTGCTGAGCTGGTTGGCCTGCGTGATCGCGGAGACGGAGGTCCCATACCGCCGCGCTATGCTGGACAAAGTATCCCCCCAGGAAACGACATAGATGGTGGGTTCAAGAGCTTCAGGTACTGCAGACATGGCTGAGGGAACACTCGCGACAAGGCCTAGCATGACCAGCGACAACAGACCAGCGACCAGGAGCCCCCGAGCAGTGAGTGTCATTATGATACGCTTGCGTGTCCTTGCCATCGTCAATCCCCTGGTCTGAGCCCTATCTTGAGACAGCGACCTTCAAGACCCTTCCTTCTTCGTTGGTGGTCAAATGCACAATCTGCTGGAACTTCTCTCCATTGGGTGAGCTCAGGGCCTTCCGGTAGGTGAAGCGATGCCTCGCCTGTCCTCCACGATTTGTGGAGCTGACCCTCGGCTTCACACTTGCCATCTCCGGGAAGTGCTTCTCAAGATGTTTCTGCGCCCTCGTTCTACACTCTTTGGAAGGCTTAGGCATGTTTCTCCTCCCCTTCCTCCCCTACCCTGGCCAATCTCCGGCGTCTTAGGAAGGTGGGCACGTCCAAGTCAAGTAGATCGACGCCCTGCCGGGACCGGTCGAACTCCAGCGATTCCTTCCCTGTGGCGGCTCGCGGAGTACTAGGCGGCCTGCGGTAGAAAGATCTACGGTCGCCCACGGGCAAACTCAGAGCGGATGGCGCTGATCGCAGACCATCCATCCCTACCGCTATGAGCATCACCTGCAATTGCCTGCCCATGCCGGGATCCACCGTAGCGCCGAAAAAGATGTTAGCCTCGGGACTGGCCACCCCGGCCACGGTGCTCACAGCCTGCTGGATCTCGTCCAGAGACAGGTCGTTTCCACCGGTGATGTTGACCAAGATTCCCGATGCGCCTGCAATGGAGGACAGCTCGGAAAGAGGGCTGGCGATTGCCAGCTCTGCGGCTTCTATTGCCCGATCATCCCCACGGCCCTGTCCGATCGACATGAGTGCGGGGCCAGCGTCTTGCAGTATGGTCCGGACGTGCATGAGATTGAGATTGATGACGCCTGTACTCGTGATCAGCTCTGCCACGCCTTGAATCCCTTGCCTCAGTACCTCGTCCGCTATCCGGAAGGAGATGTCGAGCGAGGTCTCCTCATCGATGAACTCCAGCAGGCGGTCATTGGATATGGCGACGAGGGTGTCCGACTTCACCGCGAGAGCCTCCATGCCTTCTTGAGCCGTCTCACTGCGTCGGCGCCCCTCGAAGCTAAAGGGGGTCGTCGCAACGGCGATGGTCAACGCTCCGCTCTCACGCGCCAACTCCGCAATGACCGGGCCTGCACCCGTCCCCGTACCACCACCTAGACCGAGTGCCAGAAAGACGATCTCTGCCCCGCTCAAGGACTGTCGCACTGCTTCCGCGCTTTCTTTGGCTGCCTTGGCCCCAACTTCAGGATTCCCCCCAGCTCCGAGGCCTCTGGTGGTCTTCGGCCCGAGTTGAACCTTACGCGGTGCCTCCGACAGGGCAAGAGCCTGCGCGTCGGTATTCGCCGCGAGGAATTGCACCCCAGGAATACCTACGTGAATCATCCTATCGATGGCGTTACTGCCCCCGCCACCAATTCCGATGACCTTGATCAATGGTTGGTAGTGCTGTGGAGTCATTGCTTCCCTCTGCGAACGCCCGCTAGCTAACCCATTCATTCGCGCTGCTCCCCTCAGCCTCGCTCCGATCCCACGTACCTACGGAGCACAGCCAAGAGTCCCTCCAAACGGTCAAGAAAGATGCGTAAGGCTTGCGCTGCGCCCTGGGTGACTGGCTCAGAGCCATCCGCGTCTGATCCATCGCCAATCTGTACGATGACCGGACCCACGAGGTTGTTGGCCTCGTCAACCTCAGACACGAGCCCAGCCTCTCCCTCGGGGTTGTAGGCATCCGCGTAGGCGTAGAGTTCGTGTCTGCCGGTCGGGAGACTGCCTCCGAAGTTGGTGTAGCGCCCGTCAACATCCTCCAAGGATAGGCTCAGCGATTCCTGAGCACCTAGGCTCGGCACGTACCAAAAGGCACCAACACCATCCGCCACTGCGATCGAGTTTATGGTCGGAACGGTCGGCGGGTCCACGAAGAGCTCAACCCAGAAGCCGGTCGCTATCTCAACCCTGGCCCGGTTCCCGATCGTCACGGTGATCCCTACGCTGCCCGCATCCAGTCCCGCCTCAGGCGTCACCGTGATGCCATCTACCACCAAGTCCGGTAGATCACTTGACGGAAGGTCCGGAGTAACCGTGAGCGTAGGTGAAGCCGTGGGTAGGGGGCTGGCTCCTGGCGTAGTGCCAGGGGTTGGACGCGCCGATTCACCATAGGCCGGACTTAGCCCTTCGTTGCCTGCCCTGTCCGCTATCCTAAAACGCACGTCCGCGCCAGCCATTCCAGCCGATAGCCGACAGTAGGTGACCAATGGGTCCTCCCCCTCGGGAGCGTCGCAGGAGACAGGCTGCCAGGCGCCCCAGGTCAGACCCCCGTCGGAGGACACGGAAAACACGGCGCTCGATGGATCCAGCCCGCTTCCGTGATCAAACACTTCGACGACCACCCCGCCAGACTCGTCCATGTCCACAGAGTCCCAATCGCCTGGCGTCACCGTGTCCAGACCGATGGTGTCGGTATATGTGGCTGACGTGTTCCCCGCTTGGTCGAGGAAACGCACCCCGATAGTCTTCTCTCCGTCGCCAGAACTCAGAACCCATTCCTTGGTACTTGCGAACTCCTCCACCTCGCTGAACTGGCTGGCGCCATCGTGGGTGAACTTCATGCCGGCTATGTCGCTCCGATCATCCTCGGCCTCAAGGCTGAGGGTGACCGTCAGCTGCGATGTGTAGGATGCGCCTTCGTCAATCTCGACGGAGCCGGTCGGCAGCGTGTTGTCCACTATTACCTCACGCACCACACGAGAAGTGCGGCCTTGGATGCTGGTGGCCACTGCCTCGATTCGGTGTTGGCCTTCGATGAACTGGCGTGTGTTCCATGTCCATGTGAGCGACGCCGTGCTTTCCTTTTGCACCGTTCCGTCCAGGTACAGCTGTATGCGGGAAGTCGTGGGACTCGGACTGGATAAGCGGACCTCCGTCACACCAGACACGGCCTCCCCTGCCTCCGGGCTAGCTATCTCTACTCTCGGTTTGTGCGCCAGAAGCCGCTGCCACGTCTGCTGGCGTAGCTCGGGCAGTACCTTGTACACGTTGTCGCCCGGACAGATCGTGGGCCAGAGATCGCGATGCGCCACCAAATGGGGGAACTTGCGCTGGATGAAGTACGACGATTCCAGTGGATGAATGTTGAAGCGATCAGCCTCCCACGCCATGAGGGAGATCAATGCCTCCTTCATCGCGGGGGTCATCTTGGCATATCGGTAATCACCCAGTAGAGCGATTCCAATGCTGCCGTAGCTGTAATCGCGAGCGTGTATCCCAACCACGCCATCTCCGCCCTTGCGTCCCTCGTAGACGTTGCCTTGGCGATCGATCAAGAAGTTGTAGCCGATGTCACCCCATCCCCGTGATATGGCATGATACTGGTAGATGGCACGCACGATGTACGCCGGATCTTCGGGGTTATTCGGCGTCACCGTGTGGTGGATAACGAAGGTAGTCGGCTGGCGATAGATCGGCTTCCGCGTCGCCCAAGCCTCGTTGGCTCCCCAGCCCCTGCGAGAGATGATGCGCGGTTGGGGCACTCCAGATGTTGCCTCCTGAGGGAGAATCATAGCCCTGGCCTCCTCGACACCGGGCCCGTCGCGCGTGTTCATGAGCGCGAATACCAGCTCCCGCACCAAGGGCGACATGCTAGCATCGAAGGTGCCCAGGATCAGCCGATACTGCAGGTACCGCGATGGAGACACTTCGATCAGATTGCCGTGCGTCAACTCCTCCATCTCAAGCCCGTCCTCATCTGGAGGGACCTCCGTCCAGTCAGTCCACGCCCTCCGATCACGGCTGGCACGAACCTCAAGATGAAACGTAGTCCCCGGGGGCCTGTCTGCGGCCCAAGCGGCGCCCACCATGTTGAAGACCACCGACGACTCGTGAACGGCGGA
Source organism: uncultured Anaerolineales bacterium (assembly GCA_964347945.1). Lineage (GTDB taxonomy): Bacteria > Chloroflexota > Anaerolineae > UBA7937 > B3-Chlor > CAYGAW01. The sequence continues at coordinate 62,984 of CAYGAW010000055.1, forward strand.
AGTGAAGCTGCCCCTTGGGCAGAACTCCGCTCCCTCCTCCTGGGACAGGCTGACCTCTCCGTCGTCCAATACGGAGAGTGCGGTGCAGTCCCGCTCTCCCAGTTCGAAGTCAGCCAAGGTGGTCTGCGTCCACTCGGCGTAAGTCCCCTCTTGCACGCTGGTTTCGCTCCTCACCAGCATCTCCTTGAACGGTACGCCCTGCAGTATGAACAGCGTAGCAGAGAGTAGAATCAAGGCGGTCAGTGTCCGTCGCATGCTAGTCTCCTCTACGAGCCATCAACCCCTTGCGGCTAGATGCCATACTCACTCAGGGCCTCTGAGAACCTCTCTGCTCGTTCCTCGATACCGGATTCCTGTCTCGCCCAACGCTGTGGATTCCAGATCTCGAGACGTGTCGCAACACCGACGAGCACCACCTCATCGCCCAATTCTGCATAGCGCCGCAGATGGTCCGGGACCTCTATTAGTCCATCAGACTCGAGGCTACCGATCGAAGCCCCCCCGTAGACATGCCGCTGGAACATCCGAGCAGCTTCTCGCAAGAATGTGGTCCCATGGTCGATCCGGTCCGACAGTTCCTTCCACCGATCACGAGGGAAAATGGCCACGCAGTGATCCAACCCTCTGGTCATGACAAACCCCGGCTGCAGAGCCTTCCCTATCTCAGCGGGCACAACAAGACCCTCACCAGAAAGCCGTATGCCTTCGTAAGTACCCAGCAACAGATCACCTACCACGCCTCCGCCACCTCCCTACCGTCTGAGCCTGCCGAGGCGAGCTCTGACCAGCTCCTTCACATCGCGGAGAAGTAGATCCAGTTCGTGCTCCAATCCCTGGTACACGTCGCGGGTATCCTGCTCAGCTCGCTGGAGAAGTCGCGCTGCCTCCTGCTCCGCCGCTTCCAGCACCTCCTGGGCTCGAACCTCGGCCATCTTCGCCAGTTGGGTCTGGTCGAGAATCAGAGCCGCCTCGCGCTCCGCCCGTTGTCTAATCTCCTCAGCCTCTACCTCTGCCCTCTCCAGTACCTCGCCCTCTTCCAACAGGATTCGCTTTGCCTGCATCATCTCCGACGGCCAGGCGGCACGAATCGCCTCCAGAGTCTCCAGGCAATGCTCCTGATCGATGATCACCCTGGAGCTCAACGGGACTTTGACACCAGAGCAGATGAGGTCCTCGATCTCGTCCATGAAGAGGTTCATCTCGTAGGCAAATGGCAGGCTCGCATCGTCGAATTGGCTGCTGCGGTCGCCACTCGTGGTCTCGTACACTTCACCGTATGAAGAGCCGTCCAGTCTCATGATCATCCTAGCCCTCTAGCTGGTGCCCTGAGATGCAGTGCTCGCTCTGACAAAGCCAGAGATGTCCTTCACCGACTGTATGGTCAGCACCTTGGTTGTGAAGCCATACCAAGCTTCGTCGCTCGGGCCGCTTAGTATCCATGGGCAGGCGGCGAACAGATATTCGGGAAGCGTTTCCCCATTGGAGAGTTCGCCGTGGCGGAACCACTCGAACATCGTCCTCGTGTATCTGGCGTGAACCATTCCATCCACGCGCGGATAGCGATGGTCATCGTATGCTCCATACAGCCACCCGCCCTCTCCGCAGATGATTGGTGGGACGAAGCCCAGGCGCCTCTCGAACACGTCGGCGAAGAACGTGTAGCCGAGAACACACCAAGGATCCTCTTGCCAGTCTGGAGGATGGTTCAGACCATAGTTGTGGGCACAGAACCAGACCCGCTCCCACACCTGAGAGTCGGGCCCCAGCGCGTGTATGGCCGCCTCCAGCTCCTCTGGCTGCAAGCACTGTAGCCCCGGATAGCCACCGGCGTTGTACACATCGATGGCCTTCTGCGCCCACAGCCCTGCCCACTTCTGGACGTAGTCCTTGGGCCTCTCGCGCCGCCATTCCCGGGGGTCCGACGGCTCGTTGAAGATCTGGAGGTAGGCCGGGATGCCATGCTCGATGAGGACACGAGCGTCCCGATCGAACGGATAGGTCCTGTTGATTTCTGTGATCTGTCTACACACCGGCATGATCCCTGCATCCCAGATCATCTTGGCGCACCTCAGGAGCTGTCCTTCGCCCTCGTAACAGAGAGTCGCCCAGGTGAGCTTCATGTCCTTGGCTCTCCTGATGTCCAGAGACATAGCCTCGTCGGTTGTATTGAGCCCAAGGTGAATCCCCATCCCGTTGTCGCCAGGCGGTCTGGGGAAATCGCTGTATTTCACCGATCGTTGTGGAGCTGGCTCAGGCGCCGGCGCTGGTGTCGGCGGCCCCAGAGGCGAGTCCTCTGCACCCGGACCCGCTTGTACAAACGTGACCAGCACTGGATGATGCTGGATACCATTCAACTCCAGGTTGTCGCCATAAAGGCCGAACCCGCTCAGTCTCTCGCTGTTGCCTACAACCTCCACCGAGTAGCCACCCCAGCCTGCGAACATGGGCATGGAAGCTGCCTGGTGCCGAGCACCTGGCGGCGCATACGGGTCATCCTTGGGACCGACTACATATTCACCATCAGGCCACGAGAAGCGGACGGTCTCCGCATCTACGATGGCAAAGGCACTCATGTTGCCGGTACCAGGCTGCACCTCGACACGAACAACTTTCCAGTATGGCTCGCTCTCGTTCTGGGGACCGCTGATGCGCAAGGTATCGATCATCTCTTGAGAGAGCCCAATGAACTCCACATCCCCGACTGAATCAGGCGGCGGGGTAGGAGAAACCGGGCCTGGATCCTGCCCATCAATAGAGCGAGGATGCTTGAGCATGCCCTTCACTGCAGAAGCCGCCTGGCACTCTTTCCCGTCTGGCCCGTGCCAAGCGTGAACCCTGGATGGGTGGCCTTCATCGGTAGCCAAGAGCCAGAATGTGTGGTTCACCACATACTCCGGAATCGACCCATCCATCATCATCCCGGCAATACTCACAGCGCGATCCGCATGTCGCTTCTCGTCGGTCCACACACCATTGACTGGGGAATATGGATCTCCTACGGTCCCACTGCCCATGCATACCAGCCCCAATGAGGCTCCCACTGTAGCCTTGATGATTTCGTCGTACCACTCGAAGAGGTTGAAGCCGATGTGATCTTGGGACTCCCCAGGGCTGAAGTACGGTCTGGCTGCCGGCCAGCGTTTCCGTCCTCCCTGACCCCAAGACAGAGATTTGTCCCAGGCATGGTTGTGCATACCCACGCCCATCCTCTCAAAGAGGGACGCCTCTACCTTTGAAGTCAGAAGTTGCAGAGCTGTCTGCAGGAAGCTCAGATCCCAATAGCTCCCCGGGGGGCGCAATGCAGGGAAGACTGGATGCAAGCCAGCGGCCTGCATCTCTTCGAGACAAGGCACCAGCACGTCCACGAACCTCTGTACGAGAGAGAGCTGACACCAGTCTTGAGGGTGCCATCGCGAAGCCACATTGGCCTCACCTAATACCTCCACATAGTTGACACCCCAGCCAGCATAAGCACCGAGAAGCTCGCCTAGGCTAGACCTGTCTATGGGCTCGACCGCTGGCGTCGATACCCGTACCACGGGCTCGATCTCATTGGCTATCAGTTCCTTGACGAAGAACTCCGGGATCGGCCCACCCAGGCGGGACAGGACGACGAGCCAACTGGCACCCATACTTTTCAGTTCAGGCACCCACTGCTTGATGTCCTGCGGGCTGTAATGCTGAGTGTCCGGGAAATAGTGAAAGCCAAACCCAGTATCGTTCTGCGGCCGCGAGTATCGCTCCAATGTCATTTTGGCCAACTTCCTCTGTCCACGCGTGTCCCACCCCTTGACATCACGACCTTCATTACCTTTCCATCAGTGTTCACGGTGACCTTGACCACCTGCCGCAGCTGCTGCGCTCCTTTCGAAACGACCCTTTGCTGAGAAGTCACCATCAGCTCAGTGACACCTCCCTCCCTTTCCTTGGCACAACTGGACTTGCTCGAGGCACAATTCTCACCAGAACAGTCGACTCTACACAGGATGAGTGGATGGCCTTCAAGCCCGTTCGTGCGAAGGAAAGGCACACTGCGCTGCAGTTGTTGCTGCACATCCTTGGCAAGCGGCACTGACTCTGTTTCCTTCATCCTTGAGCAGCAGGCCAGCGGGGGGCAGGCAACCTCGAGTTGCGTCTCCAGTTCCAGCGGTTTGGAGGCCGCTTCTAGTCTCAACGAAGGGTCACCATACAGGACAAAGCTCAACAACGCCTTCTGATCTTCCCCATCCAGGTAGCCGTGCTCTGACGCTACTGCCTGAATGAACGCTGACCTGGCTCTGCGCAACGCGCATCCGATGGGCAGCCCTGCTACGACACCCTCCCACAGATGCCTGCCAAGCAGGTCGGCACCAGAGAGTGGAGGCGCCAAAGATCCGTAGGACATTGCAGTGCTCCCAATGAACCCCAGAGCACCATTGCCGAGGAAACTCAAGGCTATTGAACCATCGCCACACTCATTCTCAACTTGAGCGCCGTAGCATGCCTCCGAGTAGATCACGGCCCCGTCTGCATTCGCCCAAGAAACCGATAGAGGCGTAAGCGCGATGGGTAGCAAGGGCGAACCGTGCTCCGATTCACCATGACCGTACCAGTACGGACTTCCCCGGAAGCCATGAAGATTGAAGTAGCCGAGTGTGCGTATCTCCTCATACGCGCTCAGGAAGTCATAATCAGTGAAAGGGGGAGAGACTTGCAGTTTGTCGGCGTCGCCGATCACTTCGAACACCGAGCGAGATGCCTCTGCCCAAATCTCAGCCGAGTAGCCAACGCTGCTCCACGAGCCCTGTCCGCTGCGGAACAATCTCGTCACAGGATTCACCCACCGCCGAGACGCATTTCCCTTGCCCAGGCGAGCGAACGCATTGTGATGTGCGATAGCATTGTCCACCAGCTGCAATAACATCTCCGGATTGGACGGCTGACCATCGGGAAGACGCCCTACGCTCAACCGGGAAAGCAACGAACTGCCGTCCGCAGCGGCGTACGGCCAGTCTGACAACACCTCGGCGTCTTCATCATCGGCAGGGTTAGCCAGCCTGTGGAAGGGAATCACCGAGTCGCCACCGATGATCAAGAGTGATCTGAGTTCCCTCGATTCTTGCTTCAATGCGGAACCCAGTTGTTCGACAAGTCGTGATACCTGCTGTGCATCTGACGGATCAACCCCAGTGAGCCCAAACTCATCAAGGCACGAGTCGTCATCTACATAGACCTTGATGACCTCATCTCCCGTCGACCGCGATGCGGCCTCACATAATTCTGAGAGCCTGGCATCCAGTTCACGGTGTCCGGCCTCCCCATACCGTGAAATCAGCCTGTCGCGACTGGACAGAATGAGACGGACCGTGGTCTCCTCGCCTGCACTGTCCACGGGGGCTTCCCACATGGGCACGTCACGGGTGGACGCCAAGTCGGCCGTCTGACCAGACCTAGCAGCCACGATGTCCCAATCCTGGCCCTTCTGGTGCCGATCTGGGCTTGACGAGAGCCAGGACCACTCCGCCGAAGTCTTCGTTGCGGCTGGTGGCTCAAGCAAAGGCTCTGCCCCGAGGAGATGCCGAAGGACTGTCGGAGCGCTGTCCATGGTCGCCGTCTCCGGACCCGGCACTTCGAGGCTTCTCACCATCACGGAATCGTACCGCTCATCCATGCCAAACAGCTCTCGTGCGACGACCCAACTGCAATCCAAGGACTGGGCGTCGTGCAGCAGAGCGACTCCCAGGGCGTCATCTCGCTGGTCCAAGGCTATGTCCGCCAGAATCAGCCTGGGCCTGATCCACGTGGGATGCTCATCGACGAGTCTTTCCAAGAGCGGTCTTGCTATGTCAGTGCGACCGGCCCTCCACGATGCCTCTGACAGGAGCGAAGCCAGTACCGGCTGCGCCACCAGTTGGTCGCCCCCCTGATCACAGCCCATCTCGTAATAAGGCAGCGCCTCTTCGTGAAGCGAAGACGCCGACAAGATCCGTGCCAGAGTCAGGGGAGATGCGTCGTCCAGCGTCCTGCCAAGCAGTCGCCTGGTCTCAGCGTCATAGGGATGGAAAACCCAGGCTCTCTGGAGATATTCACTGTCCCCGGGATTCGAGCCCTGTGCCAGATCCAGGTGGCCCATGCCTCTAAGGGCTGGGAGACTCAAAGGATCGACCGTCAAGGGATACCCGAAATGCTCTTGAGCTTGCTCCCACCGCTCGAGCTCGACGAATCTCTCGCCCAGTAGACAACGTCCAGCTACGTGGCTCGGCAGATGCTCCAGAAGATGCTCCAGCAGTGCGACTCCGAGTTCTGGGTAGCCGACATCTATGGCCAGCTTGGCTATGTCATACAGTTCGCTAGACGCTATCATCGGCACGCTGTCTTGGCCTCCTGCACCCACTCCTCCCGATCTCTGATCTGGTCGGTGGAGCGAGCGCCTCTCGCTACGAAGAAGGCGAGTGCGCTCGTCGCGGCAAGCTGCTTGTAAGCTTCACTGTTCTGAGGCTCCAGCTTGACCGCCTCCCTAAGCATCTCCACCGCCTCGGGATACTGCTTCAGGCTCTTGTAGATCATCCCTGCCCCAAAGTAGCTGTCGAAGCTGCGAGGATCGTAGCGCAACGCTTGCTCGTATTCCTGCAAAGCAGCACTGTGGTCGCCTTGGGTTCCGAGTATCTGTCCCAGGCAGGAATGGGCGCATGCGTTGGTAGGTTCGAGTTCGATAGCTTTCTTCAAATGAGCCGCAGCTTTGTCTAGGTGCCCAAGCCGCGCACAAAGCTGCCCAAGGTTGACATGCGATCTCACGTCGTCCGGCTCTGCCCTCAAGCTTTGGTGATAGGCGTGCAACGCATCATCATACTTGCCCTGTTCCTCGTACATCTCAGCCATCTCGTGATACGCCGCCGGAGTCTGGCCTGAGAGTTCGATGGCCTGTTGGAGCTCGTTCATGGCCAGGTCATATCGCTTCTCTCGTCTGTGCAACGCGGCCATCTTCACGTGGTACTCGGCGTTGGACGGGTCTGCCTGAATGGCTTTGCCGTAACTCAGTAGGGCCTCCTGTGGGTCACCTTGCGCCTCGGCCAGACTCGCCAGATGTTCGTGAACCAGTGCCCAATCCGGCCTCAGCGCAGATGCCTCCAGATACTGGGCAGCCGCATCGTTGTACCGGCCCGTCTCCTCATAGCACCGACCCAGCCGCAGGAGGAATAGCGGTTCGTCCGGCGCCAGGTGTGTGGCTTTCATGTATGCGCTCTCTGCCTCCTCCCACCGGCCCTGCGACTCCAGGGCAGCGCCCAGGTCAGCCCACCAGCGCGGGTCATCATCGCCTCGGTCGAGCGCGTCCTGTAGATACTGGGCCGCCTTCTCGTACCGCCTCATGTGCTGATAGGCAACGCCTGCATCGTGGTAGAACTCAGCCCTTTCCGGCTCCAGTTCGATCGCTGACAGGAACTCCTCCAAAGCCGACTGGTAACGGCCGCCCTTCTCATACACCTGCCCTAGATGGTGATGTCTCTCGGCCACGTCGGGATTGTTTTCCAGTGACTTGGCCAAGGTGGACATGGCTTCGTCATTGCGCTCTGCTTGCTCGTAGGCCGTGGCCAGGGCGTACAGATAGTCCGCGCGCCTGGGCGCGAGTTGGGTGGCCGCCTCCAGCGCGGCGACGGCTGGTTCCAGTCGGCGCACCGCGAGATAGGCCTGACCTAGCTCATAGTGGTTGGCTGGGTCTTCGGGATCGCTGTTGCATGCCGTGAGCAATTCCTGAACCGCCTGCTCGTCTTTCCCGACAGTGCGGAGCAGGAGAGCCAGATTGTGATGATGGACGGCGTTGTCAGGCTCGAGCTCAACGGCCTTCCTGCATTCAGCAATGGCCCTCTCTGTCTTGCCCTTCTTGGCAAGTATCATTCCCAATTGGCTATGGGCATTGGCGTCTTGGGGCCTCCTCGCCAATTGCTCATGCAACTCGCGCTCCATTCCCTCGAACCACCGAGGTGCCTTTGCATAGGGAAGCGACTTGGCCACTCTTGAGGCCACTGTAGACAGCCCTTGCCGCAAGTCCGGCGAGTCACCGGCAAGCTCGAGAGCGCGTCCGTGGCATTGTGCCGCTTCTTCAAACCGCTCCTGCATCTCATACACCAGAGAGAGTTCGTAGTAGGCCTCCGGGTCAGCGTCGTCGAGCGCCAGCGCTCGCCGCAGGGCCTCGACCGCCTCATCGGCGCGACCGAGCCTTCGCAAGAGGCTACCCCTGAGCCGATGGTAACCGGGTTCATCCGGCGTCAGATCGATGGCTCTCTCGCAGTTGTCCAGTGCCTGTTCCAGCTTTCCACCATCAGCATACGCTTTCGCAAGCTCGAACTGGGCCTCGTGATCTGTCGGATCTAGCTCGACAGCTCCGTTCAAGGCTTTGATCGCCTCAGTGACATCGCCCAAGCGCCGCAACGCTGCGCCCGCACCACGATGCGCTGGGACCAATGTGTCATCGAGTCCTATGGCTTTCTGAAACTGTGAGAGAGCCTCCTGGTACAGCTGCTGCTCGTACAGCACCTGGCCGGCCATGAGTACCGCGTCAACGTCGTCCGGCGCCAAAGCTACCGCCTTTCCCAACGCCGCCGTCGCTTCTTCCAGCCGCCCGAGCCGTGCCAGCATAGCCCCAGCACGCAAGTGGTAGCTTGGCTGGTCGGGACCCAGGCTGGCCGCCTCCTTGTATTGTTCAGCAGCCTGCTCGGCAAGACCTTGCCGCTCGTAGAGCTGCCCCAGAGCAAACCTGTTGGCCGCATTCTCGGGCGCCAGTCGGACGCTCTCCTCCAACTCGGTTGTGGCATCCTCAACCTGCCCCAGATCCATCAGAACCGCTGCATAGTCGCTCCTGTATTCTGGGCAAGAAGGCCGAAGCTGTACGGCGCTTTCGGCTGCCTCTCGAGCGGCGTCCAGGCGACCCTGAGAACGGTAAAGCTGCGCCAGCACGTGCTGGATCTCAGGCTCCTGCTCGCCCGCTCCTGCTGCCTGTTCCAAGGTGTGCACAGCTTCCTCTTCCTGCCCAAGGGTCCTGAGGAGTTCAGCCAGCCGCGCACGGTAGTGAGCATCGTCAGGCTTCGAGTCAAGAGCACGGCGATAAGAAGTGACAGCCTTCTGCGTATATCCCTGAGCTTCGGCTGCCTCGCCCAGATCCCATAGCAACTCATCGTCGCCCGGGATGAGTATCGTTGCACGCTCGAGAGCACTGATCGCTGCTTCCTCGTCACCCATCATGCGGTAGGCTCGACCCAAGGAGCGATGGTATGCTCCTGTTTCGGGACTCAGGTCAGATGCCCTCTCCAAGAGGGACACCGCCTTCTCAGGCTCATCACGCTCAAGATAGAATTCGCCCAATTGATAGTTGCTCTCCGCATCATCTGGAGCAAGCTCAAGAGCAGCATTGAGTGCCCTCGATGCTCCTGCAGAGTCACCCAACCTTCGGCAGGCTAGGCCGTACGACAGTTGGTACCTGTGGACCCCCGGTGCCAAGTCCACAGCGCGCCCGTATGCCGAGCACCCTTCGCGGTCGCGTCCAAGCTTCTCCAGAGTCAGGCCCAACTGCCACTGGATCTGCGGATCGTCCGGATTCAGAGACGCAGCCCGCTCCAGCGCGTCCAGGCTGAGATCGGCTTGGCCGTGATCGCGCAGAAGCGTTCCCTTCCCTACGAAGTACGATGCGTTCTCGGGTTCAATACCGATCGCTTCGTCCCAGTGCCTTAGAGCCTCAGTTAGGTCATCCTCTTCCGAATACACTTCTGCTAGCTCGGCGTGAATGGAAGCCGGTTCGCGGAGCGACTGCTGCGCTGCCTCGAGCGCTTGGATCGCCTCCTCTACTCGTCCGAGGTCACGAAGAGCCCTGGCATAGACGAGCTGGAGTTCTGGCTTATCTGGCGCGACGTCAGTGGCCCTCTCGAAACAGACAGCCGCCTCCTTGGAAAGACCCATTTCGTGCAGAACCCTGCCCAACTCATAGTTCACCTCTGGGTTGTCGGGGTTCAGTTCCAATGCCTTCTCAGCCTCAGCTCTAGCCTCATTGGCACGACCCAGCCGATAGGACACAGCAGCTGAGCGAACGTGGTATTCCGGTTCCTCTGGCGATACCCCAATTGCTTCCTGGTATTCCTCCAGGGCCCTGTCCAGCAATCCTCCGGCTTCATTGATCTGGCCTATAAGCGAGTGAACCTCTCCATTCTGTGCGCCCAGCCTCAGTGCCTCTTCCAGGTAGTCCCGCGCCTCCTGAGCCCGTTCCAGTTTGTGACTGAGGGCGCCCGCGCGCAGATAGTGACTCGCGTTGCCAGGATCGATCGAAATGGCTTGATCATACAAACGCAGTGCATCTGCGTCACGCTCAGAGTCTTCATACACAGCGCCAAGCTCCGCAAGTGCGTCCGCAAGCGAAGGATTCAACTCAATCGCTCTGGTCAGGGACGACAGAGCACTCTCAACTTGCCCCATGCGCCGCAAGAGCGTTCCCAAGTGATAGTGATAGGCTGCGTCTTCGGGCTCGATGGCGACTGCCGCTTCGTACTCGGCCAGAGCCTCGTCAGTGCGGCCCTCCGACTCCAATAGAAGCGCAAGTTCGTAACGAGCAGATGCCTGTTGCGAGTCAAGCTGCACAGCTTCTCTCAGGTGCGACTCCGCCTCAGTATGTTGTCGGAGATTGCGCAGAATCCTCCCAGCCAGCGCTCGATATTCAGCGTCCTCCGGATCGAGGGTTATGGAGCGCTCGGACCACACCCATGCCTCGTCGTACCGACCCTGTGACGCCATCGCGGACGCCAACTCAAACAACCAACTGGCTTGTTCGGAGTCCAGTTCGAGGGCTGCCTGAAGGTACTCCATAGCCTTTGTTGGGTGGTTCATCGCTCGCGAAAGCGTGCCTGCCTGATAGAGGTATTCAGGGTTCTGCGGATCGAGATGGGCCGCGTCCTCGAAGGCCGCCAAGGCAAATCCGGCCTGGCCCAGTCGTTCATACAGAGTTCCCAGATCATAGTGCCACTCAGGTCTGTTGGGTTCGAGGGCCAAGGCTCGCCGCAGAGCTTGGACGGCTTCGTCCCATCGCCCCTGCAAGGACAGCAGCTTGCTGATCCGCTGGGGACAAGATGCTTCGCGGGGATTACGCGCTTCGGCTGCCTCATAGGCCGCCATGGCCTCGCCGTGCCATCCTTGCTCCTCATAGGCGTATCCGAGTTCGAGATAAGGCCCTGCATCATCAGGCTCCAGCATCGTCGCTTGCTGTAGCTCCGCCTGCGCTTCTACATACCGGTGCAGACGGTTCAGTACCGCGCCGACGCCGTGGTGGTAGGCAGCCACGCCGGGGCTGAGGGCTATCGCGTGCTGGAACGAGGCCAGTGCGTCCTCGAGACGGCCCTGCTGCAGATAGGCCAGCCCCAGCTCGTGGTAAGTGTCTGAACACGCGACGTTCGCGCCATGGACGGCTTCCTCCAGTTCCGACACTGCCCTATCAACCTGGTCGAGCTCACGATATAACAGACCCAGGTTTCGCCGCGAGATCAGCTTCTCAGGTTGCTCTGGCCACGGCGTCTCCAGACCGTTCCCGGCATACTTCTGCCTGTAGCCCAGGATCTCCTGACGTGGGTACGACGCATCACGCTCGCGTCCCAGCATACCCTCGAATAGGGCATTGGCATCGTCCTTCTTGCCCATGCTCTTCAGCGCCACGCCCAACTGATAGACGGAAGTCAGGTCGAGGGTATCGACTAGAGCGAGGGAGGCAGCGAGTTCGCGAGCCTCTTGAGAGTCCTCGTTATATACGAGACACTCTGCCGCGACGCGGGGGCCCCAGCCATCGATCCGAGTGCGCAACAGTTGCTGCAAGTAGGCCAGCCGATCCGTCAGGAAGTGATACAAGTGCAGCAGAACGCCTCCCCAGTGTTGCGCCGTTTCCTCCGAGTCGAGACAGATACTCTTGGATAGGGCACCTGAATATGACTCACTTACAGCCTGTGCAGTGAAGAAATCCTGCAGCATCGGATCGGCAAAGGATACCGTGTCGTTAGTCTTGGAGACGGTTATGATGCCCGTGGAAGCAAGCCCGGAAAGCCACTGTGGCGAGACCGGCGCTCCGACCGAACCTAGCTGGACCATGGCCTGCCGTCGATCTAGCTCGACCGCTTCGGTGTTGCCCAGGTGCTGCATCTGTAGAGCGAGGGCCGCCAAACAGCGTTCGGCCCAGTCCACATCAAGCTCTTCCCACCTGTAAGTCGCAGCTTCGAGAAGCCGCTGGACGCCGTGCTCCACGACAGCGCTGCTCGCCACCCATCCCAATCCCCCAGGCGTTTTCTCTGCCAACTCCACGAACGTGGTAGAGAAGAGAGGGATCCTCAGGAGGTTCCAGAGCCGCTTCTCCCCTCTGGCCCTTGATACTGCGAAGGGCCTGGCTGACTCAGGGAGTTGGGTTTCTATGTAGATCCTGCGCCCCTCATCGCTAAGATCCTCAAGCTCAAAGACCTGCGGGCCTTCCAGCCAGCGCCGGAAGGCGACGTAGGCCTCGGAACGGCAGGAAACAACACACCTGCTATGCCCGGACTCGATCAAACGAGCGAGTTCGACCAGCACATCGTTGTCACGAATGCTCTCCAGACCATCCAACAGGAAAAGGATAGGGTAGCGGTCAAGAATGTGGCTCACCGCCTCCTCGTGCGCCGGCAAGTCGTATTCTTCGAAGGGGCGTGCGAGGGCGCCGAGCAGACCGTCAGCGGTGGCGCATTCCGACAGTTCGACATACAGCGGCAGGCAGTGTGATGGTCCGGTATCGTCTTGCGAGCGCCAGGTCCCCTCAACCAACAAACCCTCTGCCTGTTGATGTGCCAGCCAGCGCAGCGTAGCGGTCTTTCCTGACCCCGCCGCGCCCAGGAGGATGATTCTCTGCCAATCCTCGATGGATGGGAGGATGTCCGACGTTCTCTCGAGGCAGCCGTCGGACTGCGATTGAACGCCTTGGTCACGCTCTTCCGGCGCGGCGTCGGATCCCTGGAAGGGTGCGAGGCGCAATGGCACGTACGAGGAGGATATGGCTTGCAGTTCAGGATCATCCACCAGGCACCGAAGGTACCTCCTCACCGTGCTTTGCACATCTATCAGTTCAACATTGCGAGGTGCCTCCACCGGCCCGGTCGGGTCGGCCGGCGTTGCGCTCTCTATGTGGCTCATCGTCTACCTCTCACACTCTGCCGATCATCCAGAAGGAGACAACGCAGATTATGACGCCCACCACACACAGAAACGCTCCTACGCCCGCTGCTGTGCGAATGAGCTGATTGATGGCCTCCACCATTCGCGACGCTGAATCGATCAACGGCGCCACGGAGTCCTGTGTGAGGGCGCGCCCGCTGATCCTCACGGACTGCGCCGATAACTGCTTCATCGCCTGGTGATACTCCTTCGCCAAGATGATCCACAGACCGGAGAGCGATGCTAGGACTCCAATCACGAACAGGCTCACTGACATCGCGATCTGAATCTCGTATCTCATGCTCGTGCCTCCCTTCCGTACGATGATTTGTCCGCCATTATTCGAGTGATCATCTTCTTCATATCGTCAATCACGAAAGGTTTCGTGACGTAGCCGTGAATCCCTAGCTTCCTCGCTTCTTTCTCCATTTCCGCTGAGCCGTAGGCGGTCATCACAATCACCTTCATGAAGGGATCGAACTGCCGCACGGCCCTGATCAGGGCCAAACCATCCATGTCAGGCAAACGCAAGTCGACAATGAGCAGATCAAACCTGTCTGTGAGCACCTTCTTCAAAGCTTGGTCTCCGGCGTAGGCCACCTCAACCAAGAACGGAGGCGTGGAGTCCTCCAGGCTCTGTCGGAGAAAGAAGGAAAGCGTATCCTCATCTTCAGCTATCAACAGCTTCGCCCAGGTGTCTGACATCTCGCTCATGCCCATGCCAAGTGGGCGCAAAGGTCTCTACTCAGTGTACGGTGCAAGATCCGTGCCAGGCCGCGGAATAGGCGGATGAGGGGCGTGAGCAACGAGGCCAACCGGGGGAAACAAGTACTGTAGCTGGCTAGGAGGCGCCTGCCTCTTACGGACGCAGGCATGGAGCCACTACATGTAGAAGGGACTTCGTCAGAAACCCCTATATCTGGGACCCTCAGCGCGCCAATGCGATGCCAATGGGTTCTAGGGGTATTGCGCACACCTTGGCCCGCTCCAGCGCCGCGCCCCGGCCGCGGCAGGCTAGCCGGCACGGCGCGCGCGGAAAATCACGCACCGAGGGATTTTCCGCACCCCCATGTGAAGCCGCCCGAGTGAGACAACGGACGCAGCGCGTTGGGAAGTACACGACGAGATCGTGGAACAGAGTGAAATGCTCTGCGAGGAGAGTGAGGGGGTATCGCTACGGAAGGCTAGTGGCGAGGTTGCCTCCGGTCATTGATCCACCTGCAGACCGTACTTCTGCATACTGTAGTTGAGGACGTCCCGACTGACGCCCAGCAGCCTCGCGGCTTGACTCTTGTTCCCTTGCGCGGAGGCAAGGGCTTCCTTAATCATTCGCTTCTCGATATCCGCTATGGTGGCCTTCATATCCACACCGGACGCCACCGGCGGAATCGGCAGCAAATTGCCAACAAATGCCGCACCCGGCTCCTTGCTGACGATCTCTGCCGGCAGGTCCCCTACGTCGATCACGTCATCGTTGCACAGGATCATGGCTCTCTCGATGACGTTGCGAAGTTCCCGCACGTTGCCGGGCCATTCGTATTGGCGCATCAATCGTAGAGCATCGTCGGAGACCGCTTGCACATTGGTGGCCCTGGTCTTGTTGAAGTCAGCGATGAACGCTGCCGCAAACCTGTCGACATCTTCAATACGCTCGCGCAACGGGGGTATGTCTATGACCACAACGCTCAGGCGATAGAAGAGATCCTCACGAAACGTCCCCTCGGCGATGGCTTCACGGAGATCCGTGTTTGTAGCGGCGATGACCCTGAGGTCGACATGCACGTCTTTCATGCCCCCGAGTCGCCGCATGCTCTCAGTCTCGAGGATGCGCAAGAGCTTGGCCTGAAGCTCCGGTTTCAGAGTGCTGATCTCGTCCAAGAAAAGCGTGCCACCATCTGCCATCTCTATGAGCCCGAGTTTCTGCCGCCGAGCATCAGTGAAAGCTCCCGCTTCGTAGCCGAAGAGCTCTGTTTCCATCAGAGTGTCTGGAATGGCCGCGCAATTGATGGGCACAAAGCCCTTCTTGCCGCGAGGACTCATGTCATGTATGGCGTGCGCAACCACTTCCTTGCCGGTCCCGCTTTCTCCCTGGATCAGAACGCTAGCCTTACTGGGCGCCACTCGTTCGATGAGCCGCATGATATCCTGCATGCGCTTGCTTTCGCCCACGATAAACTCTTGGTCCCGATCCTGTTGGAACCGTAGGCGTTGAATCTCCTGGCGCATGGCGCGCGATTCCAAGGCTTTGGCAGCGCTGATGCTCAGTTCCTCCAGGTTGATAGGCTTCTCGAGGTAGTCATACGCGCCCAGCTTCATAGCTTGCACAGCACTCTCGACAGCTGCGTGCGCGGTCAGGACGATCACCGGCAGATTGGAATCGACTTTCCGGATCTCATACAGTACGTCCAGCCCATCTCCATCGGGGAGCTTCAGATCCAACAGCACGAGGTCTATTTGCTGCTTCGCAACGACGTCCAGGCCCTCTCTTGCTGTGTACGCCGCCACAGCCTGGTAGCCCTTCTCCTCCAACGATTCCTTTAAGAAGTAGCACAAGGTCTCTTCGTCGTCTACGATGAGTATCCTCTCGGTCATCGCCCGCCCCTCCTAGCCAGGGGAACCCTCACTATGAACCTGGTTCCTTCGCCCTCCTGACTCTGTACCTCGACCTCACCACCGTGCTCATTGATGATGCGCTTGGAGATCGCCAATTCAAGGCCCGTCCCCCTCGCCTTGGCGGACCAGAACGGTTCGAAGATCCTTCCCAGGTCCTCCTGGCTTATGCCTACCCCTTTGTCCGCTATGTCCACCTCTACGTAGTCGCCATCTCCCCATAACTCCTCGCGCCCGGCAATGTCCGGCAGATCCGGCCTCGCAGGCCCGGTCACTGCTATGGTCAACTCCCCTCCACCTGGCATCGCCTCTATGCCATTGGATACCAGGTTCGACAATGCCTGGTGCAACCGCACCTTGTCTCCCTTCACCAACGGCAACCCCGCTGCGGTATATTGCCTGAGCTCTACCCCTTTCTCTCGCGCCTTCCCTTCCCACTCCCTCACTACTTCCCCTATCACCTCCGATATGTCACACGGCGCTAGATTCAAGTGCGGCGGCCGCGATATCAATAGTATGTCCTCTATGATCCGATTTACTCTCTCCCCCTCCCTCAATATCCTCCCCAACGCCTCGTGCCTCTCATCCCCCTCCTCAAACTTCGTCTGTAGATGCTGTATCCCCGCTCCCATCCCCGCCAACGGGTTCCTTATCTCATGTGCCATCACCGCCGAGATCTCTCCCAAGAACGCCAGACGATCCAGCTTCCTCCTCTCTTCCTCCAACGCCCTCGTCTCCCGCAAATCGCTCAGCATCACCACCGCTCCATTCACCTTCCTACCCTCACCCCGCAGCGGCGATATGCTCATCCCCAACGGTATCCTCTCACCTCTCTCCCGCTCAACTACTATCTCCTCCCCTGAATACGCCAACTCCCTCTCCAGGCTATCTCGCACTATCTCCGCACCAAACCCCAGAACCTCCTCAAGCGGACTATCCAGCACCTCCTCTTCCTTGCACCCCAGCAGCCTCTCCCCTGCCAGGTTCACCAACCTTATCTTCCCCTCCCGATCCACCACCACCAACCCGTTGCTCATCCCCTGCAATACGCTGTCGCT
>CAYGAW010000056.1:0-41174 GCA_964347945.1 uncultured Anaerolineales bacterium
CCGCAGTCCAGACGCCGCCCTCCACTTCACCAGGAACCGGGTTCGACTACGGAATCCAGGTTCACTTGTTCCATCTGGACGCAGGCTACGTCACTGAGTTGGTCAACAACATGCACTTCGTCTGGATCAAACACCAGATAGAGTGGAAGGAATTCGAACCATCCCAGGGACAGCGTCTCTGGGAGCCCATTGACCAGATAGTGGGTGCTGCTGATTCAGCGGGCCTCAACCTGCTGCTGAGTGTCGTCAAAGCTCCGGATTGGGCCAGAGGAGGACGAACACAAGAGGACGGCCCACCCATCGACTATAGCACCTACGGCGACTTCATGGGAGCCATGGCGCAACGGTATTGCGGCAAGGTACAAGCCTATGAGATCTGGAACGAGCAGAATCTGAGGCGAGAATGGAACACAGGGAGGCCCTTGAGTGCCGGAGAGTATGTGGACCTGCTGCGCGTGGCTCACCAGCGCATCAAGGCCGCGTGCCCGAGCGCCATAGTGGTCTCAGGCGGTCCGACCCCCGTGGGCTACACCAGCCCTACGGCCATAGATGATTTCGAGTATCTGAGGCAGATGTATCAGGCCGGACTGAAGAACTACTGCGATGCAGTAGGCATACATCCAAGCGGGTTCAACAACCCGCCCGACTGGCGCTATCCGCCGCCGTACGGTGAAGCCGGCGATTCAGCCAGTTTCAGGGCCAACCGCCAATTCTACTTTCTGAACACCATTGAAGGATACCACAACATCATGGTGCAGTTTGCCGATGGTGATCGGAAACTGTGGGCAACCGAGTTCGGATGGGCAAGTATCGAGAACCTCACCGCAGCGCCCAACGAGGGGTATGAGTACGCGGCAGACAACACCGAACTCGAGCAGGCCGGCTATTTGGTGACCGCTCTACAGATAGCCCGCCAAAAAGGCTACATGGGGGTGATGTTCATCTGGAACCTCAATTTCGCGCCTGCTCGCGGGGCTGACGACGAACGAGCTGCCTTCGGCATCTTGAAGGAGGATTGGTCCCAGAGGCCAGCGTACCAGACCCTAGCATTCGCGAGGACCACGGGGGAGCTGCCGTAGGAGCGCGGTCCTAACGCACTCGCTGCCAGTCAATGCGGTAGCTGCAATCAGGCCCATAGTCGACGTCGATTACGGCGCTGAGTGGTTGATCGTTGGCATCGACGATGAGAAGGTGGAACAAGGCGGAGTCGTACCCCATGGCGAACTCATACTTCCCGCTCTGGGGCGGCCCCTCGGATTGCTTCGTAGGAGCGCTCCATCCTTCGGTGTACAGCTTCATGTTGGCCCAGGACAGACCATTGCCGTCGGCATCGTACACCCATCCGCCGATGATACCCCCCGCAGCGCAATCTCGCTCGTTGCGTATGACGTAGAACTGGTGTGGACCCGAAGGCGGTGCCGGAGTCGGTTCGGCAGCCGGTCTGGTCGGGGAAGGACTCGCTGTAGGCGTTGGCTGGGGTGGCAGCGTGGGGCTGGGCGGTGGCACCGGAGTGGCCGTGGGCACCACGGGCGTGGACAGCTCGGAGTGGGGGCTTGCCGCTGCCTCTGGTGTGTTGGTGGGGGCAGGGATCGAGCTGGTGGCGGTGGTCTCGGCTCCGGTGGCCGGGGTCCGGGACTCGGCGGGAATGACGGCATCACTTCTGCCCTTGGCCAGTGTCGTGAAGGCCGCATAACCACCCAAGCACATCACGAAGAGGACGAACACGAACGCCAAAGCGGAACCCTTGTTTTGCATCAGCCCGATGCATCCCTTTCCTGCCGCAGCACGACCCGGTCGCGTGCCAATGTGCCGGACGTATGCCTATCATACTGGCTTCATGTGCAAAAGGCAAACAAGCGGGCAGGTTGCGTTTACAGGGGCTGGATGGTATAATCTCGTGGTGGCAGGGCGAGTAGCTCAGCTGGTCAGAGCGCGCGGTTCACATCCGCGAGGTCGTAGGTTCGAGTCCTATCTCGCCCATTCTCCCTTGCAGCCCATGTTGTGCCTGTGAGGTGGGCATGCCTGCAAAGCCAAGCGCCAGAAGCGAATGGTTGATCAGCCATCTGCGTTGGGCGATCCTGGTTGTGACCTTCGTCCTCAGCTCCCAGGACTCAGCTCAGAGGGGTAACCTTGTAGCCATCTATGCACTCCTATTGGCGGGGGCAATCTACGGCCTTGCAGTTGTGCTACTCCTGTACTTGAAGAGAACCCCCCGCCGCTTTCAAGAGCTGACCCTAGCCCTTGATACGGCGCTATTCGTAGCGATCGCGTACGTGTCACAACAACCGTCATACTTCCTCTTCCTGCTATTGCCTATCATCGTAGCCGCTCTACGCTTCGGTACGGAGATAAGTCTACTCATCACCAGCATATCAACCTCAGCTTATGGCCTCTTCATCGTCTTCCTCCAGCCCTGGCTGGCTGGAGGGCAGAATCTTCTTCCGACCATCGTCAGCATCGCGACGCTGTTCATCGGTGCGACGGTCACAAGTCTTCTCGGCCCGAGGTCGCGACCAGCGGCTACCCAGGCTCTGGGCAGTGAGGAAGGCCCGCCGAGTTCAGCCTACCGCGAACGCTTCCGAGCCATCTACGACATGACCGGCGAACTCATCGCCACGCTCAACTACCAACTCGTCCTGGAAAAGATGTTGGACGTTAGCCTGGCGGGCTTCCGGGAGAAGGAACAGAGGGACCTGCAGAGGCCCGTTAGCATGGTGCTTTTCTTCGACGATGAAGAGGGTAGTCTTCGCGTCGGTGCTTCTCGGAACCTCAGCAAAACCGATGAACTTCAGAGCATTCAGGGAAGGGGCGGCTTGGTCGGCCAAGTTGTCTCCACAGCAGAGCCAGCAATAGGCGACCGGCCCAGCGCCGATCCAGAGTTGTCAGCTTTTTCTGCCTTGAGACGGTGTCGCTCGGTGCTGTGTGTCCCCTTGCGGGCAGGTCTGGAGCTGTACGGGATGGCGCTATTTGGGAGTCCCGACGCCGATGCCTATAGCCCTGCATACATGGATCTCATTACCGCCTTCTGCAATCAGGCCAGCATCGCTTTGCAGAACGCCGAACTGTATCAGACTTTGAAGGAGGAGAGGAAGAGGATCCTTTTCAGCGATGAGGAACTCCGCAAACAACTGGCACGTGAGTTGCACGACGGCCCTACGCAGACCGTGTCCTCCATCGCCATGCGCCTTGATTTCGTCAGAGTACTGCTCGACCAAGATCCAGTGAGGGCCAGACGCGAGTTGGACAAACTCGAGAGGTTGGCCGCGCAAGCCGTGAAAGAAGTGCGCACGATGCTTTTCACCATGCGTCCCATGATTCTGGAAACCCAGGGACTGGCCGCAGCGTTGGAGCAGTACGCACACCGTATAAGGGAAACGGATGACATCGACGTGCACGTCGATGCCGAGGGCTTGGACAGACGCCCGATCCCGCTTGTGGAAGGGGCTACCTTCTTCATCCTCGAGGAGGCCATCAACAACGCCAAGAAGCATGGCGAGCCTGCGAACATCTGGATAAGCCTCGCGAGACGCAACAGTGAACTCTTCGCCCAAGTCAGGGATGATGGACAAGGCTTTGACGTGGCAGATGTGGAGAGTTCCTATGACGAACGGACCAGCTTGGGATTGGTCAACATGCGTGAGCGTGCACGCCTCATCAACGGCCGACTGACCATCGAATCGAAGCCATCCGCGGGAACTGTGGTCACACTCCTTGCCCCCATGAGCGGTGAAGAGAAGCCAGCGTAGGTACACGCTCCTCATCTTCATTCGGCAGTCACTGAATGGCACCCCATGTCAACCCTTGAACTAGTACAAACGCTGTTTGACTACAGGATGCAGTTGATTGTCTGGGTGCTCTGCTCCATTCTTCTGTATGGCCTTGCGGCCAACTTGCTCCACGTGCTTCGCAGAGCCTCATCGACTCGCGCTGGCCGTGTCTTGACAGCCCTCGAGAGTTGGCCGCACAACCTATGGCTCTTAGAGGGCCTGCGTTTCTCCTACTACCTGGGCATCCCCTATGTAGCGCTGATGAAGGGCATCACCAATCCAACTCTCATGGGTCTCTGGTCGCCGCACTGGTTCGGACCACAGTGGTTCCAGGAACTCGGCATGGGCGTGGTGCTGGGCCTGGGAACGCTCGCTCTTCTGGTGTGGGGCTGGCGATGGTATGTGAAGGCTGCGGGACAAATGCGATACGGAATGGGGAGCAGACCTTATCTGACCGAGCGAAGGATGTTGGTCACACCCTGGGGCTGGGGGCTAATTGTGCTGGGCGTCCTGTACCTCGAGGTGCACTGGGCTTTCTATCGTGGTGCCACAATTCAGCTACTGGGGAACTACCACGGGACGTTTGTGAGCCTTCTCCTCATCCTCGGGGAGTGGTGGCTGAGTCCACAGATCCGCAAAGGCTGGGGAATGGCCCACCGGACCGGGAAGAGCCTCACTACTGCGGCCATGGCCTTCAGCATCACGATCATCTACTACTTCACATCCAACACGTGGTTGTGCATGGCCATTCATCTCATAGTGCAGTTCGGCCTGCTATCGTTTCTGACGATGTCTTCTAGCCTACTCGATCAAGAAGGAGAGAGCGACTAGAATCGCAAACATGGCTCCCGCCAGGATCGCTATGCGCTTCAGGTCATCATACACATAGGCGTACTGCTGGGCTAGGCTTTCACCTGTCGCTCTTGCCCGCCCAGGGCCTCCTCCAACCTTGACCGCTTTCTCGGCCCCGGACACGGATCCAGGTTTGGCGACGGCTCTTGATTCTCGTCGACGACGTGCTCGGCGCGATTTTTTCGCCATTCCCCGCTTTCCTCCGGACTACTGATTGGCGAGCTCTGCGATTACCACAAACCGATGGCTATCTATCATGTACGGATGACACGTGATCAGTGTTAGTGTGGCGTTTGGGGTGGGCTCCATCAGGCTCACCTCAGTGGGCTCGACCACCATTGTTGCCACGACCGAGTACCGGTGTGGCGTGTCACCGGCATACACCACAACCTCATCCCCTATCTTCAGATCCTCAAGATGCCTGAATATCTCGCCAAAGACATCATTGTGGCCGGAGATAACCATGTTGCCGCGCTCGCCTGGATTGGCTGAGCCAATCCGGTGTCCAGTTCCCATCTTCAGCTCCTCCCAGCCATCTCCCTCCACCACAGGCGCATCAACGTCGATCGCACGGATAACAATCCTGGATGCCTGTCGGGGTCCAGGAGTCGGTATGGGGATAGAAGCTCCCGGCTCCACTAGGTGCCGGTAGGGGTTCGGTACCGTGCCTTCTGACCCCGGTGGCAAACTGCCACCGGGAAGAACCGCCGCGGCCGTAGGGGCGGGTGTTGCCGCTTGTCCAGACTCCAGCGCCTCGGCTACCTCTCTGTTGAGAAGACGCAGGTTGGACAGAGAACTGAAAACCACGAAGATCAGACCAGCCAGAGCCGCCAACTCCAGCAAAAGAAGCAGACGATCTCGCAGCCTGGGAAATCCTCTCAGCCAGAAACCCCTATTCACTCTGCCCAGAAAGGAGCCAATCCTCTTGAGGGAGCTGGTCTCCGGGCTGATCCTCACCGTCTCGAATGCGCTGCCCTCGATGCTGGTCCCGTCCTGCACCGATGCCGCACCACTGGAAGGTGGGCCGGGAGCTCTTGCTTCAGACTGTGGTCTGGGCCTGCGTCGATCTGCGCTTTCAGCGGAACTCACTGTTGCCCCGTCCCCAACACTGCTGGTGGACGCGGCCTCCCGCACCTCGCCTCCCTTCAGCCGACGGAAGCGCTCCGAAGCCCGAGCACGCCGTTTCGACTTCAGGAGTCTCTCCAACTGCTCTATCGTCAGGTCATCCAGAGAGGACTTCTCGCTCATCGGTTGATCCTTCTGCTACACACCTGCGAGCTATGGACGAATCTTATGTAAAATTATACGCATATTCGAGGAATAGTCAAGCGTCGTCCGATGGCCATACCGCCCTCACGCGCCCCGAGACACCTACGAAGGGCCCCTCCTCACCCTGGTCGCCCACCCGGTACGGATCAGCTCCCGTACGCGCCGTATTTCCTCGATCCCCAGCGCCCAGGCTAGCAACGCGTAGCTGACTACACCGAGGACTCCAGCCCCCAGTACAATTAGAAGCTCACCCCACGTAGACACTTGAGCAGCAATTGTGGCTAGGAAGGGCAGACTCAAGTACACCACTGCGCCCATCAGCCCAGAGGCGATCAGAACCTTGAGGACGGTCTGTGTCAATGCTTGGCCTCGAAGGCCGTCAAAGTGGCGGTGGGCAAGATAGAGCATCACGAGAGCGTGGCTGGTCAGTTGCACTGAATTCGCCAGGACCAGCCCCAGCATTCCCAGAGGAACAATCCATATCAGTGCAACCACTAGGTAGATGAATACCGCAAGCACCCCCACCAAGACGGGAGTCTTGGTGTCCTTCCGAGCGTAGAAGGCAAAAATCAGGACTTGATCTATCGCCGCGAAGGATACTCCTATGAGATAGATGCGTAGGGCCTGTGCGGTGCGCTCCGTATCATAGGGTTGAAAAGCACCGTGCTCGAATAGCAGAGCTATGACCGGGGTCGCCAGGACCAGGAGTCCAACCGTAGCTGGCACCATGAAGAACACCACCGTGCGGAGCCCCGTTCCCAACGTGCGGCGGTAACCAACCAAGTCGCCAGCTGACGCCAGGCGCGAAAGCGAAGGCAGTATGGCTGTGGATACAGCCACCGCCACAAGCCCAAGAGGAAGCTGTATGAGAGTGGTAGCGTTTTGCATCCAGGCGATGCTCTGCTCGCCAGTCCGGGAGGCCAGATTGCGGTCGAGGGCGATGGCCACCTGGCTGACGACAAGGCCCAGGGCCACCGGGAGATACAGGCGGCCGATGCGCCGCAACCCTGGGTGACTGAAATCCAAGGAGAAAGAGAATTGCAGGCCTCTCAGTCCCGGTACCTGGATAGCCAACTGAAGAATGGAGCCCAGTAGAACACCCAAGGATAGACTAGCGATCCCAGCTCTGTCCGCCAGAAGGAGCATCGCAACTATGATGCCAGCATTGAAGACGCTGGCACCGAAGGCTGGATAGACAAAGCGCTTGTTCGCATAGAGAAGACCCGTGGTTACCCCCGATAACCCTAAGAATGCCACGGCAGGCACGATAAGTCGCGTGAGCGTCGTGGTCACGGCCAGAAGAGATGGATGGAAGCCGCCGCCCAGGAGCCAGGCCACGGCGGGAGCCGCCAGTTCCAGGGCGAGGACGATAAGAGCAAATATCATAGCCACCACGGTGAACAAGGTGCTGGCCAGCCGCCACATCTCCTGGCGGTCCTGTTGCTCCGCGTAGTCGCTGAAAACGGGGACCAAGGCGGCGCTGATCATGCCACCAACGAGGAGATCATAGATCATGGTGGGCACGATGCCCGCCACACGAAATGCACTGACCAAACCGGTGGCTCCGAAGAGGTGTGAGATGACCGTTTCTCGGATAAGGCCCAGAACACGGCTACTCACGTTGCCCAGTGCGACAAAGGTAGCTGCCTGTGCTATGCCTGCCCCCTCGGCAGCTTGCGATGTCGCCTCATCGCGCGGCGGACCGGCCACGAGGGCAGCGCCCCTGTTCACCTATCCTCCCTATGGTGAGCAACGATGGCCGCGATGAGACCTGTCGTCGAACGACCACGTGCGACCGGCGTCAAGTAGATCTCGCCACCGTATTCAGCCACCACATCGGCCTCGGGTAGCTCCTCAAGCGTGTAGTTGCCACCCTTGACATAGATGTCTGGTTGCAGCGCTCTCACCAAACTCTCTGCCGTTGGCTCGCCGAACAGCACCACATAGTCAACGCACTCCAGGGCCGCCAGTATCTCCGCCCGGTCGCCCTGGAGCATGAACGGTCTCCCCTCGCCTTTGAGCCGCCGAGTGGACCCATCATCGTTCACTCCGACAATAAGCAAGTCACCCTGCCTTTTCGCCTCTTGCAGATACCGCACGTGTCCTACATGCAGAAGATCGAAGCAGCCGTTGGTGAACACCACCCTTCCGCCCCGAGACGCCACTTGGTCCCTTATGGCGCGGGCCTCCTTCAAGGATACGATCTTCTTGGTCACGCTTTCTCTCCACTCCGCCTGCGTCACGCTATTCTACAGTAGCTGCAGGCATTCTTCAAGCCCTCGGGGTGGTTTGGAGGCTCTGAGCTGTGCTATAATGAGCGCCGTGACAGGTGGCTATCAAGAGCGAGGACCGAAGACGAGGAGGCTAGTTCTTGCCACCGTAGCCGGTGGCGTGATTCTGACCTTTGTGATTGGAGGTGCAGTGCTCGTGCGCGGAGTGATGGGCACCATCGCCGCTGCCCTGCAGCCCACCTCCACGCCGTCCCCTACTTCGACCCCCGCGCCTACCTATACCCCTACCTTCACACCGGTGCCGACGGCTACTTCCACTCCGACGCCGGAGATCGTTGAACCCCAGGACCACTACTGGTTAGCGCGGCCATTTGGCGCGGAAAACAACAACGAACCTAGTCGCTTCTACCCTTACGGCTCCACCGGGCGGGGAAAGTACCGCATCCACCACGGTGCCGATTTCCCAAACCCATTTGGCACGCCTGTATACGCCGCGGCCAGCGGCCGGATCATCGTAGCCGGTTCGGATGAGCGCACCATGTATGGCGAGAGGGTCGGCTTCTACGGCCAGCTGGTGATCTTACAGCTGGACCAGCAGCATCACGATCACAAGGTCTGGGTCCTGTACGGCCATCTCTCACAGGTGCACGTCGACTTCTTGCAGGAGGTTGAGGAAGGCGATCTCATCGGCGAGGTAGGTATGACCGGAGTGGCCATAGGACCGCATCTGCACCTCGAGGTGCGGGTTGGCGAGAATAGTTATCAACACACGCATAACCCCGAACTCTGGCTGCGTCCCTTACCCGGCAAGGGCACAATCGCGGGTCAATTGCTCGATTCCGACGGCCGGCCACTTCCGGAGCAGTCCATCACATTCCACCGCAAGGAGAGTCCCAATCGACGGTGGCAAGATGTCACTACCTATCCATCCAGTGAAGTAAACGCTGATGACGAGTGGATGGAGAACTTCGTCTTGAGCGACGTGCCAGTCGGTGAGTACTTGACGAGAACATATGTGAACGATCACCTGTACACGGCAGAGGTCACCGTCGACGAGGCCAAAACCAGCTTTGTGACCATCGAAGTCCCGTAAGTGGACCCGGAGCTCGCATCGAACATCATCGTGGGGGGCTAGCCTCCTGGTCGACCTGCGGAAATGTCCGACCTGTGGAGCCATGAATCCAGTGGACAGCAGGTCCTGTGGTGCCTGCGGAAGTAAGTCTCTTGAACCTGAAGGTCAAGTCGGTCCCGCAGAATGGTGAGGCATCCACACTGCCCGATGAAGCTGCCGAGTTCGCCGTGATTCTCTGTGAGAAGCTCGTTCCCGGACGGAATCCTGGCGCGGGGCCACGCAGGAGGCCAGACTTGACATCAGAGATGCTCGTGCTCATGAAGTCACCTGGGCCCGCTTTGCGCCCCGTGGCGACCGCACGTTGGCCATCCTGGACTGAGGCCCGTAGCGGAAGTCTGCGCGCCGCCT
Source organism: uncultured Anaerolineales bacterium (assembly GCA_964347945.1). Taxonomy (GTDB): domain Bacteria; phylum Chloroflexota; class Anaerolineae; order UBA7937; family B3-Chlor; genus CAYGAW01. The sequence goes on from CAYGAW010000056.1 coordinate 9,600, forward strand.
CCTAGCCGTGACTCCGTGGGTCGAAGGCCTCTGGTCTCTCTCTGGCAGTTCTCCTGCGTTCAACCTTGCAATTATCTCTGGCTGGTGATAAACTAAGCAGGAGCCTCAGGCCCGACTGCGCGGCGTGCCGGCAGCAGCCGGGACTGCCTTCTGACCCCAAGGAGCGCTTTAGGAAAAGAGCTGTGTCCCAGGCCTTTTATCGCAAGTGGCGACCGCGAACCTTTGACGAGGTCGTCGGGCAGAGCCACGTGACGCAGACCCTCCACCATGGTGTGAAGAGCGGTCGCATAGTACATGCGTACCTGTTCAGCGGCCCAAGGGGAACAGGGAAGACATCGACAGCCCGCATACTGGCCAAGGCAGTGAACTGCCTGAGCGAGAGCGATGACAGACCGTGCAACGTATGTCAGATGTGTCAGGCCGTAGATGAGGGCCGGCTGATTGATCTGATTGAGATAGACGCAGCATCCAACAGAGGGATAGACGACATCAGGAACCTGAGGGAGAGGATTGCCTTCGCCCCCAGCGAGGCCAGGTACAAGTTCTACATCATAGATGAAGTACACATGCTCACCCCTCAGGCGTTCAATGCCCTGCTGAAGACGCTGGAAGAACCCCCGGGTCACGCGATCCTAGTCCTCGCCACGACCGAGCCGCAAGAGATCCCGGCGACCGTCCTTTCGCGGTGCCAGCGGTTTGATTTCCGCCCCATCCCACTTGAAGCCATGATAGCCAAGCTGCGGGCAATTGCCGCTGAGGAAGGGCTAGGGGCGAATGAGGCCGCCCTGGATCTTATCGCGCGGCAAGCCACAGGGAGCATGCGTGACGCCGAAAGCCTTCTGGATCAATTGGCCTCATACAGAGGAGAGGAGATCACGCTCCGGCGGGTCCAAACGATGCTGGGCACGGTCTCCCACCAAGAGATAGCGGACCTCGTAGATCATCTGGCAACTCGCGATGTCGCCGCAGGACTTGATCGGATTGGCCAAGCTGTCGTCGATGGCGCCGATCCGCGTCAGCTGAACAAAGAACTTCTGGAATACCTCAGGGGCCTGTTGCTGATGAAAACGACCAACGCTGGTCCCCAGTACACAACTGAGGAGCAGCGAAGCCAGATGGCGCGTCAGGCAGAGTCTTTCACGCTGGATAGGCTGGTGGCGACCATCAAGCTATTCAGCCAAGCTGCTCAGGATTCCAAAGCAGCGTCACGGCCTCAACTACCTCTAGAGCTGGCTTTCGTAGAAGCCACTCTTTCTCCGGAACGGGAAGCTGCGCCCACGCCTCAGTACTCAGCCTCCGACGAACAGTCACAGGAGGAGACTGAGGAGAGGACGACAACGGTACCTCAAGTTGAGCATAGTCCTAGCAGGACACGTCCTCAGGCCGATTCTCGACCGAAGCCCTCCAAATTGAAAGACAGCGCAGCTCCGCCTGGGGGGAAAGGGAAAGCAGCGCCTCTGGAGAGGCTCCAGAACAACTGGACGCAGATCCTGGCCGCGATAAAGGCGACCAGCATGCATCTGGAGGCTGTGATCAAGGACTGTCCAGCCGTGGCGGTGGACGGTGATGTGGTCACCCTTAGGGCTCGGTCTCGGTTTCACAAGGAAAGACTGGAGGAGAATAGAGCGCGCCAATCTGTGGAAGAAGAGATCAGCAAGATCATGGGCCAACCTTGCCGAATCAAGTGTATCCTGACCTCTGACAAGGAGCAGCAAGAACCCCAACGACCGGACGACGTAGAATCCCTGGCAGAGGACCCCGTGGTAAAGGCGGGCCTCGAGCTGGGCGGCAAGATCGGTCGCATCCAATGAATCTACCTCTTGACAGGGCACGATCGGGAAACTGCAATGGTGTAGGCACTGCCAGCATTTCATTGTCGCGCTTCTGATGACCTGTCGGTGAAGAGCCACAGGAAGGAGTATGTAGAGTGGCGAGAAAGAAGAAAGGCCAGTTCAGGGGCCAACCGGGGTCCACTCTGAAACAGGTGCAAGAGTTGCAGGCCAAGATGCTGGAGGCTCAAGAAGCTTTGGGCCAGCAAACTGTCAGCACGTCGGTGGGTGGCGGCGCTGTCACAGTGGTGATGACTGGTCATCACAAGTTGCAGTCCATCGAAATCTCCCCGGAGGTCGTTGACCCAGAAGATGTGGAGATGCTGCAAGACCTTATCATCGCCGCGGTCAATGAGGCTTCGGAGAAAGCCGGAGAACTAGCCGCGCAGAACCTGGCCAGCATTACCGGTGGCCTTGGCATACCAGGACTGATGTAGTATGCGACCAGTACCCCGATCAGTCGAGCGGCTAATCGAGGAACTGAACCGTCTGCCGGGTATAGGCCCCAAGACCGCCTCGCGATTGACTTTCTATCTGCTACGGTCGCCGCAAGAACAGGTGCAAGCCTTGGCCGAGGCGATCGGCGAACTCAGGGAGCAGGTCGTCAGTTGTTCGGTGTGCTTCAACATTGCGGAGACCGATCCCTGCTCCATCTGCAATGAGGCGCAACGAGACCGTTCCGTGATCTGTGTCGTGGAAGAACCTTTGGACGTCTTGGCGATCGAGAGGACACGAGAGTATGATGGCCTCTACCACGTCCTACACGGTGCCATTTCACCGGTAGAAGGCATAGGCCCCGAAGACCTCAAGATAGCAGAACTTGTGCAGCGCTTGCGCGGTCATCCAGCTGAGGAGATCATTCTGGCAACCAACCCCAACCTGGAGGGGGAGTCTACGGCTATGTATGTCTCCCGGCAACTGGCTCCTTTGGGCGTGCGAGTGACTCGTCTTGCCCACGGCCTGCCCATGGGAGGCGATCTGGAGTATGCTGATGAGGTGACCCTGACCCGAGCGCTGGAAGGCAGGAGGGAGATGTAGCGCCCATCGTTGAAAACAAAGCAAGGCGCACCAACTTACAGGCCGCGAAGTTGCGGCGAAGAGCATGACAGGAGGATACTTTGGCAGAACTCGGCCGATTGCTACGCGAGGCCCGCGAGAAAAAGGGCCTGTCCATCGCAGAGGTGGAACAGGAGACCAGGATAAGGCAACCGCTCATCGAGGCGTTGGAGGAAGAGAACTACGAGAATGTACCAGCGGGAATTTACCGCAAGGGTCTCCTCCGCAGCTACGCCCAGTACTTGGGTCTAGATCTCAAGGAGGTCATGGCCCTATACGGCGGCGACGAAGTGCAAGTCGGCCCTACCCCCCCTGTTGCTGAGGGCTTTGAACCGCCCAAAGGTATGACCATATCATCGTGGCTCTTCATAGACTTGTTCTTGGGAGCGCTTATAGTTGCGTCAATTGCAGTCGTAGGAGTCCTCGCCTACAACCGGGGTTTACCGGCTTCACCCCTGTCCACGCCAACTCCAACTCGCAGCGCCAGCCTGGCCTCACCCGTTCTGCAACTGACCCCAACCAACACTCCATCCCCAAGCTTCACACCCACTCAGATGCCGTCGGGCCGCCTCCAAGCGGACGTGGAAATCGTCGCTCGAACTTGGCTCGAGGTCATGGTCGATCGTGAGCCTGCGTTCCGTGGGCTGATCGAGGCAGGCACGAATTGGTCGTGGTTCGCCGAAGATAGCATCGCCATGCATGTTGGTAACGCTGGCGGGGTTCTAGTAACGATCAACGGGCAAGAGCTAGGACCCCTCGGTGAGGAAGATGAAGTGGTAGACATCGAATGGACGTGGGAGAGCCTCCACGCCACGCCAGAGCCTCTCTCGACAGGGATACCGCCAGCTCCCACTCCTTTCGGCACCGCAGTCATCACTGCGACCATGGTCCCGACACCCAGCCCCGGCCCTTGAGCCCAAGCATGCGTTTCTATCTGCTTTCCCTCGGCTGCCCCAAGAACTTGGTCGAGTCCGAGGGGATGAGGGAACTCCTCCGTCAGGCCGGCTACCAGTCAGCTGACCACCCCGAAAATGCAGGTATCTTGATTGTCAATACGTGCGGGTTCATCGACCGCGCCAAGGAGGAGTCCGTGGCCACCCTCCGCGAACTAGGTGAAACGAAGAGACCTGACCAGTACCTCGTCGCTGCGGGCTGCATGGCCGAACGATATGGTGGCGAAATGAGGCAGATGGTTCCTTCCCTGGACGGAATCATCGGCACTCAGCGATGGACAGAGATTGCCCAGCTCGCAGAAAGCCTGTTGACAGATCACAGACCGGGTGCGCTCCACCAGCTGCCACAGCCGGGCGCGAGCCATCCGGTGATCCATCCCCTGCCCCGCCACTGCCCCGGCCTGGCGACTGCTTATGTCAAAATCGCCGAGGGTTGCGACGCTCCCTGTGCTTTCTGTGCCATCCCGCAGATCAAAGGCACCTTTCGGAGCAAGCCCAAGGAAGCGATATTGACCGAGGTTCGGCAACTCGTCCAACAAGACGTTAGGGAGATCATCCTCATCGCCCAGGATATCACCGCCTACGGACGTGACCGGGGAGAGAGAGACGCCCTTCCATCGCTCATTGGCGACATCCTGACCACGGTGCCGACTCTACACTGGCTTCGACTTATGTATACCTACCCCCAACACGTCACCCCACGACTCATCGAAACCATGGTCTCCAACCCGCAGATCTGTCACTACCTGGATCTGCCGTTGCAGCACGCTCATCCGGACGTGCTGCGTCGCATGAACCGGCCCCACCATATGGGTAAGATTCGCTCACTCATGGCGCGCTTGCGGCAAGCAATGCCTGACATCGCTCTACGCACATCCTTCATCGTGGGCTACCCGGGCGAGACCGAAGAGGAGTTTGAAGGCCTCTTGGAGTTCATGAAGCAGGCGCAGTTCGACAGAGTGGGCATCTTCACCTACTCTCAGGAGGAAGGGACAAACGCTGCTCGACTGCCAGATCAGGTGCCGGACAACGTGAAGCAAGACCGCTACGAGTTGGCCATGGCCCTGCAACAAAGCATCTCATGGAGAAAGAACGAGGACTTCGTTGGCCAACAATTGGAAGTGTTGATCGAAGGGGTAGGCGATGGTATCAGTGTGGGCCGCTCCTACAGAGACGCACCTGAGGTCGACGGCATGGTCCTCATAGAGAGGGAACTGCCGGTTGGCGAATTCTGTTGGGTGAAGATCAGGACCGCATTGGAGTATGACCTTGTGGGGGAACCAGCGGAGAGCCCCTGGAAACGCTGAGCCTGTCAGTGGGTCAGCTGTGCGCCCCGCGCGGGGTCAACGACTTGGAGATCATCACCACCAGGAAGGCGCAGGCCGCAGTCAGCACAATCGTGGCCCCTGAGGTCAGGTTCAGCAGATAGGAAAGGAAGAGCCCTACCGTGGTGAACACAAGGCCAAGCATGACAGAGATGGCCATCATCCTCCTCAGATCTGAGGTGAACCTTTGGCTAATGGCAGCAGGCATTGTCAGCAGTGCGATCACCAAGATCAACCCCACAACCCGCATCAACATCACGACCGTCATGGCCACCAGGCATAGAAGAAGTAGCTGAATCGCACCGACACGCACGTTCGCGGTAGAGGCATGGGTCTTGTCAAAGGAAATCGCCAGAAGTTCCTTGTAGAACACCATCACCAGCGCAACTATCATAGCATCGAGGATAGCCATGATCAACAAGTCAGCCCTCGGAACCGTCAATATGCTACCGAACAGGTAGCTCATCAGGTCAGCGGCGTAGCCCGGTGTCAAGTCGATGAAGATGACACCCGTGGCCATGCCGACCGCCCACAGCATGCCGATGATTGTATCGGCGCGCTCCCGGGCCTTGCGCTGCACTGCACCCATGGTCACTGCGCCTCCAAGACTGAACGTGATGGCGCCCACGACCGGATTGATTCCCAGGTAATACCCTAGCCCAATGCCTCCGTATGCAGCGTGAGCAATGCCTCCGCTGATGAAAACGATGCGATTCACCACCACATACGTGCCGATGACCCCGCAGGCGATGCTGACCAACACTCCAGCCATTACGGCCCTCTGCATGAACTCCAGCTGCAGTACCTCGATCATTCTTGCCCTCCCTCGAAATGATGCAGTTCCAGCACCCGGTGCGCCATGCCGTGGGCGATCAAGTCGACAGGACAGTGATAGGCCGCCTCCAGCATCTCGGGGGTGATTTCCTTCGACGCATGATAGACAAGGCGGCGGTTGAGACAGGCGATTGTCTTCACATACGAGGATACTACCCCGATGTCGTGAGACACCAGAATGATGGTCACACTCTGATTCAGTTCCTGGAGTAGCTCGTAGATGCTACCAACGACGGGAGTGTCCACACTGGCGGTGGGCTCGTCCAACAGCAGGATCTTCGGCTGACTTGCCAACGCCCTTGCCACGTACACGCGTTGCCTCTCACCTCCTGACAACTGCCCTATCTGCCGATCCCTGAAGTCCAGCATGGCTACTCGATCCAGCACATTGGCCACGACTTCTCTGTCCTCTTGAGTATAGCGATGAAACAATCCGCGACGACCCAGCCGACCCATCATCGCCACATCCCACACGCTGATCGGAAACGCGTGGTCGAACTCACTGCCTTGTGGCACGTATCCGATGAACCGCCGGGCCTCCTCAGGACTACGCCCGAGGACGCGAATGTGTCCGCGAGTGGGTGGGATCAGACCTAGAAGTACCTTGAGCAGACTAGTCTTCCCTCCACCATTGGGGCCGATGATGCCTATGAAGTCTTTCTCGTAGACCGACAAGTCTATGTCTTCCAGTACAGGTGTACCATCATAATGCACCCACAAGTTCTCCACCCGAATGACCTCAGGCTTCGCTTGCATGAGCTTTCCTCCATTTCACACGGTAGATGAACGTGCTACTTCTGGTCGGCCAGAACCAAGGCAAAGGTATCGGCCACCTGCCGAAGGTTGTCGAGCCAATCGGGGGCCAGAGGACTGATAAGCAGCACCTCGCCCCCCATCTCCTGCGCTATGGTGGCCGCCCTCTCCGTACTGAACTCAGGCTGCGCAAAGATGACCTTGATGTTGTTCTCACGAGCTCTCCTGATCAGATCAGCCATCTCGGCCGCGCTCGGATCACTGCCCTCGATCTGCACCGGGATCATCTCCAAGTCATAATCCCGCGCGAAGTAGGACCAAGCGGGATGAAAGACCATGAACTTACGGCTCTCCAGATTGGCAAGCGTCTGTTCAATGCTCGCGTCCAATTCGTCTAGATCGGCCAGAAAAGCATCCAGGTTCGGCCGGTAGAAGCTCTCGTTGTTCGGATCCAACTCCACCAAGCCGTCGAATATCGTGCGAGCCTGAACCTTGGCCAGCCGTGGTGAGAGCCAGATATGCGGATCGGTGCCCTCAATCCGTTCTATACCTTGGGACTGATCCACGATGAGCATATGCTCATTCGCAGCTTCAATCCGACCCATCCAAGCCTCCTCGAAGGGCACGCCAACACGCACATACATCTGCGTCTCCGAAAGTGCCTGGATTTGGCTTGGTCTCGGCTCGTACGTCGCGGGGTTGAAGCCCGGCGCCACCATCACAGATACGTTCACCTTGTCTCCGCCTATTCGCTCCACGAAGTACTTCTGCGGTACTATGCTCACCATCACCTTGACCGATCCTCCGGGCGGAGCGGTAACGGTGGGAGCCCGTGTGCTGCAGGCTGCCACGAGCATGGCCAATGCCAGTCCAAGCCCTATGAGTGGCAATCTTCTTGCAGGCATGGCGTCCTCAACCTGGCCCCATCACCGAAGCTGCTATCTTGTTCGGAAGGCGGAGCAACATCAGTCGCCCGGGGGAACGAGCTACTGCACTGTCCCTCAGAGGCTTCTGGGCTTGGCTGTGGCACTGTTTCTCCTCAGATCCGAATCCCAGATGCCCAGACCGGAGGCACTCACTGACAGGCTGGACAGAGGCCCACCAACGCCAACAAATGGGTCTCGACAGCGAATCCCGTTTGTCTCGCCGTGTCCTCTATCAGCTCTCCCAGACCAGTGCACGGGAAGTCAACGACTCGATGACAGACCTGACACACCAAATGGTGACCTTCCCTTTCCCTCGCCTGGGCATAGGCGCGGCACCCCTCGTCCAGATGAACACGACGGACGATACCCAGCTCACGAAGCAATTCGAGCGTGCGGTACACAGTCGTCAGGCCCAATGCCGGGTGGATCTCGCGCCCTCTCTCTAGCACCTCCGCCGGGCTCAATGGCGCTGTGCCCTCCCACAGCACGCGCGCGATGGCAAGCCGTTGCGCCGTCACCTTACATCCGCGGGCTCGCAGGGCCTGAGCTACTTGTGTGTCTCTCACGATTAGAACCTGGTGCTAGTTGAAAAGGATTTTCATTTAACCCAATTGTACAAACCATGCGACTCGTTGTCAAGTGACAAGAAAATGGGGTGCCGAGTTACTGCACTCGACACCCCAGTAGAATCGAACACTGTGGGAGATATACTCATTCAATCAAATAGACTGCGTACTCATAGCCTGCCATCTCCGTCGTAGATGGCGCCAGAGCCGAGATGATCAGTACCGCCCCCTTCACCTCGTGTCCAAGACCCTCTATGACGAGCCTGCCCTCTTGAGTGTCACTCAACTCCATCTCACGTACGACCGTTTCAGGGCCGAATTCGATCACCTGCACGATCCACTCCTGAGGCAGTATGTTGTTGGAGCGAATGAACCCCTGCGCCTCCCAGCCGCCTGCCGTCTCAGCATCATCGATGTATCCCAATTCCGGAATAGAGACATCATCGACACAGAGGCCTGGATCGTTGTAGGCATCATCCGTGATGTACTCGAAGCGGATCATCACCTCCTGGCCCACGTAACGGCCAAGATCGATCTCCTCCTTCACCCAATTGGGCTCGTCCACTTCTCCGCTAGTACCGGTATATGCGTGCCCGTAATTGTTGCCATAGGGATTCGTGTCCGTGGCGTGCTTCCCCTGGAGTATGTCCCAGTTCTGGCCACCATCGGTAGACACCTCGACGTATGCGTAGTCGTAGTCATCCTCAATGTCATACCACGTCCAGAACTCCAACGTGGCCTCCTCAAGCTCGGCCAGGTCGAAGCCCTTCGTGAGCGTCATGTTGCTCACGTCCCCTCTGTTGGACCACCATTGGTACTGGCCGCTGTGAGGATCGTTGTCCACGACCTTGACCTGCGTCGAACCAGCGAACTCTATCGCCAGATCCCCGCGGCCGCCCTCGAGCTGGATGTAGTCAGCTGCGTACTGGTGGACGGTGCTGGAACGACTATCGGGATAGTGGCGATGCCGGTGATCAGTGGCCACCGTGTCGAGGCCAGCCATGCCCGGGTAGCCATATCGCCCATCCGCAAGGGTTGTGTCATTGAGGTAGTTGGCGATCAGCCAGTCTCTAAAGATGTCATCAGAAGTGATATCGTAGCCGTTGGCGGCCAGGACTTGGTCAAATCCCGCCATGCCATCCGCCTCCGTAGCGGTGAGCTCCTTCACCAGATCTGCGCCGAACCGCTCTGTGAAGTAGTACATGAAGAGGTGCGATGCATCGTAGTACGCGCCAGCCTCTTCTATCTCGTCCGCCCAGGCCGTGAGCTGCGTGTCCGGTTCGTTCAGGAACGAGGCAATCCAGGGCTCGTATCCGTTGAGTGTCTCGGCTGTCTGTGCGCATCCCTCATTGACCCAGGTGTCCTCGTTAGGGTCCATGTGCCAATGAATCATATGCTGGAACTCGTGAGCCAGGTAGCTGCCGTAGACCTCGTTTCCTGGTGGCACGTAGGTGGCGTTGATGTAGAACATCTCCTTCTCGTTACTGAAGGGATTTACCACGCTTGGATATTCGTCATTGCTTGAGTAGTAGCCGCCCACGCTGGGGAGATTTGCGTTGAGGATGTGAATGTGCACGTCATTGTCCACGCCCGGGCTCCACTCCGAGCCGAAATACGTTCGGTTCGTGGGATAGATCTGGTCCTCGAACTCGTGGGCCGCGGCCTCTATGCCCTCTTGATCCAGTAGCAGACCGTCTTCCACCCACATGTAGACGTGTGGAGTGGCATAGCGCAGAGTGGCCTCGATTGTGAGATAGGTATCCGAAAGCTCCTCATCGTTGATCCAGAAAGTCTCCCTGTCCCCTATCTCATACAGGGGAGGTGAATCATTCACCACGCGCGTCACGGGACCCGTATGCTTCAATCGCTCGGTCAGCAAATATGGATCACGCGCCGGTATTGTCGTCTGGCGGATCACGTCGGCCGTCGAGAGGCTCTCCTCGCTGACCGGGGTACGCAAGACCGTTGGCGTGATCAGCACGGGATGGGCTGGCTCCACGGGTGTCGGCAAGGCGGGAACGAAGTCCCTGGCAGCCAGCAGCGATATCAGAAAGAGGTTGACGGCCAGACACACACAGATACATACGCACGGAATCGCGAGAACCATGACGAACTTCCGCAAGGGCTGTCTCCTTCTGTGGCCTTAGCTGCGTTGAACTGTGACGGGGACTTCACAAGGAGGGGGGTAGTTGCCGTCATTCTTGACGACGGTGAGCTTCAGCGTGATGGGCCCAGACAGTTCCCCTGTGTTCCACAACACCAGAATCCCGTTCTCCACCGGTGAGTATTTGATATCATCTATCACATGAAACTCGCTGGAGTTATGGCCGAGGGAGAATTCGACCTTGTAGAAATAGAAGGAATCGGTGGTCGCTCTCCCTCGAATCTCCACCATTCCGTGCACCGTCTGATTGACCCCGGGGTAGGTGATCCTGGAGCCCGGATCTGGACAGGATGCGGGCGTGACCACGGGGGTGGGGGTCTCCTCCGGTGTGGGCGTCCAAGGCGGGGTCGGACGCACTAGGGGACCTCTGGTGGCGGTGGCAGTAGGAGTAGGAGTTGGTGGCACGGGAGTGACGGGGTGGGTAGGGAGAATCATCGGTGCTTCAGGGGTGCCGCTACTAGCCACAATGCCGAGAGACGGGGCCAGAAACATATCCACGAAGGCAACCAGGCTGATAATCACCAGAAGGCCAAGAATAGTGAAGGTAGCCCGGTAGGCCTTGCTGGTAGCCACTTCCTTTTCGATGGTAAACAGCGACGCCCCTCTCTCCTTCCTGGCCAGATAGATGGCCCTGAGGTAGACGAGGATCGTCAGCGCGCATGCTATGTATATCCAGATGGCGAAGCTATCGATCAGCTCAATGAGTACAGTCATGGAAGTGTCCGCGCCAGTTCGCTATTGTAGCACGATTCCCACCCGCTGTCAAAAAGGGAACGAAGGAGACCTATTCTTCGTTCCCCTCTTCCTCTCGGGGCCCTGGTGCCACACCACCTACATCCGGCTAACGATTCCTTTGATCAAGAGGCTGAGCGTGGGCACCGCTTTCGCGCCCGCCTCCAATACTTCCTGATGTAGTCCCTCCTGGCCCGTTGACGGAGCCTCGCTGGAGGCGCCTTCACCAGGTATAACATTGCTGATGTGGGACAGTCCCAATACCCGGATGCCCTCATGCCTCGCTACAATCACCTCAGGAACGGTAGACATACCTACAGCATCGGCCCCGATGAGTCTGAGAAACTTGACGTCTGCTGGAGTCTCGAAAGTGGGCCCTGCAGACATCACGTACGTGCCCTGTCGCAGTTCGATCCCCAACTCGTCGGCGACCGATAGAGCTAGATCCCGCAGCCCTAGGTCATATGCGGTCGACATATCCACAAACCGAGGACCAAGCCGAGGATCGTTCGGACCATGGAGCGGATTGAACCCAGCCATGCCCACGAGATTGATATGGTCGGTGATAAGCATCAAGTCGCCCGCCCTCAAGTCCTCGCACAAGCCGCCAGCAGCGTTGGTCACGATCATGACCTCGGCGCCCAGCTTGTGCATGACGCGGACAGGAAGAGTGATGTGCTGAAGGGATGGTCCCTCATAGAAATGGACGCGTCCGCGCATCACCGCCACTTCCTTTCCCGCCAGTTGCCCGACCACAAGTTCGCCTGTGTGGCCTTCAACACTGGTCGACGGGAAATGCGGAATCTCCCTGTACCCTAGCGACTGCGGTGCCTCCACATCATCCGCCACAGTTCCAAGACCCGAGCCAGTAATGATCATCACGGTCGGGCTGCAGGCTGTTTGTGAGCGAATATGGGAAGCGCTCTCCTCTATCTCCTGCCAACCGTAGGATCCTTCGTCCACCACCAAACCTCTCACAAGATCACAGCTTCGCCAGCAGAGCCCGCTTCTTGTCCTGGAACTCCTCGTTTGTGATAATCCCCTTCTTCCGGAGTTCGTCCAGTTCCGCAATAAGCTCGGGTATGTCGCCCGCCGAGGGGGCTTCCTCGGACAGAACTCGTGTCGCCTTGGCCTCGAAGACGTCAAGCTCGCTCAGAGCCTCTTTCTGGTTGAGCATCTCAGTCTTGAATCTCACCGGGCGATCCATCCGTCGGAAGAGGTTCACTCCTATCTCACTAGCAGTGAGTATTTTCACATCCCCGTAGTTCAACATCCTTCCCAGGGCTGATTGCTCCAAGACTACGTCGTTGACCTTCTCCAAAGAGGAATCAATCGAATGCTTGTTGATAATGCCCTCTAGCTGAATCACTCTTCGATTGGTGATCACATACTGTTCATTCCACCAGTTCAAGAGGATGACCATGATCCTCCACAAAGGGAAGACCAAGGCGAGGATCAGCACCAAAGCCACACCAGCCACTGTCAGTGCTAGAACCGATGCAATCAGCATGATGAGCAGCGACACTGCAATCCACAACACTAGTCTGGGCACGACGACCAGCCAATGCTGCCTGGCTTTGAAGACTATCATCTCTTTCTTGCCAAGCAATCCTTCCAGGTATCCCATAGCACCTTGTACCTTTCAACTCACCTCAGAGGAACTCTGCGCGCCCCGTAACATACCTCTATGTCGCCCGTGGGTGCGACTCATCGTACACCTTTCTCAGACGTTCGCTACTGACGTGAGTGTAGATCTGCGTGGTCGAAATGCTGGTATGGCCAAGCAGCTTCTGTACATTAATGAGATCGGCATTGCGATCCAACATGTGAGTGGCAAACGAATGACGCAAAGTGTGAGGCGTGATGTCCGGAGGCAGGCCAGCCTTCTCCACGTACTCCTTGAAGATGAGCCACAATCCCTGGCGAGTGAGGGGCTGGCCTCTCATGTTCAAGAACAAGGTCTTCTCGTCGGCATCTCGCACCGAATGCGCTCGTTCCCTCTCCAGGTAGTCACGCACTGACGCAACCGCTTGAGCATGTATCGGGATCACACGCTCCTTGGCCCCTTTGCCCCAGCAGCGAACGGAAGCCGACGCCAAGTTCACGTCGTCGACCCTCAGGGAGATGAGCTCGCTCACTCTCATACCCGTGGCATAGAGCAGCTCCAGAATTGCGCGGTCGCGTATCCCCTTGGGCGTGGATAACTTCGCAGGCTCAGCCAACAGCCTGTCTACCTCCTCCACGGACAGAGGCTTGGGCAAATGCTTCTTGACCCTGACGGAATCCAAAGTGGCCGTAGGATCGTCCCTGATGACACCCTCGGCTGCCAGAAAATGAAAGAACGACCGTATCGCTGCAACCTTCCGGGCGGTAGTGGCGGCCGCATATTCACGATCGCCCTTTAGATACATGATGTATGAGAGGATATCTTCCTTGTCGACTCTGCCCCAGAAACCCTCGTAGAGCGCACCATGCCGCCTCTGCAAGTACTCTCTGAACTGCACCAGGTCGATGCGATAGGCGGATATCGTATTCTCCGAGCACCCTTTCTCGGCGGAAAGAAATGTCAGGAAATCGTCTATCCTTCCCACGGTACCCTCTCCCTTGAGCTCAGGTCGACGGGCATTCACTTGCCAGTGATTGTATCACAACTTTCCATAAAGTCAAAATTCGGTGGGTTCGACGGCGGATTGTGCTGCTCGATTGCCCCGAGGCGCACAGCGACGAAGCTCCGCTTCTACAGTATCAGCATCGCGTCTCCGAAGCTATAGAAGCGGTACCTCTCCTCGATAGCCTCTCGATACGCCTTGCCAAGCAACTCTTTGCCAGTGAACGCTGCCACCAGAAGCAAGAGAGTTGAACGAGGCAAATGGAAGTTGGTGACCATAGCATCAACGGCTTGGAACGAATAGCCAGGATAGATGAAGAGTTCCGTCCATCCATCGTATGGAGCAAGAATCTCTGCTTCGCCCTCAGACATACGCGCCGCAGCTGTCTCCAAGGCCCGGACGACGGTGGTGCCACAGGCCGTGATGCACCCACCGGCAACTCGGGCGCGATTAAGTGCTCCGGCCGCCTCCTCAGTGATACGGCAGTACTCAGAGTGCATCTGGTGCTCCTCAACATCTTCCACCCGGACTGGCCGAAATGTGGCCGGTCCGATGTGCAGAGTGATGAACGCAAAATCCATCCCTCTGTCCCGGAGGTCCGACATAAGCTCAGGAGTGAAATGCAGACCGGCTGTGGGAGCGGCCACGGAGCCGTCTTTGTCGGCGTATATCGTCTGGTAACGCTCGGGATCCTCAAGATCGCTATGGATATAAGGCGGCAGAGGCACGCATCCCAGCCATTCGAGAAGAGGCTCAATCTCCCGGTCGAACCTAACCAGCCGAGTGCCAGCGTGAGTGCGTTGGAGCACCTCTGCACGCAGGGTCGTCTCTGAACCTCCGCCATCCAGGCCAGAGATCTCCACCTGCCCACCCACTGGCACTCGCCGTCCCCTCGTCAGCGCCTCCCACTGGTTCTCACCTCGCTTCACGGTCAGCAGCAACTCCACCTTGCCGCCGCTGGGAACCTTGCGGCCCAGCAGCCGGGCCGGGATAACTCGACTGTCGTTGCAGACCAGGAGATCGCCGGAGCGCAAGTAGTGCCCCAACTCGCGGAACTGTGTATGTCTGATGCTGCCATCCTGCCGATCCAGCACCATCAAACGGGACGCGTGGCGCGGCGACACGGGGGTCTGCGCAATGAGATCGGGAGGCAGGTCGTACTCAAAGTCGGCGGTCTTCACTTCCTCAAAACCCACACTATGAGGTTTAAGACGACGGTAGCCAGGATGCTGAGCACTATGCTGGTCACGATGGGGAAGAAGCAAGACACGTTGCCCCATCTGAGGTTGATGTCGCCAGGTAGGCGGCCCACCCAAGGAACCCGGCCGACCACCAGCACAACGAAGCCCAAGACCAGCAGGACAACACCCAGCATCAGCAGAAGCCTACCCAACGTCTCCATCGCGCTGTTTCCTAACCGGTCCACCCTTTGCGCCGATAGATAAACAGGAAGCCACGGAGCGAAGGATCATCGATCCATGGCACATCCATGCGCAGGTAGGTATCCAAGCCGTCCAAGAAGGGCGCCGAAGCAATGATCAAATCCGGGCGCCGCCACATGATGTAGTCGAAATCGAACTTCTCATGACCAGGGACGCCCTCTCCCATGTCTTCAACCTCTAGATGCGCGGTGTGCACGTCGTTGACCCCAAACATATCCAGGGTTCGGAGACCCGAGTGGTAGGGTATCTGCCCCGCTGCGTCCACGGCTATGAAGGTATCCGCGGGCACGCTATCACGCAGCCATTTGCCCATGGCCACTCGCGCATGAGTGGCTCTGGCCGCTTGGAAGTGAACGACGAATAACTCATGCTCTCCCTCCAGGGACGAAAAGTTGAACAGAGCCAATTGTGCCAGCGCCAGAACCACCAGCCCAGCACCTCGCAGGGCGACCACAAGACTCGCAGACTCGCTGACTCGTCGTGCGTACCTCACCAAGCTCTCGTACGCCTCCACGGCGCCAGAAGCCACCAGAATGTATGCCGCAGGCAGTATAGGCGCAAAGAACCGGCCGACTGACCAGTCTCCTCCAACGAACACAATGTAGCCCGCGTAGATCGCCACAAGCGCGAGAAGCAATGTGAGCCAGAAGCTGAGCTTCCTCTTCACCACGGGGATGAGGACCAGCAGGGCCGTCAGCCAGCCCATACGGAGGCCGGCGAACGTACCCAGGTGCCGCAATCCCCGCTGGTATTGAGCTCCGCTGTCCCTGACAGTGACCTTGGCATAGAAAGTGTTGGGCAGCAAGAAACCGTAGTAGTAGTAACGCCATAAGAAGAAGGGTAGGTACATAGCCATGAAGGTCCCAACCCGGGCCACATCGGCTGCAGTGACGAGCCGCCTCTGCAACACCAGACGCGCGAGGGCCTGATGGAACACGATGACCATCAAGACGAGCAGACCCTCGGGACGGGTCATGGCGGCCAAGCCCAATACGGCGCCGGACAGGAAGCCGGGCTTGTCGTTCTTCCACTCCCAGACATAGAGCGTGATTGCGGCCAATATCAGGAAAGCGAACATGGAAGTCTCCATGCCACTCACCGCCCACAACGCAAAGGACCCGTCAGCAGCCAGACACAGCATGGCTATGATCGGTACGGCGGAGTCCCTCAACGAAATGACTCTGCAGAACACGTAGACTAGGCCGACGCTGGCCAAAGTGAAAAGAGCGCCCAGCACGATGGCTGCGGGAGATGGGTCGAATCCCAGACGCATGAAGAAGGCCAGCAAGATTGTCCATAGGAAGTTCGTGTATCCCTCGACCCGCTCACCAGGATTGAACACCAAACCCTGCCCTGCTATGAGGTTCTGAGCATAGCGGAACGAGATGTAAGCGTCATCCACGGCATCAGCGCCCAACTCGCGATAGTAGAAAACCTCGTGTGCTAAGAGGATGAGGCAAGCGACGAGAAGGTAAGTCAGGGGATGGGTTAGCACCCTCCTTGCCCCGGCCGTGACACTGCTAGACATTCCGTGCTCCAGAGGTCGAGCGGGAGATGTCATCGCCCGCATATCTCTCCCACTCGCTGTAGATACAGCCGCAGTATTGCTGGCGATACAGTTCGTGCTCCCGAGTCAGACGTCCCCTCTCAGACCAGCCTCGGCGGAAATTCTCAAAGTAGAACCCCACCCCGTGCTCGTCGGCGACTCGCTCGCCTATCTCCCGCACCATATCCTGATTCTGGTGCGGGCTTATGAGCAACGTGGTGGTAATGACGTCGAATGCCTCCTGCGCAGCCACCATCGCAGCGCGCCTCAAGCGCATCTCATAGCAGAATCGACACCGTTCGCCACGTGCCTCGTGACCGGCCACCAACCGGAAGAACAAGGGCATCTGGTACTCTTGCTCTTGGACAAGCGGCAGGCCTGTGGATTCCGCGTACGTCTGGAAGCTCCCTAGCCGCTTCTGATGCTCGCTGAAGGGATGGATGTTGGGGTTGTACCAGAAACCCGTAACCTCGAAGCCCTCGTCCCTCAAGCGATTGATGACGTAAGTGGAGCAAGGCCCGCAGCAGGCGTGCAACAAGATACTCTTGCCCTCTCCACGCCTGCACTCCTGTGCTGCTTCCGGCTTGTCAGGCAACTCGACTGCATAGGGGAGTTGGACGGTCAGCGGGCTTTCGCTCAACAAAGCTGCCTTACCCTGGGCCACCATACGTCGCGCCTTGGCCGCCGAACAGGGAGAGAGTTGCCTACCGCGGCTATCCAATACGCGTGCTCTAGCCATCGCCAGTTCCTGCGTGGTTCACAACAATCGCGGCTGCGGAGGCTCCTTGTCGTAGGGAATCCCCAAGTGACCGTAGGCGAGCTTGGTGGCCACGCGACCGCGCGGAGTACGATCTATGAACCCCAGCTGCAGCAGATAGGGCTCGTAGACATCCATGATTGTGTCAGCTTCCTCGCTGATGCAGGCAGCGATGGTGTCAACGCCTACCGGTCCACCATTGAACTTGACGATGATGGCCTCGATAACCCGCCGATCTATGTCATCCAGGCCCAGATCATCCACCTCGAGCATACTCAGCGCCTGGCAGGCTACCTCTCTGGTGATGACTCCGTCAGCCCGCACCTGAGCATAATCGCGCACGCGCTTAAGAAACCGGTTGGCCACGCGTGGGGTCCCTCGAGCACGCTTGGCAATCTCCTCAACTCCACCGTCGTCTATTTCCACCCCCAGTAGCCCGGCAGAACGCCCTACAATGCGTTTCATGGCCCCTTCGCCATAGAAATCGAGCCGGTGCAAGACGCCAAAGCGTTCGCGTAATGGCGCGGTCAACAGGGCAATGCGCGTAGTAGCGCCCACGACCGTGAAGCGAGGTAGTGGTAGATGTATGGTCTTGGCGCTCGGCCCCTTGCCGATGACAATGTCCAGGGCATAGTCTTCCATCGCCGGATACAGCCGTTCCTCGACGGGCCGACTGAGCCGGTGCACCTCGTCTATGAAGAGAATGTCTTGCTCGCCCAGATTGGTGATGATCGCTGCCAGATCTCCGGCCCGCTCGATAGCCGGCCCCGAGGTGACGGTGATCTTCACCCTCATCTCGTGCGCCAGAATGTGCGCCAAGGTCGTCTTGCCGAGGCCTGGTGGCCCGTGGAATAGGACGTGATCCAGCGCTTCTCCTCTGCCCTTTGCCGCCTCCAGGAGGATGCGAAGATTCTCCTTAAGCTTCTGTTGCCCGATGAACTCGTCCAGGCTGCCCGGCCGCAGGCTAGAGTCGTGGACTCTGTCTTCTCCTCTCACCTTGGCCGAGACTACTCTCTCCTCAGACACCTTGGCCTCCCCGCAGCCGCCCTGCCATAACGCTATCATAGTATAGCCGAGCTCACGTCAATGGTAAAGCAGTGCGTTGGGTAAACGGAAAAGATAGATTACGGCAGCTTTCGAGATAATGCATGAGATTCTGAGCGAAAGAACGCGCTGAGGGTCATTGACATGCTCGGAAAAATGCAGTATATAGTAAGAGTCGATTTGGCACTGGTTGCCCACGCCGCGGCGTGTCCTGGCCGGGCGAAGTGAGCAATGAGTGGCCGAGTACCCTGGGAAGCGGAGGATGCCTTGACACACGACAAGTGGCACAACGTGAGGATCAAGCTCGATGCCGAACAGGACGAAACCCTGGCCGAGATCTCACGTTTGAGCGCCGTATTGAAATCCGAGTTGGAAGCCGATCTTGAGGACGGAGATCCCGACCTCTATGAGCGAGAGAAGACGCTGGCCCTCCTGCGCAATCTAGAAGACAAGCAGTACTCCCTCTCTCAGGCCCTGGCGTCGTTAGAGGATGGGACCTATGGCACTTGCGAGAATTGCGGCAGAGAGATCAGTCCTGAGCGCCTGGAGGCCTTGCCCTATGCGACCCTCTGCCTACAGTGCAAGGCTCTCCTAGAGAGGGGCATGATCGTCAGGCCAGCCGAACGATCATCCTTCTGAGGCTGGCCAGATTATCTTGCTCTCCTTCACGCCCCACAGACCCTTGGGCGTCAGGCGCACCCAAGGCAACGTGGAAAAGGTGAGGAAGCCAAGGGTGAAGATGGGGTTCTCCAGCGAGCATCCCATGCGCCTCAAGATCCTCATCACGTTACGTATCTGATCGGCAAGATCCTCCAACGGAGCATCCGACATCAAGCCGCCAATGGGCAAGGGTATCTCCGCCAGCACTGCTCCATCATGCGCCAGCACTATCCCCCCGCGCGACTCCTGCATACGCCGCAACGCAAGCACCATGTCGCTCTCCTGACAACCGATGACCAAGGGACGGTGGGGTTCGTGGGCCAAGCTGGAGGCCAGACCTCCGACTTTGGCACCAAATCCAGTCATGAACGCCGTCAGGAAGCCCGGCAGCTCTGTGTTCAGCACAGCAGCTTTCAGCACATCCTGATCCGGTGGCAACTGGACTTGGCCATCCTTCACCGGCAATGTGAGATCCTGGCGCCTGGTGATCGTCTTGTCTACTATGGTTATCACTGGCAGTGTGACCGCCCCGTCCGACACAGTGCTCGCCACCTCGAAACTGGTCTCGTCGACGGTGCGAGGCAGCTGGCGATGCGGGAGCCAGGCGATTCGCAACGCCTCCGGAGGGACGGATGGGATTTCTGCGACCGGCTCGCCCTCGCGGGCTGCGATTGCACCATCGGCGATGACGACTCTGGGCGTCATGTCGTCCAAATGGTCCACTACAAGAATATCGGCTATCCTGCCGGGTGCTATGCCCCCCAAGTCAGTGTCCAGGCCCAAGTATGTGGCCGGGTTGAGGGTAGCCATTTGGATGGCCGTCAGCGGCGGCACCCCCTGCTGAATGGCCGCGGTAACCAAGCCGTCCATGTAGCCCGCCTCCAGTATGGCCGGAGGATCCATCCAGTCGGGTGTGAGCATTACTCTCCGTGTGTCCACCGCCGCCTCACCGACGACCAACTCTGCCAACGACTCAAGGTCCCCCCGAATGGATCCGTGCCTCAACATCACATAGAGGCCCAGACGCAGTCGCTCCCTAGCCTCTCGCGCATTGATGGCCTCGTGGCACGATGTGAGCCCTGCTGCTGCCAACGCATCCAGCTTCTGGTAGGAGGCGCCGGTGGTATGCCCCTCTATCCGCTGTCCGTGGCGCTGAGCCAGCCCGAACTTGGTGAGCAGATCGGCGTCGCATGAGATAATCCTCACCCAAGGAGTGACCTCACTGATCGCCCTCATCTCAGGTCGCAACAGACACGATTGCACGTCGGACTGAGAGAGTATGGGCTGGCCCTCCACCTGCGGAAGCGGCGGCGTGGCCACAGGAACGCTGAAATAGAACTTGACGGGTAGACCCCGCGTCATTGCGATGAGCATCTCCAACCCTGCCAGTCCCAAGGCCCCTACCGCCTCGTGCGGATCCGCCATGACGGCGGTCGTGCCACCTGCCAGGAAATGGGGGGTGAGAGACAAAGGGTTGGCAAAGAAATCTACGTGAGCGTGGGGATCGATGAAGCCGGGGATGAGGTATGCTCCCTGGGCATCGATGACCTGCTCCCCAGGGCGAGCATTCCCTGTCGGAGGACCAACATAGGCAATGTGTTTTCCACTGATGGCGACATCGTGCTTCTCCAACAACTCACCCGAGTAGACGTTCACGACCTTGCCGTTGCGAACGTAAAGGTCCGCCTCTCTTTGCCCGAGAGCGACCTCTATCAATGATCTGAGGCTTCGCAGAGCGTCCTGCTCGCCATCTGTCACTGTGGTAACCCTAGCACGCGGACGGCGTTGCCTCCTAGAATGGCGTCCTTGCTCTCTTCGGTGATGTCCAAACTCCGTACTGTAGCGATGTTGCCTTTGATGTCCGTCACCGCGGGCCAATCGGACCCGAAGATTATCTTGTCAGCGTTTCTCTCGAGGTTGGGAAAGTAGTTGGGGAGCTTCTGTGGTGGCAGGCCCGTTACTTCCATGTAGATGTTGGGATGAAGCTGAGCGAGGAAGAAAGCGGCCTCGTACCAAAAGCCTCGTCCGCTATGGGCCATGATGATCGTGAGCTCGGGGAAATCGACGACCACATCGTCCAGATGCAGCGGATCACCATACTTCAGGCGAGCACCCCGGAACACCGAGGAGCCAGTGTGAACCATGATCGGCACTCCGAGTCGCTCAGCTTCGGCGTACAGCGGATACAGCCTCGTGTCGCTTGCATAGAAGTGCTGATAGGTAGGATAGAGTTTCAAGCCACGGACACCCAGATCGCTCACACACCGCTGAAGTTCGCTCACCAAATCGGTTGTGACAAAGGGATTCACGTTGGCAAACGGGATCAATCGCTCGCTGTCCTGACAGAATTCGGCCACCCGGTCGTTGGGGCTGGTGCCAGTGCTGAGCGGATTAGTCTCGGCGAGGGCCACCGCGTAGTCTATTCCCTGCTCGTCAAGATATTCCAGCATCGCCTGTGGACTGCTCAGGACGTGCCTCAGGTGCGCCAGAGTGTCCTCGCCGGCGTAATCCCGAAGCCAGTTGAGGAACCAGTCGGTGTACTCATCGGCAGTCGTCACGTGGAAGTGGAAATCGATGACTGGAGTACTCACAGCCACGGCTGCACCCGCTCCAAGCTCTGCGACAGATGCGCCTCGGTGTTTACCTCAAGAATGAGAACCTTCTCGTACCGCCGCCTCATCAAGGTGTCCATGAGAGACACATAGTCCACTGAACCGGCGCCCAGTGGCAAATGATCTCGCACGCCTGGCCCACCTTTCCCACCACGAACGGCGTCGTGGAGATGGATCTCTCCGATCCTCTCCCAATGCTCACTGAGGAAGGTCAAGGGATCGCCGCCCTGTACGGTCAAGTGACCTACGTCTAAACAGATACTCATCCCGTGCTCATCTATCAGAGGCACGACATAGTCGAAGGGTAACCGCTCCAGGTTCTCCACACACACCTTGGCAGGAGTCACGAAGGCAGCAAGCTCGTCGAGAGTGCGCGCCGCTCGACGCAGAATCTCATCAATCAGGAGTTGCTTCTCCTTCTCAGCCATCTGTTGAACCGAAGCGAGCACTGAAGTCCACAGCCCCCACAAGTGTAGGACGTACGATTCGACATCCAGGACCTGAGTCCACTCCAGGACTTGCCTGACGCTCTGCATCGTCGCCTGACGGATAGGCTCGGCCAAGCTGGCACCATCCTGCCACAGGAATGGTAGGTGGAGAGTGCACGTGAAGCCCAGCTCGTGCTGCAAAGCTGCCACCTGTGCGTAATACTCAGCGGTGAAAACTTGTGGGTAGAGTAGCGAGAAGTCCCCGTTCAGCTCCACAGCCTGTATCGCATACGCCTCTACCAGAGTGCGCACTGCATCGAGGTGACGGCGTCTCCCGACTTCCGGCCGCCTCACATCAAGGCTCCAACCAACAAACGCGATCAAAGTAGTGCCAATCCTCACTCTCGTCCCCCCTCCCCCTACGGAGGTGGGCTAGAACCTGCCCCTGTACTCATCCTCCTTGTACTTCTCGGCATTCTTGGCCAGCTTGTCACTGACGACTGTAGCTATGTCAATATCCAACGAATTGGCGAGACTGAGGGCATAGATAAGGACGTCCGCCAACTCTTCGCCCAGCCCCGCCAATTTCTCCTCATCCTCTCGCAGTCGCTGGGACTCCTCTGGCGTGAGCCACTGGAACTCCTCCATGAGCTCTGCGGCCTCAATGGCAATAGACATGCTCAAGTTCTTGGGAGTGTGGAATTGCTCCCAATCGCGCCGGTCCCTGAAGTCCCTCACCAGATCCTTCAGATCTGCCAGAGTGGTGTCCGCGTCATTCATTCTGTTGGCACCAGACAGGCTCCGTGTCGTCGAACACGTTGTCGGTGAGACGCGTCGGGTCGCGACCATCCGAATCCATGATGTATACCTCCCGGGTCTTGAGGCCGTCACCGCGACCAGTGTAGGCAACGAAGACTATCCACTCTCCGTCAGCCGACCACTGCGGCTGCTCCGCGCCAACCGGGAAAGCCGTCAATCTCCTCGGCTCTGTCCCATCCGCCTCCATGACATAGATTTGCTGCCTGCCACCGCGGTCGGAGGTGAAGGCAATCTGGTCGTTCCTGGGCGACCAGGCAGGATACCAGTCCCGGGCGGGATCTTCGGTAAGGCGCACCGTGTTTCCGTCTTCTACCGAGATGTTGAAGATATCCCAGTTGCCGTCTCGCTTTGAGGCAAAGGCCAAAGCCGAGCCATCGGGAGCCCAGCTGGGTTGCTCAACCGAGGATTCCTGCCTCGTCAACTGCGTCTGTCCCCTGCCGTCGGAGGTCATAAGATACAGTTGAGCGGGTCTATGACGATCTGAGACGAAGCCGATGGTCTCTCCATCTGGAGCCCAACGAGGAGAGTAGTCGCCGCCCAGCGCTCTGGTCAGGTTCGTCGCCTCCGTACTCTCGGGCTCCAGGAGCCAGATGTCCGCGCCGCCTCCGATAGCGGTAGAGGAGAAGAGCATCACACCAGCGCTGCCGCACGACGGCTCGCGATCCTGTTCAGGACCGTCCGTGAGACGCACCACTTCACGGCCGTCGGTACGCATAGTGTAGATCTCATAGTTCCCATCACGATCACTGGCAAAGGCAATGCGGCCCATGGGAATCACATCGACGACTGTCACGGGCGAGTTGAGCATCCCTCCTTCGCGACTGTACACCTTCACAACAAGCTGATGCCGACCCGACCCTTGCGGCGACCAGGAATGGGCAACGGACCAGGCCGCCAGGCCTGCGGCACTATCGCTGGTGAGCGTTTCGACCAGAGCCTCATCGACCCACAACTCAGACCTGACCAGGTTCCGCCCTGCCGCAGAAGCCTGTACGGTAATACCCTCGCCCTCCACGGTGAGAAATCCGTGCGGCGGATAGACGATCTCAGCGCTCGAAACATCGGGGGAGAGGAGCACCAAGTCCACGAAGAGTAAGCCAAGACCCGCATAGACGAGGATGATCAAGAGGCTCAGCAGTGCCAGAATCCTTATATCCCGACCAGTCATCTGCCCGTTTGCAGGACGCCGCCCGACCGGTGCAGCGGCCATATTATATTCGTGTGCCTCAGAAAACACAATCGCAGAGACCCAACCGAGATCTCTGCGATCGCGAACAGCTGTGCGCCTGCTGGCAATGCCCGCTAGCTAGGGACCTCTATCCCTTGAAGGTGACCCCATCAACGTTGAGGAGGACCTCCCTGCCCGCCGTCGGCCACTTCTTCCAGAGCCTGATGAAGAGAGTCAGGCTGTCTGACTCGGCCTTGACGTTCATGCAGTAGGAGTCCATCTCCTCGCCCGGAGCCGTGCGCTCGTAAACGGTGTCCCACGGGATGTCGATCCAGTCTTCTGCCGCCAGCGCTGACCAGTCCATGCCTCCGTCCTGGTCAATACCCACGTTGGCGGTGTAGCCCCAGCTCCGAGGGTCCGGATCTCCCCGCAGCGACCGCAACATGCCGTGCAGGCAGAGTTCGTAGGTGGTACCGGCCTTGACCGATATCTTTTGATAGATGCCGGCCACTCGATCCGGGTCGGAGGCCCCAAAGCACTCGGTGTTGATCTCTATCAACTGGGAATGCGCACCGTCGTGCACAACAGGTGGCCAAGTGTCGTCATGGAAGCTCACCTTCATGGCGCCGCCGTTGTCGAACTCGTGCCAGCCGTACGCAACGCCATCCAGGTCGAATCCTCCCTCGAAATCACCATTGGCGACGAGATTGTCCGTCGGACCAGCGATCGAGGGAAGGACGAGGAAGCCTACCACCAAGACCAACAAAGCCAGAAAGGATCCTATAAGGATTCGGTTTCTCATTTCTCCTCCCTCATCGTACCTTCGACAATCCCAACGGCCGCGCCTCCGCCGGGAGACTATGGCCAACTGCGCCCTTGGCCACTCGATTGGGATAGCGACCCGTCAAATGCTGCCTACATCACCTCCTCTCATCTCAACGCTCTTGCCAGCAGTGCAGATTCCTCGCAGATGACCCGCAAGTGCAACCACACGCATCACACTGACCCTCTGGAACAACCAGGCAAGAAGGCTTACATGATAGTATACCATTTTCTCGCTGTTCCTGCAACCTAGCCAGTTCTGAGGCTGAGGTGCTCGTATGATATCAACCCAGCGTGCATTCTCAGAAGACCGGCTTGCAGAGGATTTCATTGATACGCAGATCGAAGAAGTCCTGGGCGTTGGCCGGTCGCAAGATCGCAGCTGTGTCTGCACCGCGACCGGTGCCTGCTATGGCAAGCGCCGGCTCGTCGGTACGAACCAATCCCGCGTCGGCGGCCATGATGGTTATCTCACAAGCCACCTTCATACCTTCTCCAAGAATGCGCAGTGTATAGGCTATGATCTCGTCCACTTGGTACGTGTTCAGCTTGCGGCGAATCGCTCGGTTCACGCCTCCGAAAGCGTGTTGGCAGGTGAGCAAATGCGCACCCTCCTTCAAGATCGCTCGCTTGTTTTCCTCCGTGAGCTGCTGAGCGTTTGGCTCGGCGAAACCCGCGGAATGTGTGACCACCACCAGATGATAGCCCTTGAAGACCTCGGCGGCTCTTCGACCAGTCTCACCTCCTGTGCTGGCAACAACTACCTGGCGGATACCGAGCTCCCTTGCGCGCTCACTGGCGATCCGCAGGGTCCGTTCGGTGTTCTCTTTCCCCGGGCTGCTGAAATACGTGATGCTAGCTGTGCTGTCTGCGACAGACATCATACCTCCTCTCCAGAACTGTCAACGTCCAACCCCTGTCGGGTCGCGGGCAAGAGGGAGTCCTGCCTACCCTGGCCTGCTCTCGGTGATAGTGACTCATCACTCGCGAAGCACATCAGATTCGCAGCCGCTGTAACGTCGCGCAGGAAATCTGTGTGACTGGTGGTGGTCAGAGGGCTGAGTTATGAGGATGGCATGCGTGCGCGGGCGCCGCAGGGAAACGTGTCGTGAAGAAAGAGACAACCATTAGTGAAGGACACGGCAAACGCCCTGCGGCCCCCCACTTTTGAGTCAAGCGTATTTCGACCGACTAGCTGAAGCGGTGGGCTACCCTCTACGTGAGCGCCACCGCAGCCCCGCATACCCGGCACATCCGGCCAGACCACTCCCAAGAAGCAACAGGCTGGGGAGCTCGGGAATGAACTCTCTGCCTATGTCAATCTCGGCGCAAGTCCGGTAGTTGAGACCCGGGTCTTCAACCTCGACCAGGGCACAGTTGTAGATCTCCGCCACCTCGTATACAGTGTCCAGCACTGTGCAGTGGATTCTGATAGTCACCGTTGTTCCGGCAGTGACGTTGCCCACGTCTACCGTGACCAGTTGCCCGGCCCAACTCCCGGTTCCCTGAGTTGTAGTAACCCAATCGATGCGGAGATGAGGATCGATATCGTCGGTGACCACAACACTGTGCCATGTGCCTGGCCCCGCAGTGAAGGTGATCCGGAACACCAACTCGTCGCCGGCATTCACCAATGCCTTGCTGGCTGTCTTGACTGGGGGTATGCTCTTCTGTCCAAGCTGTGTCTGGGCAGGAGTTGCCCAGGCGCTGGAACTGAGAGAAAGCAGGGTCACAAGCACCAACGCCGTCGCCACAGAAGCGAGAATTCTCCGCCCGTGCCGTTCTGTCATCGAATGGTCCTCCCTTCATCAACCGTCTTCTGCACTCACCTCATTGCTGCGCGGCTCCACGCCTTGGCTGCGTCCAGTGTATCACCACAGCGTGCAAGAAGTCAAGTTCCCGCGGCATGGTTCGCGATGCAGTTCTGCCTCGGGATTGTCTGGACCAAGTCACACCTCTCCAAATGGGAGGTGGCTGCTTGCATGGGAGCCAACGATGAGCGCGAGGCGAAGGGCCGGAACTCCAGTTTCGCATCCTGGCTCGTGAGCCCCCCGATCGACACCGACCGCTCGAGCGCCCGGAACGCTAGGGCTTTGTCACCCCGCCAGCGCAATGATATAATCTCCCAAACCATCGAGGTAGGAGTTGGCGGTGACGCAAGATGCCCATAGGGCCAAGGTGGGGTATTTCTGTTCCTACGTGCCCAAGGAGATCATCTACGCTTTCGACAGAGTACCTGTGCGCGTACTACCCACTGCGGCAAAGGCCTCCGCTGCTGAAGCGTTTCTGCCTCGCAATTTCTGCTCACTGGTCAAGACGACCCTTGCCAGCTTCCTGGAGAACGAATCTGACTTGGAAGCGGTGGTACACGCCGATTCTTGCGATGCTCTGCGACGGCTCCACGATGTGTGGCGCCACTACGTCGACATCGACGCCTTGCACCTACTGGATCTCCCACGGACCAACACGCCCACAGGGCAGGAGTACTTCTGCCACGCACTGCGCCAGCTCGCTGAGAAACTTGAGCAGCGCTGTCACCTGCGCCTGACGGCGCAGCGGCTCGGGACAGCTATCGAGTGCTATAACGAGCAAAGATCGCTGCTGCAAGAACTGGATGCAGCATGGATCGAAGGACGGATTGCCTCGGTGGAGTACTACCGCCATTGCAGCGCTGCCATGACCGAAGATCCTCTTCTGGTCAACGCTCAACTCAGGGAGAGACTGGACGAAATCGTGCGGCAAGAGCCTCCTGCTCATCACAACTCCTCCATTCTGGTAGTCGGCAGCCTTCTCGTACGCCCAGACTTGGTGGAGGCAATCGAGGATCACGGGGCTCGGGTGGTTGCCGACGACAGTTGCTCCATCGGCAGGGTCGTGACAGGACAGATTCCGGTGTCTAAAGACCTGGACGGGATACTGACAAACATAGCCGTGGCATACCTCGGGAAACCACCATGCCCACGAATGCGTGACTTCCCAAGGCGTCTCGAGCACCTCTCCCAGCTGATCGCCTCTCACGGGGTGCAAGGAGTGATCTGCTCATACTACAAGTTCTGTGACCTGTTCATGTCAGAGTATCCGGTTCTACGCAAAGCCATGCAGGATAGGGGTATACCGGTACTGCTCCTCGAAGACGAGGGCGAAGCCATCCTGAGCGGCCAGCACCGCACTCGTCTGGAGGCCTTCCTGGAGTTGTTGCAGTGACGGAGACCAGAATCCGTGCCGAGCGCCGAGACGAAAGACAGCTGACAGCCGCGATGCTGAGAAGGGTCCTCCGTTCGAGGATGGGTCTCAACCTTCTCAAAGGCTACTGGGGATTCAACTCCCTAAAGGAGCATATCCGGATCGGTGGCGAGTTCGCGCTGAAGCTTGCCCAGCGAACCTACATCGACCAGGACGCACCGGTGGTGTGGTTCAACGCCTTGTTCCCACCCGAGTTGGTCTGGAGCCTCGGAGTGATCCCCTTCTATCCAGAGATTGTCTCCGGCATGGGGGCAAATGTGGGCCTCGGCCCGTCGTGCCTTGCTCAAGCGAGCGATGCCCACTACCCGATGGACATTTGCACGTTTCACCGCAACGCCGCGGGCCTGGCTCTGCAAGGCGTCTTTCCCAGGGCGGATGCCTACGTCAGCACGTCCAACGTCTGTGACATCGCCGGTCAGATGCTGGCGAGCTCCGCCTTCGAGGCAAACAAGGAGTTCTTCCTCATTGATGTACCTGCCAGCTATGACCGAGAGAGCATCGATTACGTTGAGAAGCAACTCAAGGACCTCGTAGACCAGCTTTCCGCGATTACTGGCCGAGACTTCGACATCGAACGGCTCAGGGAGGCCATTCATCTGTCCAACCAGGCCCGAGAGTACTACCAGCAAGTCAGGAAGCTCAGGAGGGCTGAGCCGGCTCCCTTGCGGGGCTCTTCACAACTTAACCAGCTAGCGCTCATCGTCACCGCCTTCGGGACGCGCGAGGCTGTGGAATTCTACCGCGCGCTGCGGGACTACACTCAGGATCTCGTGTCCCAAGGGAGCAGCGAGCAGGCGAATCAGGAATACCGGCTCTATTGGATGCATTTGAAGCCATACTTCGCTACCGAGCTGATGTCGTGGTTTGAGGATGAACTGGGAGCGGTCATCGCCTTCGAAGAAGCGAGCAATGTGTGGTGGGAGCCGCTCGATGACACGCAACCGCTGCGGGCCATTGCGGAGAAGATGCTCACCGTCTACTACAACGGACCCCTCGAGCGCAGGCTCCGGACGACCCTGAAGTGTGTCGACGAGTTCGGGGTCCAAGGCGTGGTACAATTCCACCATTGGGGCTGCCGTCAATCCACGGGAGCACTGCGAGTCATGCGGGACGTGCTGAGAAGCAGAGGCATCCCCTTCTTGCAGATAGATGGTGACTGCATCGATGAGACCAACCTACAGCTAGGCCCCCTTCGTACTCGTATCCAAGGCTTTCTGGAGATGCTTTAGCGGGGACTTGGACGCTAGGAAAGGGCAACTGGAGGTTCAGGTGATGTATAGCGCTGGAGTTGACGTCGGGGCGGCCTCCGGAGAAGCACTAATCTGGGACGGCAAGGAGATCGTATCCTACTCTATCGTGCCCACCGGCTTCAACAGTCGCAGGGCCGCGTATCGGGCCATGGAGCAGGCGCTCAAAGGAACGAACATCTCCCAAGAGGACATAGGAGCCATTGTGGCCACCGGCTACGGCAGAATAGCCATCGATTATGCGGACAGCCAGGTAACGGAGATCAGCTGTTACGCCAGGGGAATCAATCACCTGCATCCAGAGGTGAGAACCATCATCGACATTGGCGGCCAGGATAGCAAGGCCATCTCCGTGGACAAAGAGGGGCGCGTGGTGGACTTCTTGATGAACGACAAGTGCGCAGCCGGGACAGGGCGCTTCTTGGAGGTCATGGCCAAGGCGCTCGAGTTGGAGATTGGCGACTTGGGCGATATCTCGCTGCGTGCCACAGAGCTACATCAGGTCTCCAGCACCTGCACCGTC
This sequence comes from uncultured Anaerolineales bacterium, assembly GCA_964347945.1. Lineage (GTDB taxonomy): Bacteria > Chloroflexota > Anaerolineae > UBA7937 > B3-Chlor > CAYGAW01. The sequence goes on from CAYGAW010000056.1 coordinate 39,658, forward strand.
TTCGCTGAATCAGAGGTCGTGACCCTGGTGGCGGAGGGCGTCAATCGGGAAGACATCGTGGCTGGACTGCACGCCGCCATCGCCAAGCGAATAGTGAGCATGGTGAAGAGGGTGGGCCTGTCGCCCCCAGTAGCCATGGCTGGCGGCGTGGCCAAGAACATGGGTGTCGTCAAAGCTATCGAGGAAGAGATCGGAGAGCCTCTTGTGGTGCCACGAGAACCCCAAATCGTGGGCGCTCTGGGCGCGGCCATCCTGGCGATGGAGAACATGCAGGGCGCAGAGCACTGACCCGACGCTGATCAGATCATGGTCAGAAGCAACCAAGCACCCAAAGTGGCGAAGAAGACGGCTGTTAGCAGCTTGACCAACGCAGCATTGCGTCGCAGGAACGTCGCCAACTGCAGCGAAGTAGTGCCGTAGTACACCAGCACGAAGATGATCACCAGGGGCACGATGAACATCAGGTTGTACAGCACCAGGTATGACATGGCGTTGATGCGTAGTTCCGGCACCCCGGTGACGAAGATGATGGTGGGCAGATATACCTGTCCCGTACACGCCAGCTCGAGCAGCGATACGACGACACCTGTCAGGAAAGCCGCCCAGACATAGTTCCGCACGCTGGCTCCCTCTCTTATCGCCCTCCGCACTCGTTTACGCAGCATGTCCGGCAATCTCAATGCCGTGTCCTCGAGTCGCCCTTGCCTGATCCTGTACAGGTCGTAAAGGGCGAACCCTGCCAGCACCAGGCAGAAGATCCCGGTTGCCAGGTAGATCAAGCGCGAGAGCGCCTCGACAACTGCCAGAGAGTGCACGAACCCCAGCACTCCGACGCCCACCAGGAAATAGGCGAGGAAGACTGCACCTGCGAAAGCGGCTCCAACGAGGAGGATCTCCCTACCCTTTCGCTCCATCGCTGCGAGATAGGATACGAAGAAGATGATCGTCGTGAAGGCGCAAGGGTTGAGACCATCCAGGAGACCTGCACCTGCGACCGCCAACACACCAAAAGACTTGAAACGCTGTATGATCCTATTGACAGCTGCGGACGACTCCTCCTCGAGCCCTTCCCAAGGAGGAATGCAGCCCACCAGACTGTGCCTGCCTATCACCTCCTCCAACCGCTCCAGGGTGATCTCGCTTCCAACCAGGTACTCGTTCCCCACAAACACGGCGGGGGTGAGCAAACGCTTCTCTGGTGGCACCCCGGTCCGTTCGGAGATGGCCTCGTTGAGAGGTGCACAGGTGTTGATGTCGAAAGACCGCAATTCGAGGTTTGGATGCTGCTCTTGCAGGTACGACAGGTCATAGGCTACGCGGTCGCATTCCGCACAGCCCGGGCTGTGGAAGTAGGCGATGTACACGGGTGCGGCCAACTCTCCTGCGACGACCTCACAGACTCCTGCTTCTTCTGGATTGGCAGGCTCTTCGCAGAACGGATCTGTAGAGGACCCTGGCGGTACCTCGGGCGGAGCGGCAGGCGAATCGTCGCTGGGGAAATCGCAGCCCCCTGCCGC
>CAYGAW010000057.1:0-3676 GCA_964347945.1 uncultured Anaerolineales bacterium
CTGGGTGTCGCCCCCAAAGCTATGCTGTTTTCCCGCCAGATCGATTCCCTGGCTGCAGGCGGCCTGATTGTGGCCGACGTGTGGGCCGGCAAACGCATATGCGCCGTAGACCAACTGGGGGACGAGTTCCTGGAGTTGGTCAAGGAAGGCGACCTTATCGTCATAAGAGAAGACGGCACAGTCACAATTCGGTAGGTCAGCAGAAGAGAGAACGATCGTGTCCTTCGGTATGGATACCACCAGACCAGAAGATGTAGGTATTTCGGCGAAAAGGCTGACCCGCATAGGTACGGTACTGCAGCGTTATGTAGACCGAGACAAACTCCCGGGCGTGATTGCCGTGGTGGCGCGCTGCGGTAGACTGGTCTACCTTGAGCGGTTTGGGATGATGGATGTGGAAGCAGCCAAACCCATGCAATTCGACACGATTTTCCGCATCTACTCCATGACCAAGCCAATCGCCAGCGTAGCGTTGTTGATGCTCTATGAAGAAGGGCATTTCCAACTCAGGGATCCCGTATCAAGGTTCATTCCCGGGTTCGCCGACGTCAAGGTCTTTGCGGGCACCACAGAAGAAGGCTTTCGAACCGCCGAGTTGCAGCGAGAGGTAACGATTCTGGATCTTCTAACCCACACGGCGGGCCTCACCTATGATTTCTTCGAAGACTCTCCCGTGGATGCAATGTATCTGGAGGCAGACCTTCATCGAGTGGACAGGACGCTCGAGGAAATGATTCACGAGCTGCTCAAGCTGCCTCTCGTGTTCCAACCCGGCACCGGATGGCGCTATAGCATGGCGACAGATGTGCTCGGATACGTGATCGAGGTGGCTTCCAGCATGTCGTTGGACGCGTTTCTCAAGCAAAGGATACTGCAACCGCTGGGCATGGAGGACACTGATTTCTATGTGCCCGGCAAGAAACTGGATCGACTCGCCGCAGCGTACGGTCCTACGGAAAGCGGCGTGATAAAACTCCTTGACGCTCCCGCGACAAGCCAGTATTCCAAGCCGCCCCGCTTTCTGTCCGGCGGCAGCGGACTTGTCTCCACTGCGCCCGATTACATGCGCTTCGCCCAAATGCTGCTTGACAATGGTGAATTTCATGGAACCCGCCTGTTGGGTCGCAAGACGATTGAGTTGATGACAACCAACCACTTGCCTGACGAAATGATTCCCATTGAGGTTCCGCCTCACACTCTGCATGGATGCGGCTTCGGCCTGGGTTTTCGTGTGCTAGTCAATGTCGCTCAGGCTGGTCGATTGGCCTCAGAGGGCGAGTTCGGCTGGGGTGGGGATGCGAGCACCAGCTTCTTTGTCGACCCACAGGAGCAGTTGGTCGGCCTGCTGTTGACCCAGCTCACGCCCTCTCGATACTACCCCATAAGAGAAGAATTCAAGGTGCTGACATATCAAGCCCTTGTGGACTAGTGACTGGAGCGCAACGCGTGAACGGTATCAGAGATCACCGAGAAGGGTAGACAGATGCTCGACGTTCTGATCAACGGCGCCGTCGTGGTAGACGGCACAGGAAAGCCAGCCTCTAAAGCTGATGTAGGGATCGCTGCGGGCCGCATCGCCGTGGTGGCCAGGGATGTGGGGCAAGAGGCGAAGCGCACGATCCAGGCGGAGGGGCTGCACTTGGCCCCGGGATTCATTGATCCGCACTCCCACTCAGATTTTACCCTGCTGGCTAATCCCCGGGCGGAGAGCAAAATCCGGCAGGGTATAACCACGGAGGTCATCGGCAACTGTGGCCTCTCGCCGGCCCCGCTGCTAGACGAGACTACGGAGGAGGTGTGGACTGCTTTCAGTGCTCCTGACCTGGACGTCACGTGGACTAGCATGACCGAGTATTTGGAACTTTTGCGCCGCTCGGGGATCGCTGTGAATGTGGTGCCCTTGGTCGGCCACAACAATGTTCGGGCTGCGGTTCTGGGCTTCGATGAATTGCTGCCTTCAACCGAGCAGCAGGCAGAGATGGAGCGGTTGGTGCAAGAGGCCATGGAGCAGGGAGCACGTGGCCTCTCGAGCGGCTTGTATTACCCGCCTGGTCTCTACGCGCAGACCGAGGAGGTGATCGGGCTGGCCCGCGTGGCAGCGCACTGGGACGGCGTATATGCCAGCCACATCCGGAGCGAGAGCGACCGGCTACTTGAAGCGGTGGCCGAGGCCGTTGAGATCGGTGAACAGGCTGAAGTGCAAGTGGAGGTCGCCCATCTCAAGCTGAGTGGCTACCGAAACTGGGAGGGCGTCGAGCGGTTGCTTTCCATACTTGAGGATGCCCGTTCGCGGGGGGTGAGAGTGGGTTGCGATCAATACCCCTACACCGCCAGCGCAACGTGGCTGTTGGCCATCCTGCCGTATTGGGCCCAGGAGGGCGGGACCAAGGCGGTGGCAGAACGGCTGCGCAACGCCGAGGTGCGGACCCGCCTCAGGAAGGACTGGGTGGAGAACCGTGCCGAGTGGGAGGAGCTCGCCGGCACGCGCGACTGGAGCGACATCCTGGTCAGCGATTGCCGTGCTCGACCGGAGGTGATAGGCCAGAGTATCGCAGAGATTGCCGCAGACGAGGAAAAAGATCCTCTGGAAGCGGCCTTTGACCTGATCGTGGACAGCCAGGGGCAGGCAATGGGTGTATTCTTCGACCAACTCGAGGACAATGTCCGTACCCTGATGCGCCATCCTCTCGTTGCAGTCGGCAGCGATGGCAGCGCCCTGGCTCCCTACGGCAGCGTGTCCCAGAGTAGGCCCCACCCGCGCAGCTACGGCACGTTCCCCCGCGTGTTGGGACGCTACGTACGGGAAGAGAAAGTGCTCTCGCTGGAGGAGGCCGTGAAGAAGATGACCTCCGTCACCGCAGAGCGCTTCGGCCTGACCGATCGGGGGGTCGTCCGCGAGGGAGCGTGGGCCGACCTGGTTTTGTTCGACGCCCAGACCGTCGCGGACAGGGCGACCTTCACTGATCCGCATCAGTACCCCGTCGGCATCCCCTACGTCCTGGTCAACGGCGTGGTCGTGATTGACCAAGGCCAGCACACTGGCGCTTTGCCCGGCCGGCCACTCTAACAACCTTTCGAGATAGTCACTCAGGAGACACGGCGAGGCGACTCAGAATAAGCGCCGACTCATCTGTGATTCGCTTCGAGCTTCAATGACAGCACCGACGCGCAGCGAATTCTGACCTTTGCGGGAGCGGTTCCCACACGCGCACTCGACGGCTTTGCCAATCCGTCAAGAGTCTGGTAAAATTGCAGACCGACCGGTCTGTCTGCACTGTCATACGAGGAGCGTTCACGTCGGATCTAAGAGAACGAATCACCTCGGACACGGCGAGAATCATCCTTGAGCGTCTGCCGGGGTTACGGCGGTGAATCGAGCCGGGGGTTCGTGAACGGCGAAGCTTACGGCGGGAGGGCAACACATGTCAATTGATCGTCTTTTGAAACCGCGCACCATTGCCGTTTTCGGGGGTGCGCAGGCCCAAGAGGTGATTCGCCAGAGCGATCGCATGGGATACAAAGGGGAGATCTGGCCGGTCCATCCCAAGAAGACAGAGATCCTGGGGCGCACGGTCTACGGCTCGGTGGAGGATCTACCGGGAAGCCCCGATGCTGCGTACGTGGGAGTTAATCGCCACCTCACCATCGACATCGTCAGAGATCTCGCTGCACGGGA